>JAFTPE010000004.1 GCA_017463425.1 Clostridia bacterium | reverse complement strand
GAATGCCGCCAATTTCAAAGTTTTCATTTTGCTTTTCATCGCAAAACCTCCTAATAAATTAAAATCATTTTTTGTCGAATAATACATTTTACCATTCTAAGATATATTATATCACTAATATTTTTCTTTGTCAATGGTTTTCCCAAAAGGAGTTTTATGGAATTTTTGTTTCTTTACAAAAAAATGCGGAACAGGCAAGCCTGTTCCCTACAAAGGTTGATGCGAGGAGAATGCGGTTGGCAGGACAAACGCACGTCATTGCGAGTGTAACGAAAGTGGAGCGCGGCAATCCGTTAGATTGCTTCGTCGCTTTGCTCCTCGCAATGACAAGCATATCGTAGGGAATGGTCTTGACCATTCCGCCAAACTTCCTCATCCTTTTACTGCGCCGCTGGTTACCCCCTCGACGTAATAACGTTGCATACTCATAAACAGCGTTACGATAATGCCACCAACGACGAACGCGCCCGCGCAAAACACGGTGAAATTGTCGTTAAAACTGTTCTTTTCCGCATTGATCATTTTATACAATCCAAGCGCAACGGTATACAATTCTCTATCGCTGATAATCGTATTGACAAAGATGAAATCACACCAAGGCGATATAAACGAAGTCAGCACCGTATATACGATAATGGGTTTTGCCATTGGTAAAATGATTTTCCAAAACACCACGGGTTGCGACGCTCCGTCTAAAATCGCCGCCTCTTCCATTGCCCGAGGTACGGTGTCAAAAAAACCTTTGCAGATATAATACGACAGCGCGGCGCTGCCCGAATACACCAAAATCAGCGCGAGCAACGAATTGGTCAACCCCATTGCCTTTAAAATGAAATATACGGCAATCATACTCATAAACCCGGGAAACATACCCAATACCAACAAAACGTTCATGATAGGTTTTCTCAAACGAAAGCGCAATCTTGACAGCGCGTAACTAACCATTAAAATAAACGTGGTCGTCAACGCACACGAACATATGGCAACGAACATTGTATTCCCTAACCACGTTAAAAACATTGTATCTTGAAACAGCCGTATAAAATTTCCAATCCCCAACTGTAAATTATCGGGAAACAGCGTATTGATAATGCCCGTAGACGGGGTAATCCGAAACGCCGTATATACAAGATAGCAAATCGGCAACACCCAAGCAATGCCCAATGTTATCAACACCGCGTACGTCAACGCCGTAGAAAAATGTCTGCGTATTTTTGCAATATTTTTGCTCATTATTGAAAAGCCTCCTTATTGAAAAGCCTCCTCGCTCTTTGCCGACGACGTACGATTGAACGTAATCAAAGAAAGTACGGCGCTGATCACGAAAATCACAATCCCGATTACGGACGCAACGTTATATTTCGGGTTTTGGTCGGTAGTCAAACGATACAGCCAAGTAACCAACAAATCCGTCGATTGCGCGCCCGAACCGCTGCCGTAATACACGTTGTCCACAGGTCCGCCGCCCGTCAACAGCCAAATGACGTTAAAATTGTTGATATTCCCCACGAACTGCGTAATCAAATACGGCGTAGTGATATGCAACATATACGGCAAAGTAATATGAAAGAAAATTCTAACGGGCGACGCTCCGTCGATTTTTGCCGCCTCGTAATAATCCGCCGGAATGTTCATCAAAATCCCCGAACACATTAGCAAGGTATACGGCACGCCTATCCAAATATTGACAAGGATAATCATCAGCCTTGGCAACAATGAAAAATTACGTTGATCGGCAAGCCATAAAATGTTCGTTCCGAGAAGTTTATTTAAAATCCCGTCCCCGTCCAATATTTTTTGCATAAGCAGCAAGGTTACAAATTGCGGCACGGCGATTGCCACCACGAACAGCGTACGCCAAAGCGCTTTTAATCGTATGCCTTTTTTCTGAATCAATAACGCGACGATCAGCCCGAAAAAGTAGTTGGTGAACGTTGCGAAAAACGCCCATACGAACGTCCAAAGCAACACGCGCAGAAACACCATAGCGAACCCCGAATTTCCGCCCGATAAGGAAAACATTGTTTTGAAATTTTCAATCCCTACCCAATCAAATAATTTTCCAGGCGGCATATGCGCGTAATCGTAATTGGTGAACGCGATCAGCACCATAAAGACAAGCGGCATCACCGTAAAGACAATCAACCCCAAAAACGGCAATGCGAGCAGCGGCGCATAAAAGCGTTCGTTTAAAAGCGCGTGAATATCCTCTTTAAACGTACTCAACCGTTCGCCGTTTTTTAGGCGTAAATCGTTTTGAAAACTGCCCTTGACGTTCATTGCCCAAACGACGAGGAATAAGGCGATTACCACCAAACTAACAACCCCGTAGAGCAGGATTAAAAAGCTGTTGTGTCCTTGTATTTTTTCAAAAATTTGCAACGCTTCGTTCCATTGTTCGCCCGAGAGTTTCGTACCGAGATTTCCCGAAAACAGGTGTATAATATATCTGCCGCCGAACAGTATCATATACAGTAAAAATATCACTTCCGTCAGCAGATACACCGCGCCTTTTGCGATTTGACCTCGAAAAAGTTGTCCAAAGCCCATTACGAGAAAAGAAAGCCGAGTCGCATGCGATCCGTTTTTAAAGGCGGAAATCAAATCCTTGCCTATTCCCGATTTTTTTATCTTGTTCTTTTTTGACACAACGCATACCCCCCAT
This sequence comes from Clostridia bacterium, assembly GCA_017463425.1. Taxonomy (GTDB): domain Bacteria; phylum Bacillota; class Clostridia; order Christensenellales; family Borkfalkiaceae; genus Scatosoma. Next base: position 48,871 of record JAFTPE010000004.1, on the reverse strand, counting down.
CTATCCGTTTTTTACGACAGAGTTTTTTATCATTTCCCCGTTTTTTCAATCGCGTCTACGCACGCTTTTAACTGTTCTTTTAAATTAAACGAACCGCTTTGCGCGCCCGTTACCATTGCCGAACCCAAACCTTCCATCGGCACCCACAAAGTAGAGGGTACGTCCTTTTGAATTTTACTGTGCTTTAATTGCTCGGTAATCGCTTTCGCGCAGATATCCGATTGCACTTTTTCATCTGCGCGCGCGGAAACGTCCGTCGGCACCAAACCACGTTTTTCAAAACGTTTGATTTGATTTTCCTTATTCGTGTAAAATTCGGCAAAATCCATCGCGTCCGTTTTATTTTTAGAATAATTATTGACGCCCATCAATTTATACCCTGCAAACGCGGTAAGTTGCACCTGTTCTTCACCCGTTTTTCCTTTATTAAAGGTGTACGTAGGCAATTTTGTCGCCGCAAAATTTTCACCTAAATATTCTTCGATATTTTTTCGATTCCAAATCCCCGACACCGCCGCGACGATAGACCCGTCGTTAAAACCCGCGGTAATTTTTGAATCGTTTGCGTCCGCTTTTACTCTTGCATCTTTCGCATAATTCCACATAGCCTCGGTAACGGCCACACCCGTTTCATTGTCGAAATCGCAAGAAATGCTCGTTTCCGCAAGATTGTCGTTGTAGGTTACCTGATATCCAAGCCCTTTTCCAAAATAGAACGAAGTCGTATACCAACCGTCCGTCATAGGAAACGCAAACTGTTTCTTGTTCGTACATTTGCTTAAAATCCCGTCGATACTAGTAACGTCCGTTTCGGATAAAACCGATTTATTATAATACAAAAAGAACGTATTATCCGTATACGGCATACCGTATACTCCCTCAACCCCGTTTACTTTTGCCGTTACCGACGACATTGAATCTTCGGAATTCGCCGCTTTTACCCGTTCCAATCTTTCCCCTGCTATTTTCGCCAAGGCGTCGCCGTTGATAAATTTACCAAGCTGGTCGTTGATGCAAGAAAATACGTCGGCGGCGTTTTCCACGTCGTTCAAAACACGCGTTGCCGCGTCGTTTTCGCCTTGAATATCAATTACGATTTGATATTTTTTATCGGGATTTTTTTCTTTAAATTCTTCCGCCACCGTCGTTGCGAACGATTTATCCGCCTCCGATACCCACACCGTTAATTTGATAACGTCCGCATTTTCCGCTTTTTTACAACCGTAAAAGCCAAACGCCGTACACATAGCCAACAAACCGCAAGCGGTTTTAATAGATTTTTTCATTTTCTCCTCCTTATTTGCTTACGCCTTTTCTTTTAGTGTTTCTTTTCTCGCGTATTTTTATGCAAGAAAAAAATCTCTTTTACGCAAAAAGAGATTTTTTTCGTTATACCGTTTTCTGCCGTTTTATCGATTATATTCTTCCGTCAATTCTTTTAACCACGCCGCCGTACGATTTTTTAAATCCGTTTCAATAAATCGGAACGTCCAATTTCGATTGGACACCGTAGCAGGCGCGTTCAAACGAGCCTCTTCGCCCAAAAACAACGTATCCTGCATCGGAATAATAACGAGGTTTGCTTTGGAAGCGAATAACAACTCGATTACGCTCTTACATTCGTCCTCAATCGTTTCGGTTAAATACGCCACGTCCGCATCAAGACATTCCTCTTCCAACCTTTCTTCAAAGTCTTTTCTCTGTTTTATATCCATTTGTTCGATAAACGAACGCAACGTGTCGTTGTCGTGCGTACCTGTATACGCCACGCAGTTTTCATTGTACAAAGACGGCAGATATTCGTTTTCAGGATTGCCGTCAAAGGCAAATTCAAACACTTTCATACCAGGATAGCCCGTTGCCTTCAACAACGCCCGTACGCCGTCGTCGATAATCCCCAAATCCTCCGCCACGATTGCGCAAGTTTGCATATCCTGAAACAAATCCGTTTTTGGTCCGTCCAACCATTCTCCCTCTTTCGCCGTTTCCGCGCCCGACGGAATCGCGTAAAAGCGGTCAAACGCGCGGAAATGGTCTATCCGCAAAATATCGTACAAAGTAAATGCGTAACGGATTCGGTCTTTCCACCAACGGTAATTCGTCGTTTTCAATTTATCCCAATCGTAAACGGGATTGCCCCAAAATTGCCCGTCCTCACAAAACGCGTCGGGCGGTACGCCTGCAAGCATAGAAAGGTTACCGTTTTCGTCCATCATAAACAAGTCTTTGCCGTATTTCCAAGCCTCCACGCTGTCGTACGACACGTAAATTGGCATATCACCCATAATAAAAACCTTTCTTTCGTGGGCGTATTTCAACAAAGAATTCCATTGTTTTAAAAACAAATATTGCGTAAATTGCCAAAATTCAACGTCTGCGCGGTGTTCTTCCACGTATCTTTGTATACGGGTTTCGTCATAAATTTTATATTCCTTTTCCCAATCCGTCCAAGGCGCATAGGAAAATTTTGTTTTCAACGACATAAACACAGCAAAATCCAAATACCGTTTTTCCGCCAAAAACGAAACCCAATCTTTCGCGGTTTTATCAAAGCGCGAAAAGGCTATTTTTAAAATTTCCGCTTTGTATTCAAACAATTTTCCGTAGTCCACACGGCGAACGTTTTCGCTCCATACGATATCCTGATAATCGTTTTTTTTCAATAATCCCTCTTCTTCCAACGTTTCCAAATCAATAAAATAATAATTCAAAGCATCAGACGCATACGATTGATAGGGGCTGTCGCCATAGCCCGTGGGCAACAACGGCAACACCTGCCAAATTTTCATGTTTGCATTGCAGAGCCAATCTACAAACCGATACGCGCCTTTCCCCAAAGTTCCAATCCCCTCGTTTGAAGGCAAAGAAGAAACGGGCATTAAAATCCCCGCTTCTCGTTTTTGACATTTGTTTTTTCCTTTATACTGTATTGTTTCCATACGATTGTCCTTTCGCCTTTTTTCACAGTGTTTGCTTTTCTATGGTTTTTATGCTTGCAAAATCCGCGAAATCAATTTTTCTTCAAATTTTCTCACTCCGAGTATCCGTTCCGTTTTCGCCGCTTCTTTCGCCTGCCGTTGCAACGGTTCTATTGCGTCCGTCGTTCCGCTAGCCAAGGAAAAAGCCAATAAAATGCGTTTCGCCGTCAACGTATCTTGCATTAAAAGGTTTCGGCACAGTTTGCTGCTTTCTTCCGCCAAATCCAATTCGCCTCGTATCGAATGAAGATAGACAAGCTCTGCGGCTACGTTTTCCACTTCCTCGTCGGAAAGATAGCCTTGCAACTGCGCCAAACGATTGAGCGCAACCGTTGCGTTTTTCATATCGTCCGTTTCCAAGAAATAACGATATCGCAAATCCAACATAATCAGAAAAAGCGGCTCATCCTCGCGAAGTTGAGGCGTGTCAAAATATAAATCTTTTGGGATTTGCGCATAACTTTTCCCCTCGTACAATTCCCCTTGAATTTCCATAGCGGACAACATATTTTTCTCCACGTCGCCGCCGCGTTTTATTCCAAGATATATCGCCATATCCGTTTTTCCCAAAGGATATTCGGCTGGCGCTAGGTTAAACAAAAACAAATACGCCATATACGGAACAAGTCCCCAAAACAAAAAGGCTACGTTTTTAAAACCCGTAATCGACCAAAGCAATGCCAACGCCACGACAACGATAAGCGTTATACCTTCAACAATCATTCCGCCAAGCGTATACAACCCTGCGCGAGATTGCATATTTCCGCCTTTTTTGGGGATTGTCTGCGTTTGGTCGGGCGCAAACGGCGACGCAAACGAAAAGCGGCGTTTGCCGTTTTTTACAGAAATTTTAAAGCAAAAACATTTGACGTAAACGGTTTCCATATTTGCAATTTTCGCAAAAAACACGTGCCCCAATTCGTGAAAAATAGGCGCAAGCGCAATGGACAGAAAAAAACCAACGAGGCTGTTTATACCTGCCGTTATGCCTTTTTTCCAAGCAAGCGCGAACGTTACCGTAAACCCCGCCGCCAATAAAATTGTGCAAAGCCCTGCAAACAGGGAAGAAATTCTTCTTTTCATTTCATTAGTTCAGCAATCCTTTTTTGATTGCATATCCTTCCAAATTATCCCTATCGCTGACCGTAATTTTTGAAAAATCAAGTTCTTCCATCAACACGGACAACAACACCGCGCCGCCAGCCAAAACGTCCGCTCTGCCTTTTGGCATACACGGCAAAGCGGCAATGTCTTCCACCGTCATAGACAGCAACTTTTGTGAAAACGCTTTCATTTCCTCACGCGTAATGACCGTACCCGTAATCTTTTGAGAATCATACGTTTCCAAGCCCAACGCCAGCGCAGCCAACGTGGTTGCCGTTCCCCCAATCGCATACAAATCCACATTTTTAGGGACTTGTCCAAACGTTTTAACTGCATTTTTTGCCGCCTGCTCTAAGGCGGTTTTCTCTCGTCCGCACTTATCTTTCAAGCGCACGACGCCGATATCGACACTCTTTTTAAATATCAAATTCCCGTCTTTTTTCACGACGAGTTCGCTACTCGCCCCTCCGACGTCTATCACGCCGCCATCCGCGTTTCCAAGCGCGCCCAAAATGCCAATTTCCGCCTCCGTTTCCCCTGAGATAACCTCGATATCCAAACCGCATTTTTCATACGTTGTTTTCACAAATTCCGCGCCGTTTTTCGCAGACCGCACCGCCGCCGTCGCAAAGCCGTACACCGCCTCTGCGCCTTCGGATTTTGCGCGGTGAAAAAATTCGGATACGGCAACAGCCGAACGTTCGATAGCCTCCTCTTTTAAGTAGGGTGAATCGGCAATCCCCTCGCCTAAACGAGTGGTTTTTAAGGTTTTATATAAAACTTTTCCGTCCGCCACGAACATGAGGCGAACGGAATTCGAGCCGACGTCAACGACGGCAAATTTATCATTCATTATTTCTTTCCCTGCAAAGCGTTCAATTCCTGCAACGCCCAATTTAAATAAAATTCAGATTCGTAATAATCCAAGTCGTTTTCAGCAGTTTCAACGCGTTCCGTCCAATACGCAACCTCGCCTTGTGCCTTTGCAATTTTCTTATCTAAAATCGCCATGCTGATTCCCTGATAAATCAAAAAGGAAAGCAAAAACACAATCAAAACGGTAGCGGCTGAAACGCACGCCGTTATTACCTTTCTCATTTTCTCTTGTGTCATTCTATATCCACCTCTTTTAAAGAGTTTTTTCTCGCTTTTTTTACCTTTTTCACCACTTGGGTAATTTTATTATAGCATATTTTTTTAAAAAAAGCAACCATTATGTGCAATGTTTTTAAATATAATCCCCCACCAAGCGCATATCCTATAAACATATATACCCGAAAAGACGGAAAACGAAACGCATACGCGCCTACGATTGTTAAAAATGCAAACGTGAGGAAAAACCCGATATCGAGCGCAATCTCCAACGCTTTATTTTTTCCTTTGGGGCATTTAAAAAGCGAACGGATCACACCAAATATTTCGTACAGTACGCCACCTAAAAAGCCGATTGCAACGCTGATAAAAAACAAAATAAATTGATTTTGAGAATCCATTTATTTAAAAATCCGCGCGGCAAAACTCTTTCCGCCGTACGATACGCCCATAATCGTACCCTCCGCCGTAAACGAACCGCTGGTTTTTGAAAACCCCGTAATCTTCAATCCCGAACCAACCACGTGCATACGTTCTCCGCCGATAAGGGAAAGAACGATTTTCACCTCGGAAAACGCCGCCACGCTTTCCACACCGCTGATTGTCAGCGTTTTCTTTTGTTCGATAACAACCGAATGAATTACATTTTCTTGCATACCGTATAATATGCGCGCAAACCGTTTGGTATAACCTATTTTTCAAATTTATCCAAAAACGAACGTTTGATTCCTTCTTGTTTGTATTCCGCCAACGTATCCAACTGTACGTTATGAATACTTTGAAAAATATTGTTTTCAACGTTGGGATTTTCCTTTTTTAATTCCGCAATCCATTCTTTCACTTTTCTGCGCGCCGAAAAAGTATCTTCGTCGCTCCCCGTCAAATTTTGCGTAAATTTACAAGCGCAAGCGATAAAATCCAAATCGTTATATTCTTTCCAACGCAAGATGTCGCTCTCCAAAACACAATACATAGGTCGAATCAATTCCATACCCTCAAAATTGGTACTCTTAATCCTTGGCAACATGCCCTGTATTTGTCCGCCGTATAACATTCCCATCAACGTCGTTTCTATTACGTCGCTTTTGTGATGCCCCAACGCAATTTTATTACAGCCCAGCTCCTTTGCCTTCGCATAAAGATGACCGCGCCTCATTCTTGCGCAAAGATAGCACGGCGCGTCTGCGCACGCCGAATCCGCAGCCGCGAACACGTCACTCTCAAACACCGTCAACGGCACGTTTAAAAGCAAGGCGTTTTCTTCTATTTTCTTTCTGTTTTTCTCGTTGTATCCAGGGTCCATCACCAAAAAAATCAGCTCGAACGGCACTTCGCTGTGTCTGTGCAATTCCTGCATCAATTTTGCAAGCAACATACTGTCTTTCCCACCCGAAATACAAACGGCTATTTTATCCCCTGCCTCAATCAAACGATATTTTTTCACCGCCAAAACAAACGGCGACCAAATGGTTTTGCGATACGTCGTAATAATCGAACGTTCGATTTGTTGAAAGCGTTGCAATTCTTTTGGCATATTTTTCTCCCGTTTCAGCGTATTATCAACAATTTTTCTCTCGCGCGCGTGATTGCCGTATACAACCAACGTGATTTTTCCTCGCCAAACGCCCACGATTCGTCAAAAACGATTACAAAATCAAATTCCGACCCTTGCGCCTTGTGGCAGGTTACGGCATAGGCAAATTCAAAACGGCAAATGGGTTCTTCCGCCACCGCTTTAAATTGGTGTAAAAGCGCAAAATTCCCCTCGTGTACCACCGCGCCGTTCGCAAGCGTTATCGCCCGTTCGCCATACAAATGACGGTATTTTCCATTGGTAAAAATCCCCGTATCAAACGGCACTTTCACTTCGTTCTCCATAAAATCCGCTTGAAAATACATAGACGCCAAATCGTCAAAACTTTCTTGTATTTCCCTTGCCGTGCCGATAATGCCGTTCACCAGATAAAACTGTTCTCCCTTATCCAACGGCTTTTCCCAATCGTTGAGCGTACAAATGAGTTTTTCACCCTCCGTGGGCAAGAGTTGGTCCTTTTCAATTCCTTTATATTCCCGAATTTCCTCATTCAACGCAACGCGCGTTTTGTTCCTACCGCAAAGGATTTGGTCCGCTTTTAAAAACAAGCGTTTTCGCTCGGCTTTCGTCAGCGCATCTTTTCGTATCACGCAAACTTTATCGCCGTAATTTCCATAGGGAATGGGCTGTCCTTCGCGCGCCATCGTCGCCACCTGAATAATGGGATTGTCCGCCGCTTGCCTGACGATTTCTCTCATTGTATAATGCGGATTGACGAGCAACGGGCAAGTTCCGTTCACAGGCGGCAACTGCGCTCCGTCGCCGCAAAAAAGGCATTTTACGTTGAAACTGAGCAAATCTATCAGCACCGTTTCGTTAATCATAGACGCTTCGTCGATAATAATCAATTTTATTTTTTCGTCAATTTTTTGACGTTTGATAAAACTAAGTTCTTTCCGTTCGATAATTTCCCCATTTTCGTCCACGTCAAATTCTTCATCGTCGCGCACGTAAATCAAGCTGTGCACCGTACCTGCAACCGTGCCGTTTCGCACCAAATTCGCCGCGGCTTTGCCCGTCGGAGAAACAAACACCGCCTCCGTCCCGATTTTCAGCCTTAATACTTCCCTCACCACGTAATCGATTAAAAACGTCTTTCCCGTACCTGCATATCCTGACAACACGAACACCTGATCGTCCGTATTAAAAAACCATTCGTTTATTAAATTTTTCGCATTCTCCTGATCAGAGGTCAACACCGTTTTCATCTTGTTTCTATTGTATCATATCTTTTTTTCTTTTGCAACAATTTTTACGAACATTTGTTTATTTTTTTATCGAAAAAAGAAAAAAATCGGCGATTTACCGACTTTTCTTTACCTTTATTTCTTTTCAAATTGCATTGACAACGTTTTCTCGCCTATCCGCAAAGTGATATATAATATTCCGTCTTTCAAGGGAAACGAGCGTTTAAAACATTGCCCGTTCTCTGATTTCAACGTTAAAATTCCCTTTTCGTCGTCGTATTCGTACTGCCCCTCTACCGTTCGTTTTTTTCCGCCGTCCTCTTTATACGAAAGCGCGTATTCGTTTTTCGGCTTTAATTCTAAAACGATATTGTCAAAACGTTTCAAACAATCCTCTTCGCCCAAGAGCGCTTGCTTACATTCATATTCGCCAAGATAGGGTTTTGTTATATCCGTCAATTTTCCGCTTTTTAAATTGGGAAACAGAAAAAACAAAGTGAGTACGCCTGCCAACAAAGAACTTTTTATTACGGTTTTCATACGTTTAGTATGCGCCCGTTCAAGATTTTTATCCCGTTTTCTTTTTCGTTCTTTTTTTCTTTCTTCCGTAATGGATTCGCTGTTGAAAATCACGCCTATAATAAAACAAGTCGTCAAAACGTACAACCACAATAAAAAGACGATTATCACGCTCAACGCGCCGTACAATCGACGGACGTTTCCAAAACGGATATACACCGAAAATCCCACGATGGCAAGCGCCCAAAGACAAATTGTCAAAACAGTACCGGGTAAAAACCGACGAATTGAGGTTTTGTATGGGCAGACGTACGTATTTAATAACAACACCAATAAAAAAGACACCGTCGCAAGCAAAGCGTATTCCGCAACAATCGCCCAAGCGCCTGAGAAAATTTGTGAAAACAAAAACGAACCCAACGCAAACAACAACAAAAATAACACGACGATTATCATTACAATAAATACGAGCAACAACGCGCCCAAACGTACGTTAACCCCTCGTTTACGCCGTTTAAATTCGTAGATAATTTCTCCGCTTCGGCGCATTTGATAAAACAGATTTGTAGAAGAATACAGCGTGGTAATAACGAGAAAGAAAGAAACGCTTGCCGTGGCGTTCGTCGCCTCCTTTTGAACGTACAATAAGATATTTTTTACCGACTCGAATACGGAAAGCCCTAAAACTTGTTCCAAATCAATCGGCAATTTCCCAATCAATAGACTCAACCAAAAGGAAAGAGGCATAATGGACATAATGAAAAAAAACACCAACGTTCCTGCAATCGTGGTATATTTTTTTAATGAAACTAGTTCGTATTTTTCCTTAAAAAAACGATAGATTTTTTTCAACGTATCCATTTTTTAAGTATGTACTTTTTTCGTGTATTTCATTCCGTATATAAAAATCGAAGCGACGGATTTCTCCGTCGCTTTTTGTCGTTAATTGGTACAGCCGTAATTGCAACCGCAACAAGAACGTCTGCCACTTCTCGAATTCAATCCGTATTGCCGCGAATAATACGCATCCCAAACGTCCGAAGTCGTCGAAGTCGTTTGCGCCGTGCTATTCGTCGAATTCCCGCAAAACGTTACGCAAGTAAATCCACCGCTTCCGTTGCCCGTAGTGTTTCCACTCGTGCCGCTGTTCGAGCCGTTCGAACCATTCGAGCCGCAACAGCTGCAACCGCAATGACACGAATTGCAACAATGACAGCTATTGCACGAATGGCAACTATTGCAACAACCGTTTTGAATACGAAGATTACCGCAAGCGTCGCGACATACGCGCTGTCCGCTCAACGAAAACAATCCGTTACTGCAACCGTAATTGTAGCCGTAATTGGCAGAGGAAGAACAACCGCTGTAGCCACCGCAACGTCCAAACGCAAAGTTAGAATTACAAATATTCCACATAGTATTTCAAAAACCTCTTGTGTATTTAAGACAAAAGCCTTATATTATACTATATGAAAATCGCCCAACGTTTTGTCAACGCTAGGCGATTTTTTAAGATTATTTATTTTCTTTATCTATAAAGCCCAAAATTGTAATTATCATACCGATTGCGGCAATGCCCCATGTTACATAAGCCCAACTTCCCTCTACGGAAACTTCGATTGCTATTGCAACTAAAATAATTGCAAGCCCCAATAACATTTTTTCATGCTTTATGATTCTTTTTTATTCCCACTCAATCGTTCCGCTAGGTTTCGGCGTTAAATCGTACAAAACGCGGTTTACGTTTTCCACTTCCGTAGTGATACGCGCCGTAATCTTCTTCAACAATTCGTACGGAATTTCTTCAATCGTTGCGCTCATTGCGTCCACCGTATTCACCGCGCGGATAATGACGGGATACGCGTACGTGCGCTTTCCGTCTTTTACGCCAACCGATCTAAAATCAGGAACTGCCGTGAAATACTGCCAAACTTTTCCTTCTAAGCCCGCATTTTTAAATTCCTCGCGCAAAATAGCGTCCGATTCACGAACCGCCTCCAATCTATCGCGCGTAATCGCGCCAAGACAACGTACCCCCAACCCAGGACCGGGGAACGGTTGACGGTATACCATACCGTCGGGCAATCCCAACGCGCTGCCAACCATACGAACTTCGTCTTTATACAAGAACTTCAACGGCTCAACCAGCTCGAATTGCATATCTTCGGGCAAACCGCCTACGTTATGGTGCGCCTTTACCCCGTCGCTTTCGATAATATCGGGATAAATCGTACCCTGCGCCAAAAATTCGATTCCTTCTTGTTTTCTTGCCTCTTCTTCAAACACGCGAATAAATTCTGCGCCGATAATTTTACGTTTCTTTTCGGGTTCTTCCACGTCTTTGAGTTTCCCCAAGAACCGATCCACCGCGTCAACGTAAACCAAGTTTGCGTCCATTTGATTGCGGAATACTTCCACCACTTGTTCAGGTTCGCCTTTACGCAACAAACCGTGATTTACGTGTACGCAAACCAGTTGTTTGCCTATCGCCTTAATCAAAAGCGCCGCAACTACCGACGAATCCACACCGCCCGACAGCGCGAGCAAAACTTTTTTATTGCCTACCTGCGCGCAAATTTCCGCTACTTGTTCTGCAATAAATTTATCCGCAAGTTCTTTTGTATTGATACGAGCCATCGTTTCGGGACGTACATTGTTTTCCATTTATTTTTTCTCCTTTTTTCTTTATAAAACTTTTTTAATAGCCGTCAACAGTTCGTCGTACGTTTCGTACGCAGGTAAATCGGGATTGTCCGCTTTTATTTTGTCCGTAGACCGAAACAAAAATCCCGCCTTACTTGCCCTAATCATACCCAAATCGTTATAACTGTCCCCAGCCGCTATCGTTTCATATCCTATCGACTGCAACGCCTTCACCGTCGTATATTTTGAATTTTCAATACGCATTTTAAAGCCCGTAATCTCGCCGTTTTCAGCCACTTCCAACGTGTTGCAAAGCAACGTGGGATATCCCAATTTTTTCATAAGTGGCGCGCCGAATTGCGTAAACGTATCGCTGATAATCATCACTTGCGTCAAACTTCTCAACTCGTCTAAAAATTCTTTCGCGCCAGGCATCGGGTCAATTTTTTCAATGATTGCCTTGATTTCGTTCAAGCCCAAATTATGTTCTTTTAAAATCCCCAATCGCCAACGCATCAATTTATCATAATCGGGTTCGTCGCGCGTCGTGCGTTTCAGTTGTGGAATCCCACTCGCCTCAGCGAACGCAATCCAAATTTCCGGCACCAATACGCCTTCCAAATCCAAACATACTATATTCATACACAATCCTCTTTTTTCTTTTCTTCCAACTTAGTGTTGCGTATAGTTGGGCGCTTCTTTGCTGATGGAAATATCGTGAGGATGGCTTTCAATCAAACTCGCGTTGGTAATACGTACAAATTCGGAATTGGTACGCAAAGCCTCTACCGTCGCTTTACCACAATATCCCATACCCGAACGCAAACCGCCTTTCATTTGGTAGATAACGTCTGCTACGCTGCCACGATAAGGCACTCTGCCTTCCACGCCTTCGGGTACGAATTTTCTCGTGCCTTCTTGGAAATATCTATCGCTACTGCCCGCCGCCATTGCGCCAAGCGAACCCATACCTCTATATACTTTATAACTTCTGCCTTGGTACAATTCCACTTCACCAGGACTTTCCAAAGTACCTGCAAGCAAAGACCCAACCATAACCGCGCTTGCGCCGGCAGCCAAGGCTTTTACGATATCGCCGCTGTATTTAATACCGCCGTCTGCAATTACGCGTTTACCGAGTTTGTCCGCCATTTCCGCGCAATCCATAACCGCAGTCAACTGAGGTACGCCAATACCTGCAACCACGCGCGTCGTACAAATCGAGCCAGGGCCGATACCCACTTTTACAACGTCTGCGCCCGATTTAATCAACGCCTCCGTCGCCGCCGCAGTCGCTACATTTCCTGCAATCAAAGTAATATTCGGGAATTTCGCGCGGATTTCTTCCACTCTCTTTAAAACGCCTGCGGAATGTCCGTGCGCCGTATCGATTGCAATCACGTCTGCGCGCGCCTCAATCAACGCCGCAATACGTTCCATCGTACCGCCTGCAACGCCCACCGCGCCGCCAACGAGCAATCTGCCGTTTTCGTCGCGCGCCGAGTTGGGATATTGAATGGATTTTTCAATATCTTTAATGGTAATCAAACCTTTCAAATAGCCCTCGTCGTCCACGATAGGCAATTTTTCGATTCTGTGTTTACCTAAAATCTTTTGCGCTTCGGCTAAAGAAGTTCCGACAGGCGCGGTAACCAACCCCTCTTTCGTCATAATATTGGAAATGGGCTGTTCGTAATCGCTCTCAAATCTCAAATCTCTATTGGTAAGAATCCCCACCAACTTTCCGTCTTTCGTAATGGGTACACCGCTGATACGGTATTTTTCCATCAACGCCACCGCGTCTTTTACAAGGTTGTTGGGAGCTAGGAAAAACGGATCGGTAATAACGCCGTGTTCGCTACGTTTTACCTTATCGATGTGCGACGCCTGTTCTTCAATCGACATATTTTTATGAATGATACCAATACCACCCTCTCGCGCCATTGCAATCGCCATACGGCTTTCCGTAACGGTATCCATAGCCGCGCTCATAAGAGGAAGGTTTAATTTGATTTTTTCCGTCAACTGCGTTTTTAAGGAAACGTCGTTGGGCAATACTTCCGACGCCTGCGGAATCAAAAGTACGTCATCAAAAGTCAATCCTTCTTTCACTATTTTACTGCTCATAGTTTTTTCTCCTTGTATATAAAAAAGTTAATTGATTTCCTCTAAATAAAACGTAAATGGATTGCACTCTTTTTTCAAAAAAGAACGCTCATCCATTTCCTTATCCTATCAAAGCCAATATTTCGTCAAAATACGCCTTATCTTTTTCCGACAAGTTTTCAACGTCTATTTGCCCCATTTTACCCTTTATCTCCGCATACGTCCATTCGTCGTCATTTTCAATCGAAAACAACAACGCTACCACTGCATTTAAACGCGGAAATTCACCATTTAACAATTCAAAAGCGCGCGCAACCGCCTCCGCCTTTTTTCCCAACTTATATTCCGATACGCAAATCATGCCGTATACTTGCTGTTCGTACGAATAATCCTTTTTCTCCGCGGACATTTCCACGTCCTTTTCTTCGCAGAACAATTCAAATTCGTCATCTGCAATCAACTGATTGCCGCAAGATACGATTTTTTTATAATCTTTCACAGCGATTGCCGTATGCGTTGCCTTGGCAATATAATAAATATCTCCCGTCCTATCGTACGCGCGACGGGCGTATTTGATACTTGCGCTGTCCATTCCCATATTTTGGGTAATTTGCATCATTGTGGAAGGGTAAACCAAGCAAAGCGACGCAAACATAAACGCGAACAGCGTGAAAATCGCAATCAAAGTGCTTAAAACCGCTCTTGCAATCACTTTGTCCAGCGTCATACTTTCTTTCCTCCCACTATATTTATATTATTTTACCACATTCAAAACAAAAAATCAACTGTATAAAGCAAATTTATTGGGTATGTTTTACACCTTTTTTTAATATAATGTAACTATGAAAACTTTTCAACCCTTTTCTTCAAGTTTTTCACGCCCGAAAAAGACGTTTTTCAAAACCGTCGTTTTGTTGTTGTCATTCGCGTTGTTTTTCAGCTTTGCCGCCTGTAAAAAGAAAACAAACTATTTCGATTACGTATCCGAACTGCGTAGCAATATTTTTTTAGCGGAATCAGACGATTTTTCCTTGCGCATTTACGCCGTAAACAAAGAAACGCCTTACGTTACCGACGGAATCAAAAAAGAGGTTTCTACCCTGACCGAAGTGTATTTAACCGCGCCGTCGGGCAATCAAGAATACTCCCTTTTCTTTACGGTAAACGGGCGGGATTACGGCGGTGAACTGTCCTTTGACAACGTAAAAGCGGAGTATTATTTTTCCTGTACGTTGGACGTTTCGCAGCTTTCTTCTATCGAATGTCGTATCCAATCCTCCGAAGAAAAAATAACGTTAACCGCAACTTCTGTTTTAACTTCTGCCACCCTCAGTCCTAAAACCGTATTAAAAAATTTGCAAACGGCGGAAAGCGAACTGTTTTCTTCTCTCACCGATAAATATGGATTTGCAGGAGAAATTTACATACGTTTGATCTATGAAGATTCCCCCTATTATTACGTAGGCGTTATCGACAGAGAATCGCATATCCACGCCTTTCTTATCAACGCCGAAACGGGGAAAATTTTGGCAAGACGACAATCCTAATCGTTTTTGCTGCGTTCCTTTGATTCTTCGATCTATAAAAATTTTTAGTGATAAAACGCCTTGAACACACGGTTCAAGGCGTTTTATCATTTTTTATTATTTCGTCATTTTTTCCTGCTTTACTTTATGATCGATTACGTGGCGAGAAGCAAGTTCGCTCTGCACTTCTTCAACCGTAATGCCCATCTGTGCCATCAACACCATAACGTGATAAGCAAGGTCGGCAATTTTGTAAACAGTTTCCTTTTTATCGTCCGCTTTGCCTGCAATAATTACTTCGGTACATTCTTCCCCGACTTTCTTTAAAATTTTATCCACGCCCTTTTCAAAAAGATAGGTGGTGTACGACCCCTCGGGACGGGTTTCCTTTCTGCCAAGCAACAATTCGTACAATCCTTTCAGGCTGAATTCCGATTTTTCTTCGTTAATAAATAACGTATTGAAAAAACAACTCTCTGCGCCCGTATGACATGCAGGTCCGTCCTTTTCCACCTTGATTATCAACGCGTCCTTATCGCAATCCGCCGTTATGGAAACGACGTGTTGCACGTTACCGCTCGTTTCCCCTTTTCTCCACAATTCCTTACGACTTCTGCTCCAAAAACAAGTGCGTTTTTCACGCAGAGTAATCTCCAAACTCTCTTTGTTCATATAGGCAAGCGTAAGCGTTTCTTTGCTAATTGCATCCACTACGATTGCGGGAATCAAGCCGTTTTCGTCAAATTTCAATTCTTCTATCTTAATCATATCTTGCTCCTTTTCATCAAAACCTTTATAAACGTACGTTAATATTATTTTTCTTTAACGTGTTTTTCAAATCGGGAATGGCAATTTCGCCAAAATGGAACACGGACGCCGCCAACCCTGCGTCAATCGTTGAGATTTCTTGAAACAACGTAACGAAATCCGCCTGACTTCCTGCGCCGCCCGAGGCGATTACGGGTACGTCTACGGCTTTGCAAACCAATTTCAAAAGTTCGATATCAAAGCCCTTTTTTACCCCGTCGGTGTCCATAGAATTGACCACCACTTCGCCTGCGCCCTCGCCTACGCAACGCTTTATCCATTCGATTGCTTCCATGCCCGTATCTTCCCGTCCGCCTTTTGCAAACACGTGAAACGCGCCGTTTACACGCTTGATATCCGCAGAAATAACGACGCATTGGTCGCCGTATTTTTTTGCCGCCTCGCCAATCAAATCCCGATTCGCAATCGCGCCTGAATTGACGCTCACTTTATCCGCCCCACAAGCCAGCACCCGTTCAAAATCGTCCGTCGTGCGAATGCCGCCGCCAACCGTAAGCGGAATAAAAACGCTGCTTGCCGTTTCGCGTAAAATATCGGTAAATAAAGCGCGCCCCTCCGCCGAGGCTGTGATGTCGTAAAACACCAACTCGTCCGCGCCATTGTCCGAATAGAATTTCGCCAAATCCACAGGCGAGGCTACGTCGCGAAGTCCTGCAAAATTGACGCCTTTCACCACTTTCCCGTCCTTTACGTCCAAACAGGGAATAATACGTTTCGTAATCATTTTGCCACCTCGATTGCCCGTTTTAAATCGATTGCGCCGATATAATACGCCTTGCCGATAATCGCGCCGTACAAGCCCATTTTCGACAGCGAAAGTACGTCGTCCATAGACGATACCCCACCTGACGCAATGATATTAAGCGAATATTTTTCACCCAACGTTTTATACAGCGACAAGTTTGCGCCTTTCATAGCTCCGTCTTTGGAAATGTCTGTACAAATCACCGTTTTTACGCCCAAAGCCTGCATGTTTTCAAAAAATTCTTCGACGGTATATCGGGATTTTTCCACCCAACCTTTGATCGCAATTCTTCCATCGGCAATGTCCGCGCCAACGGCAATTTTATTCCCGTATTTTTCAAGAGCCTCTTTTAAAAACGTTTCGTCCGTTACCGCCGCCGTGCCTAAAATTACGCGATTCGCGCCACGCGAAAGATACGCCTCCACCGTCGCCATATTCCGTATTCCGCCACCGATTTCCAAAAACAAATCGGTATTTTCCACAATCTGCGTTACAATATCCAAATGCGCGGGCTCACCCGTTTTTGCGCCCTCTAAATCCACTACGTGAATATATTTTGCGCCTTGATTTTCAAAATCTTTCGCCACGGAAAGCGGATTGTCGTTGTATACGGTCATTTGAGCGTAATCGCCCTTATATAGCCGTACCGCCTTACCTCCGTATAAATCTATTGCAGGAAAAATATTCATCTTCTCTTGTCCTTTCTTTCGCCGTATTTACGCCTCGCAAAACGCCCGTAAAATGTTTAATCCCACGTCGCCGCTTTTTTCAGGGTGAAACTGACAGCCCAAAACGTTGTCTTTGCCCACCGCCGCCGTCAGCATTTTACCGTATTCCGTCGTTGCGATTACGCTTTCTTTGCAATCGGTTGCAAAATACGAATGTACGAAATATACGAAATCACTCTCTTTACAATACTTAAATAAAAAATGCGGTTTTTCAAAATGCAATTTATTCCAACCGATATGTGGAATTTTCAAATCCTTGTCAATATACCCTTTCATTGGCACGACGTTACCTTTCAAAAGCCCCAAGCCTTGATGTTCGCCGTATTCAAAGCTCTTTTCAAACAACATTTGCATACCCAAACATATGCCCATAAGATATTTGCCTTTTTTTACTTCGGCTTTTACAACTGCGTCCAAGCCCGAATCGCGTAATTTTTTCGCTGCGTCCTCAAACGCGCCAACGCCTGGCAATATAATTTTTTCTGCGTTCTCTATCGTTTTTTTATCCGACGTAACCACCGTTTCGCAGCCCACTTTTTTCAAAGAGGAATGTAACGAAAACAAATTTCCAACGCCGTAATCCACGATTGCTATCATTATAAAACTCCTTTCGTAGACGGCACTTCGTCCTTTCTCTTTTCGTCAATCGCCGCCGCCTTGCCCAATACGCGCGCCACCGCTTTGAACACGCCTTCAATGATATGATGCGCGTTTTTCCCTGCGAGTTGCGTTACGTGCAACGTGAGCTTTGCCTCTCTCGTAAACGCCACGAAAAATTCTTCGCAAAGTTCGGTGTCGAAATCGCCTACTTTGTCAGCGGAAATATTCAAATTCATAGCGAGATAATCTCTGCCCGAAATATCCACCGCCGCCATAATCAGGGTTTCGTCCATAGGCAATACGATATCGCCATAGCGCGTAATGCCCTTTTTATGGCCGAGCGCCTTTAAAAAAGCCGTCCCCAGCGCAATCCCGATATCCTCCGTCGTATGATGATAATCCACTTCAACGTCCCCTTTGCAAAAAACGCTAAGGTCAAACCCCGAATGTTTTGCAAACAACGTCAACATATGGTTTAAAAAACCTACGCCGCTGTCGATATTAGAAACACCTTTGCCGTCCAAATTCAACGTCAACGCGATATCCGTTTCGCCTGTAGTACGTTTTATCTCGCTCGTTCTCATACGTCTTTCTCCTTAAATTCTATCGATATCCTGCCAACCCCGCCCGAAATCTCAACGTTATTGTTTCCGCCACCGTACACAGCGTTGTTTTCCGCTTTCGCCCCGTCAATCCATACGTCGCCAATTCCTTTTTCGGTTTTTACGGTATAATCTTCTTTACTTCCTATCAGCGTTACGTTGGTTTCACCAACGCCACATTCCAGCCGACTGTTTCCTGTTAATATTGCCGTCAAAGTCATTTTTCCAACGCCCATATCAAAATCGAGATTGTGCAAAAGAGCGTGTTTGATTTGGATTTCACCAACACCGCCCTCAATGTCCGCCGTTTGTATCGCCGTCATATCGTCGATATGCACAGCGCCTGCGCCAAAGGAAAAACGCAGCTGTTGCGCATAGATTTCCTCCATTTCAAACGTCCCTGCGCCCGTTTCAATTTCCACCCTAGTAAATTGTTTGCCTTTGGGAATGACCAAAGCCACTTTTGGCGTTTTTTTACCGCTGATTTTAAAATGGTTATTCTCTTCCTCTATTATCAACGTATTTTGTCGGGTTTGCACCGTAAGGTATTTCAAATTGCTTTCCAACGCAAACGTTTCGCCCGTTTTTACTGTCAATTCCGCCGCGGACACTTCGATGTCGAGGGAAAGAATTTCTTCAGCGTTTTCTATCGTATGCGTTTGCATTTCGTCCAAAACTCCGTCGCCTCGCACCAAATAGGAAACGGCTTTTACTATCCCTACGATAATACAAACGGAAAGCAACGCAGCCAAACCAAGGGCAAGATATTTCACCGTTTTTTGCCAAGCCGTCATTTGATTTCTATGCCTCCAAACACCGCCGTTCCGTTGATATATACGGTAATCGTATTTTCTTCGCTGTTTTGTCTTTGCTTATCCGACACGCCGCCGAACAGCGAATTGGAATTGGTTTTTACGTTTACGTTTTTGGGCAACAAAATATCCACACCGCCAAAAATCGCCGTCGCTTCAATTACGCAATCTTTTTCAATCACTGCGTTTCGTAAATCGCAATCCACGCCGCCAAATACAGCGGTCAACTCCGCTCCGTTAAATTCTTCGTTTTCAGGGCGTACGTCTGCGCCCCCAAACACCGCGCAAACCGAACGCGCGCCCGTTTCGTTGCTCTTTATCTCTTTTATGATTTTTACCGTTTCATTGTTTTTAAAACTCTTTATAAGAATACTTCCGCCAAATACGATTATGAGAAGGGGAACGAATAATTTCCACAACAAATCAAAATCAAACACGTCTTGACACGCGAGCAAAAGCCCTACGCCGACGAGCAACCCGATAAGGTTGCCTTTCTTATCCCGTTCGGTAAACAATCCCACAGCACAAGGCACGATAATAAACACCGTCCACCACCCGTCGAAAAACAAATCGACGTTGCCGACGATATTCAGCGAATCCAAAGCAAGCAACACACCTACGATTACGAGCAAAACGCCCCATACGATTCCGTTCAACTTTTTCTTCATCTCACTCTTTCTCCTTTAAAATTTCCGCCGTTTTTTTCAAAAAGACGTCCATTTGTTCTTTCGTGCCGATTGTGATGCGGTTGAAATTATCAATTCTGCCACCGTTGAAATGGCGTATCAAAATCCCGTTTTCTTTCAATTTTTCATACAATGCTTTGCCTGAAATTTTATCCGTCTGCGCAAACAAGAAATTGGTTTTGGAATCCAGCACTTCAAAGCCCATTTCTTTCAAGGCGTTTGAAGTATCTTCGCGCGTTTTACAAATTTCAGCGCATTTGGTTTTATAATATTCGTTTTCGCAAAGCGCGGCGTATCCTGCAGCCATGGTCATTCGGTTGACGTTGTAGGGATTGGTCGAATATTTTATCGTATTCAAATCGGCAATCAAGCCCTCACAGGCAATCCCTAACCCCAACCTTGCGCCAGCCAACCCACGGGATTTGGAAAAGGTTTGCGTAATCAACAAATTGTCGTATTTTTCCACCAACGGCACGCAACTCTCTCCCCCGAAATCCACGTAAGCCTCGTCGATAATCACCGCGTTGTCGGGATTGGATTTCACAATTTCTTCCACCTGCGCCCTAGACAGCGCAAGCCCCGTCGGCGCGTTGGGATTTGCGATTACGATATTTTTCCCTATCCCGATATAATCGCGATAATCCACCGAAAAATCGGCTTTTAAAGGAATTTTTTCATACGGTACGCCGTTTAACTCGGCAAAAACCGAATAAAATCCGTAAGAAATATCGGGAAACGCAATCGGGTGATTTTTATCGCAAAACGCCATAAATGCAAAGTTCAAAATCTCGTCCGAACCGTTTGTAGCCAAAATTTGCGTCTTTTTTACCCCCCAAACCTGCGCTGCTTTTTCGATAAACTGCGTACATTCGGGGTCGGAATACAGTTGCAATTTCCCTGCCTCCGTTTTCGCCCCGTCCACCACCGCTTGCGGAGGCGCAAAGGGAAATTCGTTTGTGTTCAGTTTTATATATTGCTGATTTTTGGGTTGTTCGCCCGGTACGTAGGGCGTTAACGCCGCGTATTTATCTGAAAAAAATCTGCTCATATCAATTCCCTTTTACTTTTCAAAACGGATGGTCGCGCTCTTTGCGTGCGCTTGCAAGCCTTCTTTATTCGCAAACAACGCAATTTTTTCGTTCACTTCTTCCAATGCCTCTTTCGTGTAATATACGTATTGCGATTTTTTCACAAAATCGTCCACGGAAAGCGCGGAAGAGAATTTCGCCGTGCCGCTGGTCGGCAACGTGTGGTTAGGGCCTGCAAAATAATCTCCCACAGCCTCAGGACAATATTTTCCCATAAAAATCGAGCCTGCGTGTTTTACTTTGTCCAAATATTCAAACGGATTTTCCACGCAAAGTTCCAAATGCTCAGGCGCGATTTCGTTTGCAATTTCTATCGCCGACAACAACGTTTCCGCAACGATAATTTTTCCATTGTCGTCTATAGATTTTCTCGCTATGTCCTTTCTCAATAATTGCGGAATTTGTTTTTCGAGCTCTTCGGACACCGCCATTGCAAATTTTTCGCTGTCGGTTACGAGTACCGCGCTCGCCATTTTATCGTGTTCTGCCTGCGACAACAAATCCGCCGCTATGTGTTTAGGGTCGTTGGTCGCGTCTGCCACGACGAGGATTTCGCTCGGTCCTGCGATCATATCAATCGACACCCTGCCAAACACCTGCTTTTTCGCCTCGGCTACGTACGCATTCCCCGGCCCTACGATTTTGTCTACCTTAGGAATACTTTCCGTACCGTATGCAAGCGCGGCGATTGCCTGCGCGCCGCCGACTTTAAATATTCTATCCACGCCTGCCACTTTTGCCGCCGCCAAAATGTTGGGATTTACGCCGCCGTCTTTTGCAGGAGGCGTTACCATAACGATTTCTTTTACCCCAGCGATTTTTGCAGGGATTGCGTCCATTAACACCGTAGACGGATACGCCGCCGTACCGCCAGGCACGTATAATCCCGCGCGATCCACCGCCGTAATTTTTTGTCCGACGATAACGCCGTTTGTCTTTTCTATGACAAACCCGTCCCGTTTTTGTTTGGAATGGAACAACCGAATGTTTTCCGCAGCCTCTTCCAATACGGCAATAAATTCTTTGTCTACGCTTTCGTATGCTCGGTTGAGTTCGTCTTGGGTAACCTCCAACGAATCCAACGTTACGCCGTCAAATTTTTCCGCATACATTCTTAACGCCGCGTCTTTATCTTTGATTACTTTGGCGATAATCTCGGCAACGACGCCTTCGACGCTCGCCGTCGGATTGTTTCTCGCAAAAATTTCTTCTGCGGAAACTTCGCCGCATTTATATATTTTTATCATATCTTTTTAACCAATCCCGTCAATCCAACAAATTTTTCACTTTCTCCGTCAGCGTTTCTATTTCCGCCGTTTTGAATTTAAAACTTGCCTTGTTTACAATCAACCTCGCGCTGATAGGAAATATTTCTTCCTTTACTTCCAAATCGTTTTCTTTCAGCGTAGTACCCGTTTCCACTATATCCACAATGACGTCCGAAAGCCCTAAAATCGGCGCAATTTCAATCGACCCATTCAATTTAATAATATCGATATCCCGACATTTGGACGCATAATACGATTTGGCGCAGTTCACGAATTTCGTCGCTACTCTCAGCGTTGTTTGCCCGTCGTCGTAAAAATCCTTTTTCGCCGCAACCGCCATACGACAAACGCCTTTTTTCAAATCCAGCAATTCGTATACGCTGGGAGAATATTCTGCCAAAATATCTTTGCCGCACACCCCAACGTCCGCCGCGCCGCGTTCTACGTAAATGGACACGTCCGAGGGTTTCACCCAAAAATACCGAATTCCTTTTTCCGCATTTTCAAAAATCAACTTTCGGTTGTTTTCCTTAATCGACGGACATTCGTAGCCCGCCTTTTCAAAAATGTCGTATATCTTTTCACCCAACCTGCCTTTGGGGAGCGCAATATTTATCATTTTTTACCTCCCGTCAAATCGCAAAGTTCTATAAATCGTACCGCGGTTTTCGTCTTTTGCGCGCTGACACTCTTGCCTTCTTTGACCAAGGTGGCAACCTTTGAAATTAACGTTTTGATCTCCGTCGAATCGTCGTACAATACCAACACGTCCACGTCCGTCGCGCGTTTTTTCAAGCCAAAATTTTCCAATAAATCAAGATACACCGCAAACCCGATTCCGCCCGATCTTCTGCCCATTTTGGACAACAATTTATCGTATCTGCCACCCGAAAGCACGCCCTCGCCTATGCCTGAAACAAAGCCTTTGAAAACAATATCGTCATAATAATTCATATCGTTGACAACGGAAAAATCCATACGGATATTGTCAGCGTATTCCGTCGTTTTTAACAGTTGCCACAAATTTTCAAGCTGGGAAAGAGCTTCTTTTTCTTCGGAAAAAGCGCATACTTCGTTTAATTTTTTCAATACGGTTTCGGGCGTTCCGTACGTGCTGACAATCTGCTTTAACGTATTTTTATCCGATTCTTTTACCCCGTATTTTTCGCAAAGAGCGTCCAATTCGTGCAAGTTCTTTTCCGCTATTTTCTGCATTGCCGTTTTTGAAAATTTTTCACCCAAATCCATACGTTTTAAAACGGCGGATACAATCCCCAAATGCGATATATCCAAAACGAACTTTTTGGAAATTGCATCCAAGCTCTTTGCGGCAAGATACACGGTTTCAAATTCGTCGTATAAATCAATATCCCCGATACATTCCAAACCCGTTTGCATAATTTCTTTAAAATGCCCCGTCGTTTCGGAAATACGGTAGACGTTTTCGTTGTAACAAACCTTTCTTTTCCCGCCGTTGTCCGCGTCGTTTTTGATAATCGACAGCGTAACGTCGGGCTTTAACGCCAACAATTTACCGTTGGTATCGTTAAACGTAATAACGCCGTCGCCCACAAGAAAATCTTTGTTTTCCACGTACAAGTCGTATTCTTCAAACTTGCTCATTTTATAGGAAAGATAGCCGTATTTTTGATACAGCGCCCGCAACGCGAACGCTATTTTTTCCTCTTCCTTTAAAATCGTTTCGGACATACCGCCCTCCTTAAATTTTATGAATAAAAATGCCGCTTCTCAATTTCGGCTCGAACCAAGTGGATTTGGGAGGCATAATTTCACCTGCGTCCGCAACGTCCATCAATTCCGTCAAAGAAGTGGGATACATTGCAATCGCCGCCACCGCGTCCTTTTTACAACGTTCTTCCAAATATTTTAACCCGCGAATCCCACCGACAAAATCGATTCGTTTATCCGTTCGAGGGTCTTGCACCCCCAATACGGGCGCAAGCAAATAATTTTGTAAAATCGCCGCATCCAATCTTTGTGAAACTTTTTCGTCCTTACATACACGCTCGTAAAAGCGTACTTTATACCATTTCCCCGACAAAAACAACCCGATTTGGTGTCGTTCTTGCGGTTTACACGCGCCCTCGCCCGTATATTCTTCCACTTCGCCCAAATTGTCTTGCACCGCTTTTAAAAACGCCCTATCGTCCATACCGTTGAGGCTGCAAAGCAATCGGTTATAATCCAAAATTTTCAAACTGTTTGCAGGAAAAATAACGGAAAGAAAATAATTAAATTCCTCGTTGCCGTCGCAGTTGCCCTTTGCCTCGCGACGTTTTAAGCCTGCCTTGACCGCCGACGCGGCGCGGTGATGACCGTCTGCAATATACAGCGCGTCCAATTTCGCAAACGCCCGTTCTATCTCCCTATCCGTTTCGGGAGAAGAACTCGCCCAAACGACGTGCCGCACACCGTCGTCGGAAACAAAATCGTACAAGGGCGTTTTCGAGGTTTCTTTTACAATCAATGCATCCAACCTTTCGCTGTTTTTATAAGCAAGGAATATCGGACCCGTTTGCGCCGAACACGTATCCACGTGGCGGATACGGTCTTGTTCCTTATCCGCGCGTGTCAATTCGTGTTTCTTTATCTTTTCGTTTAAATAATCGTCTATCGAGGCGCAACCAACGATACCCGTTTGCGCGCGCCCGTCCATCACTTCCCGATAAAAATAAAATTTCTTTTCTTTATCCTGTTGATAAACGCCTTGCTTTTCAAATGCAGCCAAATTTTCAGCCGCCTTTTCATACACCCTGTCGTCGTATAAATCCACGCCACGGTCAAGGTCGATTTCCGCTTTGTCGATATGCAAAAACGAATACAGCTTGTCTTGCGCTTCGGTTCTTGCCTCTTCACTCGACATAACGTCGTAGGGAAGCGCCGCGCATTCCTTTACAAATTTTTCCTGCGGACGAAGCGCCGCGAAAGGTTTTACCGTAATCATTTTTCACACCTCCGTTTTATTTTTTTTCGTCAAATGATTTAGTGGAATTCTCTTACGCCAAATACACCGTTTATAACTGCCAATTTTTCCACGACGTCTTTCGTCGCCGCGCGGTTGGTTTCTACAATCGTATACGCAACGTCGCCCTTAGACGCGTTTGCAAAGTTTTCGATATTGATGTTTTCCGCAGAGAACGCCGACGTGATTTGCGAAAGCATATTGGGTATGTTCTTGTTCATAATACATACGCGGGGTTTGTCCGAACGAGGAATACCAACCGTGGGGAAATTGACGCTGTTGCGAATATTTCCACAGGTTAAAAATTCGTCCAACTGTTGCGCCGCCATCACCGCGCAATGGTCTTCCGATTCAATCGTAGACGCGCCCAAATGAGGAATGGAAATAATACCCGGGAATCCTGCCGTTTCATCCGTGGGGAAGTCGGTGATATACGCCGCGACTTTTTTGCTTTCCAAAGCCTTTTTCAAATCGACGATATTCACAAGGTCTGCGCGCGCCAAATTCAAAATTCGTACGCCGTCTTTCATTTGCGAGATCGAATCTTCGCAAATCATATTTTTCGTTTGCGGCGTTGAGGGAACGTGCAACGTGATATAATCGCAATGTTTGAAAATATCCGCATAATCGGAGGCTTGATTGACGGAAGGAGCTAAACTCCAAGCCGCTTTTGCCGTAATATACGGGTCGTACCCCATTACGTTCATCCCCAAGGAAATTGCTGCGTTGGCAACCATACCGCCGATTGCCCCCAAACCGATTACGCCCAAAGTTTTCCCTGCCAATTCGTGTCCGACAAACGCCGATTTCCCAGCTTCTACTTTCTTTGCAACGTCCGTTTCGCCTGCCAAGGTTTCCACCCATTTTACACCGCCGATAATATCGCGCGACGCCAAGACGAGGGCAGCAATCGCCAATTCTTTTACGGCGTTTGCGTTCGCGCCGGGCGTATTGAATACAACTACGCCTTCCTGCGTGCATTTATCGACGGGGATATTATTCACCCCTGCGCCGCATCTTGCAATCGCGCGGAGATTTTTTGAAAACGGCATATCGTGCAACGCTGCCGAACGTACCATTACTGCGTCTTCGTTTTCCAAATCCGCGCTCACTTCGTATTTCGACGCCGACAATACGTCCGTGCCTACTTTTGCAATTTTGTTCATCAATTTTACTTTTAACATTTTTCTACCTCTTTCAAGCCTTTGGATTTTCCTCAGCGAATTTTTTCATAAATTCCACCAATTTTTCCACCCCTTCATACGGCATTGCATTGTAAATAGAAGCGCGCATACCGCCCACCGAACGATGCCCTTTCAAATTTTTCAAGCCTTGCGCCGACGCCTCGGCTGCAAATTTTTTATCCAATTCCGCGTCGCCAGTTACGAACGTAACGTTCATCATGGAACGGCTTTCTTTTTCTACGGGCGCAACGTAATACGATTGCGCATCGAGATAATCGTACAAAAGTTTTGCCTTTTTTTCGTTGAGCTGTTTCATTTTTTCCAACCCACCCAAACTCAAAATCCATTCGTAAACGAGTTTTGCAACGTAAATGCAATAACAAGGCGGCGTGTTATACATCGAGCCGTTATCCGCCATCGTCTTATAATCGAGCATCGTAGGCGTTTCTTTTCGAGCTTTTCCCAACAAATCTTCACGAATAATGACCACGGTCAAACCTGCAGGCGCCATATTTTTCTGCGCGCCGGCGTAGATAACGCCAAAACGAGAAACGTCTACGGGTTCGCTTAAAATACACGAGGACATATCCGCAACCAAGGGGATATCGCCCGTATTGGGAATGTAAGGGAATTTCGTGCCGTAAATGGTATTGTTAAAACACATATGCACGTAATCAGCGTCTTTTCTAAACGAATTTCTATCCGTCTTAGGCACGTAAGCAAAGTTTTTGTCCTTGCTGGACGCAACAGCCACAACGTCGCCGTATTTTTGCGCCTCTTGATAGGCTTTTGTAGAAAATTGCCCCGAAAGAATATAATCTGCCTTTCCGTTCTCCGAAAGCAAATTCAACGGCACAGCCGCAAACTGCGTAGACGCGCCACCTTGCAAAAACAACACTTTGTAATTGTCGGGAATGTTCATCACTTGACGGAACAAAGCCTCTGCGTCCGTGATAATTTTTTCATATACGGGCGAACGATGACTCATTTCCATTACGGACATACCGCTGTCTTGATAACATACCATTTCCGCCGCCGCCTTTTCCAAAACCGAAAGCGGAAGCATGGAAGGACCTGCTGAAAAATTATAAATTCTTTCCATTTTTTACACCTCTTTTTAAACAAAAAAATCGAATAAAATTAGTTTCTTTATCAAAAATATTGATTACATTCTATTGTATCACAAAAAACCTTAAAAAAGCAAGGATTTTAAAGGGAAAAACGGTATATTTTTTAACGAATACAACATTTTTCGTCATTTTTTTATTAGAGCGTTTATGATGACGAAAAAGACGATTGATTCCTCAACTCGTCTTTTCCCCTTTCCCTTATAAAACCTTGTCAATCTATTTTATGATTTTTGCATATCTTTTGCGATATATTCCGCGTACGCCCTCGCAACGTTTAGTCCCGTCGTTTTTTCCAATCCTTCAAAAAAAGCGTTGGAATTTACTTCACATAAAATTGGTCCTTTTTTGGTTTCTAACAAATCCACACCGCAGTAATCCAAACCCAACGCCTTCGCCGCGTTTTCCGCAACCGCTTGATATTCTTTACGTAAAGAAATCGCTCTGCCTACGCCGCCCAATTCAATATTGGAACGAAATTCGCCTTTTTGCGCAATCCGTTTCATCGCAGCCACCGCCTTACCGCCGATTACGATTACGCGGATATCTTTGCCTTGGGATTCTTCGATATACCGTTGATAAAAATGTGGCGTATACAAATGTTCTTGCGCCACTTTTTGCAAATCTTCCCTCGTTTTCACGAGCGTTACGCCCACCCCGAACGAACCGTAGCTCTTTTTCACAACCAACGGAAATCCCAACGTTTTTTCAACGCGTTGCAAAAACGTTTCGTCCGCCTTTACGTTTGGCGTATAACAAAGGGGCGCGGGAATGGTTTCTGCCAACGGAATATTTTTTTGAACGAGCGATATATACGTCAACATTTTATCGTCGCAAATTTCCACTGCGTTTGCCGAATTGTACAACCTCAGTCCCGCCTGTTCCAATAATTTCCCTAAATATTTATCCTTATCGAGATACACGACAAAAGCATACTTTTTCGCCCATTCTACAATGGCATTGCCCTTTTCGTCTATCTTTGCCCACACTTCGCCGTTTTTTAAAACGTCCGTATCCACGCCGAGTTTTCTTAATTCTTCGGCAATCCGAACGCCTTGATTGATAAATTTTTCACCGTTTGGATAGGCGTTAATCAGCACTAGACCTTTCATAATCGCTCCTTTCCCATTTTGAAAACGAGGGGCGAAACAACCTCGCCCCTCTCCCTGTTATTCTTCTACTCGAATGACTGCCTCTACGTCCGCAATGTCCGTCGCGTTGATTTTTGCAACCGCGCTCTTTACTTTGTTTTCCGAAGTCTTATGCGTAATCACGACCAAAGGCACGCGCGATTCGCCGTTGGCAATCACTTCGCTCTTGCCCTTTTGCGCAATTTCGACGATAGACATACCGCACTTTGCGAAAATACCGCTGATTTTCGCCAAAACGCCTGCCTTATCGGCTACGCTCAAACGGATATAATACGCGCTGGTGAAATCGGAAATGAATTTCACACTGCTATCCGCCGTCGCGTTGTTTTTAAAGGTGGAATATTTAATTTCCGAATGGGTCGCCGCGTAAATCACGTCGCTGACCACCGCGCTTGCCGTAGGCAACGCGCCTGCGCCTCTGCCGTACAACATAATATCGTCCACGGCGTCGCCCGTCAAATATACGGCGTTAAACGAATCGTTTACGCTTGCCAAAGGATGGCTGTTGGGAATCAACGTAGGATGCACGCGGACTTCAATACCTTTCCCTTCGTTTTTACCGATTGCAAGCAATTTTAACGTGTAACCGAGTTCTTTCCCGTATTCGATATCCTTAATGTCGATTTTGCTGATACCTTCGCGGAAAATTTTCGTATAGGGAATTTTGGTATGGAACGCCATAGAGGACAAAATAGACAGTTTGTACATCGAATCGAATCCGTCCACGTCCGCCGTGGGATTTGCCTCTGCATACCCCAACTTTTGCGCTTCTTTCAATACGTCGGCATAATTTGCGCCCTCGTAGGTCATCTTGGTCAAAATGTAATTGGTCGTACCGTTTACAATCCCCATCATACGCGTAATGGTGTTCGCTTGCACACCGTCAAGGAGCGTTCGGATAATCGGCACGCCGCCTACGCAACTTGCCTCGTAATACAAACCGCAACGGTTGTGTTTTGCAATCTTTTCCAACTCGTGCGAGTATTTACAAATCAATTCTTTATTGGACGTAACGACGGTTTTACCATCTCGGAGCGCCGCGGTTACAAACGTTTTTGCCACGCCAATCCCGCCAATCGTTTCAATTACGATATCCACGTTGGGATTTGCAAGCACTTCTTCAATGCTTTTCGCGATACATTCGTCGGGAACGCCCAACGCTTTTAATCTTTCCAAATTCAGGTCAAGCACCGACTCCACGGTGATATCCACTCGTTGCGTTTTCAAATAGAAATCGTGATGTTCAACCAACGTCTGATACGTACCGCCGCCTACGACTCCAAGCCCTAAAATCGCTACGCCTACTTTTTTAACCATATTTTCTCCTCCAACGGTCTTTATTGCCGTTTTTTAGTATTTTTCTTTCTGCATTTTTATATTCAACGCGTACCTGCTGCCCTCATTTTTATAAAAACAGCCTTATTTATTCCTCTTTCGCATTCAAATCATAAAGGTATTTCAAGCCCTTTAACGTCAGCAACTTGTCCACCACGTCAATCCCTTCGATTTCTTTGGAAATGACGTTGGAAAAACCGCCTGTTGCTATCGTTTTCACTACGGGCGCTTTCAATTCTTTTTTAATGCGTTTTACGATATATTCCACCAGCCCTGCAAACCCGAAAACAATCCCTGCTTGCATATTCGTTACGGTATTTTTGGCAATAATGCTCTTGGGCGCTTCTATTTCCACGCGCGGCAATTTCGCCGTTCCGTTGACGAGGGAATCAAGCGAGCCTTTGATTCCAGGAGCGATAACGCCACCGATAAATTCGTTGTTTTCACTGATGATATTAAAGGTGGTCGCCGTGCCGAAATCTACGACAATCATAGGCGTACCTTCGCCGTAGCCTACGATAGCGGAAACGCAATTCACGATTCTGTCCGCCCCCACTTCGCGCGCGTCGTCGCAACGAATGTTGAGTCCCGATTTTAAACCAGGCGCGATATGCAACGGCTCGATATGAAAATAAATTTCACACATTTTATCAATGGTATAATCAAGCGATGGCACGACGGAAGAAACGATACCGCCCGTAATGTCGCCAACCTTGATTCCCTTGATATCCAACATACCGATAATCTGTTCGCCGTATTCGTCGGACGTACGTTTGAAATCGGTGGAAACGCGGAAGGACACCTTTAACTCGTCTTTATCATACACCGCGTATTTTATATTCGTGTTTCCTATATCAATACAAATAATCATCTTACTTAAAACCTTTTTGCTGTTTTTTCAACCGCCACCGTCAAAATCGGAGTCAATATCACCGCGCATACCAATTCGATAGGGAAATTGATGCCGATACACATTTTAATCCATTCCACCGCGGAAAAACCGTTCGTCGCGCTGGCAGGAAAGAATATGCACAGACAGGTAATGACCAAAATCGTATTCGTCAAAATACCGCAACCTGCCCCAACGGCAAGCGGCAACGTCGTATTGACAAATTTCTTCTCCGAGTTTGCCGCGCATTTTTTCACGAGCGTATACACACCGTACGCCGCAGGCCCTACGAACAAACGGGGTAAAATGGATATCCACGGCATTAAGAAATAGGGATTGCCGATAAACAACGCGCAAAGCAGCGACGTTGCGCCAAAAACGATTGAAAATAAAAACGAACGTTTCAAATCCCACGATAAGCACAACGTCATTAAAATACCGAGAGATAAAAACGCAGGCGGCGTATAAGAAAAAATCTTATAAATCGCCGATTCGATAAACAACACGACCACCAAAACGGCAGCCATTACACCGAGCAGAGCAACGGTGTGAGAGCTGGAACTTTTCTTTTCCATAAAAACCTCCTATCGAGTTCCTTATCATTAGGATACCCGTAGCAAAAAAATGTATTTATCCGATTGTTTTGGTAGAACCGCAAAAGCGTATCCCCCAACGGATATACACCATTATAACGCATTTTTTCTTTTTTCGCAACAAAATGAAAAGCAAAAAATCGTAAAACCTTGCCTTTTTTCTTATTTTTATTACATTTTTTAAACACACAACTAATTTTTTTAGAATATTATGTAATAGAAAGATAAAACCGCAGGCGTTCCATTCGTTGAAAAGCGACGTACATATCCCCTGCGGCAAAACACAGGAGGTTTGTTTATGAATTGTTGCACTCAAGGTAACGTTACCCTTTGGATTTTAATCGCATTGCTTATACTCGGCTCGAAAGACGGTATTTTCTGTTCGAATATTTTCAGCGGTTGCGGGCTTCCCATTATTATCGCCCTGCTCTTCTGTCTTTACAAGAACGGAACGCTCTCCGCGCTTTTGACGCCGCCTTGCAACTGCGGTTGCTCTTGCGGCTGCTCCTGCCGATAAGTTTTTCTTTTTCTCCTTTTTCTCCTTTTTCTTCTTTGCTTTATGAAAAGCGGAGCCGCTTAAAACGGCTCCGTTTTTCTTTTTTTATCTTTCGCTTAAAAAATACGCTTGCAGCGCAATGATGGTTTTTGCATCCTTGATGTCGCCGTTTTTCAGCATCTTTTTCACCCGTTCCAATGGAATGTATTCCACGTCTAAAAATTCTCCCTCGTCTAAATGCGCCACAGTTTTTACGCAATCGTACGCGCGGTAAATATAAATTTTTTCATTCGTGTATCCTGGGGTGGGATATGCCACGAACAAGCGTTCTAACCGCCCTGCCTTTACGCCTGCCTCCTCTTCTAATTCACGCGCGGCGGCATTTTCAGGGTTTTCGCCCGTTTCCAATTTCCCCGCAGGAATTTCATATACGCTCTCTCCGTATGCATAACGATATTGTTTCACGAGCAACACGCAACCGTTTTCCACGTACAGTACGCACGCGCCGCCGCTGTGTTCGATAATTTCCCGCTTGCAAGGCTGACCGTTTGGCAACGCCGCGTCGTCGCAGCGCAACGTTAAAATCTTTCCTTTATACACGTAATTTTTTTTCACCGTCTTTTCGATATATTCCATTTTAACCTCTCCATTCTTTTTGCAAACTTGGTAAAATCGACAAAAAAAATCTCTTTTCTTATCATTATAGCACAAATTAGGAAAATAAGGAAGATTTTTTTCAAAAATATCTTGATTTTACCAAAATTTTTATGTATAATATAGATGAAAGTAATTTAACGGAGGTATTATCATTATGAAATCCATTAAAATTTCCTTGGAAATGGCACAGAGAGTGAAAGAATTCGTAAATATCACGCAAAATTATACTTACGAAATCTTGTTAAAGAGCGGAAAATACGTCGTTGACGCAAAATCCATTTTGGGTATTTTCTCGTTGGATCTTTCCCAACCTATCACCGTAGAAGTTTATGCAGATTCCTGCGACGAATTGTTGGAAAGATTGAAAAAGTTTGAAGCGTAAACTTTTTCTTTGACGCTTTTTCAAACGTACAAAGACAGTCGCACGTACAAAAGGCGACTGTTTTCCATTGAAAAAAGCAAAGATATAAGGAGTTTTTACAAATGCAAATTCAAGGCGAAACCTCAGTCAATAAATTGATCGTGCTTTTTGTTTTCGATAAAATGGAAAGCGCTCTTTCCGAACGCACCGTTGTAGAAATGTGTACGGCTGGAAATAATTGGTTGAATTATATGGACTGTATGGAATTGTTGCCCAAATTGTTAGAGGACGGCTTTATTTGCAGAGTTTCCTCTCCTGATGAAGAACCCTTATATACCATCACCAGCGACGGCCGCGAGAGTTTGAATAGTTTTTATATCAACATTCCGAAAAGCATTCGTGAAGAAATTTCCTCGTTCGTTAAAAATAACAGCGGAAAATTGCGAAACCGTCAGGAATGTAAATCCGATTATTATCAAAACGCAGACGGCACGTACACGGTGTTTTTAAAAATTCTTGCGCCTATGCAGCCTATGTTGGAATTGAAATTTGTCGTTCCCGATAAGAAAACGGCGCAAAACATTTATAAAAATTGGGAATCCAAAGCCGCAGAGCTGTATTCCGCTATTTACGAAACTTTGGTGGATTAAATATTCCCCTATCGTTTCAATTTTTAATCATTATATTTAGGAAGGTTATGTATTATGTTTATTTACTCTACCAAAGGCACTTGTTCCAGACAAATTCTGTTCGACGTTGACGAAAACAATAAAATGCACAATTTGCGTTTCATCAACGGTTGCGGCGGCAATTTACAAGGGATTGCAAAACTCGTAGAAGGTAAGGATATCGACGAAGTTGAACGTTTGCTTGCAGGCATTAAATGCAGAAACAACACGTCTTGTCCCGACCAGCTGTCCAAAGCAATCGGCGAATACAAAGCGACGAAAGCAGCTGAAAATTCGTAAAAAAATTAAATAGTTTAAAAGGGAAACGTCTTTTCGTTTCCCTTTTATTTTTGTTCTTAAACAGTATTCAACGCATACCTGTCCCTATCGTATTTGTTTTTACGGCTGTTCCCAAGCAAGGCTTCGTTCCACCGCGCGACGCCATTTTTTCAACTTTTCTTCGCGTTGCGTTTGTTCCATTTGCGGAAGATACACGCAATCGAGCGACTGCATACGTTTCAATTCCTCTTTGTTTTTCCAAAGTCCCACGGTCAAGCCTGCCAACATAGCCACGCCGATTGCCGTAGTTTCGTGGGATTTTGGTTTGACGACTTCCACGCCGAGAATATCCGCCTGAAATTGCATTAAAAATCCATCTCTTGACGCGCCGCCGTCCACTTTCAATCCTTTCAATTTCGCGCCGATATCCCGTTCCATTGCAAACACCAAATCAGCCGACTGATAGGCAATGGATTCCTGCGCCGCGCGAATGATATGTTCCCGTTTCGTTCCACGCGTAATCCCTACGATTGTTCCGCGCGCGTACATATCCCAATAGGGCGCGCCGATACCCGTAAACGCAGGCACGATATAGACTCCGCCCGTATCAGGCACTTTTTTCGCATAATATTCCGCATCACGGCTATCTGTGAAAAAACGCATTTCGTCGCGCAGCCATTGAATCACCGCGCCACCGATAAACACGCTCCCCTCCAAGGCGTATTGTGTTTTTTCGCCTTGCAACGTCGCCGCAACCGTCGTCAACAATCCATTTTCGCTGTTGGGCTTTTCTCCCCCCACGTTCATCAATAAAAAACACCCCGTGCCATAGGTATTTTTTCCCTCGCCACGTTCAAAACAGCCTTGCCCAAACAGCGCAGCCTGCTGATCTCCCGCAACGCCCGCAATCGGAACGTTTACGCCGCCAAGGTTTGCATACCCGAACACCTCGCCCGAACTTTTTACTTTTGGCAACATTGACTTGGGGATATCGAACAAATCCAACAATTCGTCGTCCCACGACATTGTATTGATATTAAACAACATAGTTCTTGACGCATTGGTTGCGTCAGTAACGTGCGATTTTCCGTCGGTCAGTTTCCAAATCAGCCACGTATCCACCGTTCCGAACAACAATTCGCCTCTTTCCGCGCGTTCTCTTGCCCCGTCAACGTTATCCAAAATCCATTTGATTTTGCTCGCGGAAAAATACGCGTCGGGAATCAAACCCGTTTTTTGACGGATTCTCTCACCGTAACCCTGCCTGTTCCACTCCGAAATCATTCCTGCCGTACGGCGACATTGCCACACGATTGCGTTGTAAATGGGTTTCCCCGTATTTTTATCCCAAACGACTGTCGTTTCACGCTGATTGGTAATTCCAACAGCTTGAATATCCGAAACGGCAACGCCGCTTTTCGCTACAAGCTCCATCATAACGCCGTACTGGCTCGCCCAAATATCCATAGGGTCGTGTTCCACCCACCCCTCTTGCGGATAAATCTGGGGAAATTCACGGCTGAGTATTTCCACAACGTTGACGTTTTCATCAATCAACGCAACGCGTGAGGATGTTGTGCCTTGGTCTAACGCTAAAATGTATTTCATCTTATAATCTCTCTACCGTAATCCCGTCCTCAATCGACGTTTCATAAAAACTTGCTTTATATCCAATCGTATCGTTGTACGCTTTACCCACTCTGCGAATAAACCCGTCCACCGCCGATTTTTTCACGATGGAAATGGTGCAACCGCCAAAGCCTGCGCCTATCATACGCGAGCCAAGACATTCGCTTTCCTTTCTCGCCAACGCGCTGAGCGTATCCAATTCTTTTCCCGTTACTTCGTACAGCGTAGACAGACTGTAATGGCTTTCGTTTAACAAACTGCCCAACTCAACCAAATCGCCCGCTTTCAACGCCTCTACCGCGCGTTTCACGCGATCACATTCCATAACGACGTGTTCCGCGCGTTTTGCCACCACGCCTGAAAGAAGATATTTCACTTCGGCAAATTGCTTAGGGGATACTTCCGCAAGGTGCTTTACAGGCAACACCGATTGAATCAATTTCAGCGCCGTTTCCACCTCTTGCCGTCTTACGTTGTATTTGCTTTCCACAAGATTGTGCGGTTTGTTGCAATTTGCTACGACAAGGCAATATTCCCCCAACTTCAAAGGCACGTATTCGTATTCGAGCGTCGCGCAATCGAGCAACACCGCGTGATCCTTTTTCCCCATTGCTGAGGCAAATTGATCCATAATGCCGCAATTCACCCCCGCGTATTCGTTTTCCGCCTTTTGCGACAGCAACGCCAAATCCACTTTGTCGTATTTCACCCCTGCGTATTCTGAAAGAGCAACCGCCGTCGCCACTTCTATCGCTGCCGACGACGAAAGACCGCTGCCAAACGGCACGGTGCAATCGTAAAACAAATCACACCCGACGATTTCAACACCTTTTTTCTGTAAAAAATATGCAACCCCGGCTTGGTAATTACCAATTTTCAAATCCTTATACGAACCGAGTTTGTCCGTTTCGATTTCCACAACGCCGTCAATACCGCGGAACGCCATACGAATTACCTTTCTGCCCGTCTTTTTTCCGTATACGTTGCAACGTAAATTTAACGCCGCAGGAAAAACTTTTCCTCCGCAATAATCGACGTGTTCGCCAATGACGTTGATACGCCCTGCCGCAGTGAACAAATCTTCCGCCTCGACGTTGAAAATTTCTTTAAAAAATTGCATTGCCTCCGTTCTTTCCATACCTTTATCTCTCCTCTCTCTATTTCTTTTTCTTTTTTTGATACCAAACGCAAAAATAAACTATGCTCGCCACAATCAACAACACGGCAATCAGTTGCGACGGCGACAAAAACGACACTATCGTTTGCCCACGTTCGTCGCCACGCGCGTATTCGATTATAAACCGCCAAACACCGTAACTTACGCCGTAAATCGGTAATAAGGGAATCCTTTGTTCCGTTTTCCGCGCAAACAGCAACCAAAAGCATACGCCCGATAATAAAAACAAAAAAATCGCCTCGTATAATTGCAACGGCACAACCGTCTGCCAGCCGTTTTCCGTCAGCATATTCACGCCATACCACGCGTTTGTCTGTTTACCATGGCAACAGCCGACCATAAAACAACCGATTCTGCCAATCGCGTGCGCAAGCGGCACTACGCAAGCCGCTATATCCGCCATAGAACCAATTTTTTCTTTGGTTTCCGCTGAGATTTTGAACGCCTTTCCACCAAAAAACCAAACGCAAAGAAACACCGCCGCGCCGACGATAAAGCCGCCGTAAAAAGTAATCCCTGTCGTTTCATCTATTTTAAACACGCCCGTTGCCATAAAATCGTAAAACGCCTGAAATAATGACGCC
The DNA here is from genome assembly GCA_017463425.1 of Clostridia bacterium. Lineage (GTDB taxonomy): Bacteria > Bacillota > Clostridia > Christensenellales > Borkfalkiaceae > Scatosoma. The sequence continues at coordinate 11,652 of JAFTPE010000004.1, read as the reverse complement.
CCGACAAATCCAATGGCAACGCTAAGCACCGCGCCGACCAGAAACAATCTTTGTAATTTCACAGAAAAACCGCATTTGATTGTCAATTTATCCGCAACAAAAACGGCGATTACCAACGAGAGTGATAAACAAATCTCGTACCAGCCCATTCCAAACGCCACTATGTAAGGATTCATACGCCGCCTCCGTTTTTTTCTTTTCTATGATTATACAACAAAAGCACCGTATTTGTCAATCTTTCAACACAATTTTCTCCCCAGCAAGCAAAGAAAAAACCGCATTGCTTTTTTGCAACACGGTTTTGCTTGTTCTTATAACGCTTGCACGTTAATCGCGCGAAGTTTTTCGGGATTTTTCGGATCAGCTTCCGTTTCAAACGTAACTTTTTGACCCTCTTTCAGTCTTCTGTACCCTTCTGCGACGATTGCAGAGAAATGCACGAACACGTCGTCTCCACCTTCATCATTGGCAATAAAGCCATACCCCTTTTCCGCGTTGAACCACTTAACAGTACCCTGACACATTTTCGGTACCCTCCGATAAAAATTTTTAGTTATCAATAGCAATTACACCGATAACGCCCCCAGAACCCCAACGTAAAACGCCGCATTTCTATATGATACGTTTTTATTATAACACATTTTTTTCATAATTGCAATATCTCTTGATAAAATTTTATATAAAAATTGGCTTTTTTTCGTTTTTTTGAGTAAAATAATAGACTTTTTCGCTATTTTAGTGCTATAATTTTAAACGATAGACATATATTAAGTAGGTTATTATGGATTTTATCGAAATTTTAAAAGTGATTTTACTAGGCGTCGTGGAGGGCATCACCGAATGGTTGCCCGTATCCAGCACGGGACATATGCTGCTTGTAGACGAAATTTTTACGCTCAACGCAAGCGAGGCGTTTAAAGAAATGTTTTTCGTCGTTATACAGCTGGGCGCAATCCTGGCTGTTTTGGTGCTATTTTGGAAAAAACTCTTTCCGTTTCACTTGGAAAAACCCAGCGATTTTCAAACGGGAGAAACGGCAAAAAACAAACTCGTCGCAGACATGGGTATACTCAATCTGTGGGGAAAGGTGTTAATCGCCTGTGTCCCCGCAGGCGCAATCGGGATTTTATGCGACGATATTTTAGAGGCGTACCTGCATACTCCTCTTGTCATTTCCCTCACCCTAATCTTGTACGGCATAGCGTTTATCGCTGTTGAAAACAAAAATAAAAACCGTGCGTTACCCATTCAATCCACCGACGAAATTTCATACAAACACGCCCTTATTATCGGCGCGTTTCAGGTTCTTTCCCTAATCCCTGGCACGTCCCGTTCGGGCGCGACCATTATCGGCGCGTTGCTGGTCGGCGTCGCCCGTCCCGTCGGCGCGGAATTTACTTTTTTCCTTGCCATACCGGTAATGTTGGGCGCAAGCGCAATCAAATTGTTAAAATTCTTCCTTACGTCAAACGGGTTTATGGGCGCAGAACTTGGTTATCTTTTAATTGGGTCTATCGTTGCATTCGCCGTTTCCTTACTTGCCATTCGTTTTTTAATGGACTTTGTAAAAAAACACGATTTCAAACCGTTTGGTTGGTACAGAATTGCGCTTGGCGCGCTGGTCATCGCGACCCTGGTATTGCCCTCTATGTTATAATGTAAAAATTCTAAATAAAATTATACAATAAAAAACTCTCCTTTTCCGAAAAGAAAAGGAGAGTTTTTTGAATATTTTTTTAAATCATTTTCACACCGAGTTTTTCCAAAATTACGATTGCCTTTTCAGGTGTTTCCGTTTTAAACCCAATCTGCGCGTGTCCGCTTGCATTTGCAAACGAATACATATAATCGATATTCACGCCGCCATCGCAAAGCTGAATTAAGATATCCGCCAACGCGCCAGGGGTATCGGGCACTTCTATAGCGACGAGGTCAACCATCGTAGATAAAAATCCTGCTTTTTTCAACGTAACGTGCGCCAATTCGTTGTTGTCCGTATGAATACGCAAAATCCCGAATTCTTTTGAATCGGCAATCGACATGGAACAAAGATTCACACCTGCGTCTTTCAACGCTTTGCAACATTCGCTGACTCTGCCTTCTCTGTTTTCCAAAAATACTGCAATCTGTTTAATCATATTATTTTCTCCTTTTATTTTTATTTCGTCCCCTTGATTTTATGATTATAATTTACGTCTATCGGTAATACGTTTCGCCTTGCCCTCGCTTCTTTCCACCGTACCAGGGGAAACGAGCGTAATTTTCGCGCTAACGGAAAGCGCCGACGCCATTTCCGACGTTAATTTTTTACGAATCGCCTCGACGTCCTCTACTTGGTCAATGGAAATATGCGGCGACAATTCGACGACGATTTCCATCGTATCAAGATTGTTTACACGGTCTACGTTGATATGGTAATGCGGTTCGATATTATGATTTTTCAGCAATACGCTTTCAATTTGCGACGGGAATACGTTCACACCGCGGATAATCAACATATCGTCGCTTCTGCCCGTAATCTTATTGAGCTTTATCGTCGTTCTGCCACAAGGACAAGGGTCGGCATTGAGGCTGGCAATATCGCGCGTACGGTATCTAAGAAGCGGCATTCCCTCTTTGGTGAGCGTTGTAATTACGAGTTCGCCCGATTCTCCAATCGGCAACTGCTCCAACGTATCCACGTCTACGATTTCGGGATAGAAATGGTCGTCTTGGAAATGCATACCCGTCTTATATTCGCAATCGCAAGCCACGCCAGGCCCTGCAATTTCGCTGAGTCCGTAGATATCGCAAGCGCGAATCCCAAGACGTTTTTCAATGTCCGCGCGCATATTTTCCGACCACGCTTCCGCGCCAAATACGCCGCCTTTTAATTTCAAATCCACGCCCGGTTTCAAGCCCATTTTCTCAAATTCTTCCGCCAAATAGATGATATACGACGGCGTACAACAAATGATATCTGCGCCAAAATCGGTGATAAGCTGAATTTGTTTTTGCGTATTCCCAGCCGACGCAGGGACGACGCACGCGCCCAATTTTTCACCGCCGTAATGCATACCCAATCCGCCCGTGAACAAGCCGTAACCATAGGCAACGTGAATGATACTGTCTTCGTCTGCGCCTGCCATTACCAAAGAACGGGCTGCGCATTCCCCCCAAACGTCAATATCGTTCATTGTATAACCAGCCACGGTCAATTTTCCCGTCGTTGCGCTGGACGCATGTAAACGAACGAGGTCTTTTTTAGACCGCGCCATCATACCAAACGGATATGCGTCGCGCAAATCCTGCTTTACCGTATACGGCAATTTATAAATATCGTCTATGGATTTGATATCGTCTGGTTTCAACTTTATCGCGTCCATCTTTGCGCGGTAGGGTTTCTGGTTTTCGTACACGTACTTTACCATCTTCACCAACCGCTCGGATTGAAGAACTTTCTTCTGATCCGCGCTCATCGTTTCCAATTCTTTTTGAAAATATTGCATAATTTTATACCTATATCCTTTTAAACGCGTTGAAACCCAAGCTCAAACGCTTTCAAATTCAATTCTCTAAACTTTTCAGGAACACATTCCGCAACCGCTTGTTGCATCAACGCTTTATCAAACCCGAACAACTTGCAAAGACAACCGAGCATTACCACGTTGGTTGCTTTCGCGCTGCCTGCCTCCGTTGCAATTTCTTGCGCTTTGATAAAATACGTGTTTTCAATTTCCGACTTTAACGCCGATTGAATATCCGCAGGATACGTCGCCGCGCCCATAATACAAGGCATAGGCAAAATTTCCTCCTCATTCACCAGCAATATACCGCCTTTTTTCAGATAATGTTTTGCGCGCATTGCCTCCAATGCCTCAAACGCAATAATCATATCCGCGCCACCCTCCCAAATAACGGGAGAGTGTATTTTATCCCCGATTCTCGCATGCGTTACGACGCTACCGCCACGCTGACTCATACCATGGATTTCGCTCAATTTACAATCCTTTCCGCTAAGGAGCGCGTATCTTCCAAGAACTCGGCTGGCAAGGAGCGTACCTTGACCGCCAACGCCTGCAATTAATATATTCATCATATCGCCATTACCTCCTCACGCCTTTTCAATACAATGAAACGGGCAAACCTGTATGCACACTTCGCAACCCACGCATTGATTCGTATCGATTACGATTCCGTTTTCCGTTTTGCTAATGGCAGGGCAACCGAGTTTCATACATTTTCCGCATTTGCGACAATTCTCTACTTTTACCTTGGGTTTTGCCGATTTATCCAACAATACGCAAGGCCGTTGCGCGATAATCACGCTGACTTCGGGCGAGGCGATCGCGTTTTTCACCGCCGTTTCCACCGCTTTCACGTCGTACGCGTCCACAATCGCAAGGTCTTTTACACCGCAAGCCTTGCAAAGTTCGTCTAAGCACACCACGGGCGCAGGTTGTCCAAGCAAGTTCTTTCCCGTCGCAGGGTGTTGCTGATGCCCCGTCATACCCGTCGTGGAATTATCCAAAATCAACAGCGTAATACCGCTCTGATTGTATACCGCGTTGATAAGCCCCGTAACGCCACTATGTAAAAACGTCGAATCGCCGATTACCGCAACGTTTTTACTTTCCCCGTTCGTCGCCTTTTTAAAGCCGTGTGCCATACCGATAGACGCGCCCATACAAACGCAAGTATCCACAGCCGACAACGGCGCAACCGCGCCAAGCGTATAACAACCGATATCCCCATTCACCGTCAAACCGAGTTTGCCAAGTACGTAAAATACGCCGCGGTGAGGACAGCCTGCGCACATTACAGGAGGACGGGCAGGTACGCTTTCTGCCGTCGGAACGCTCGCTCCGCCAAATTTTTCCAATATTTTTACCACGGAGAGTTCGCCTTGCAAAGAGAACAATTCCTTGCCTTTGCAATCAATCCCAGCGGCTTTCATTGCGTCTTCGATATAAGGTTCTAACTCCTCGATAACGATTACTTCTTTCACTTTTTTCGCAAACGCTTTTAACGCAGTCATAGGCAACGGATATACCGTACCGATTTTGAAAACGTTGGCGTTGGGCAACGCCTCTTTGACGTATTGATATACCACGCCCGAACATACGATACCGATTTCGTTTTCATTCGTCAATTCTTCGCGATTGATTTCCGTCAACGTACTGACGTATTCGCCCAATTCCTTATCCCTTGCCTCCACCGTTACGTGCCGTTTGATCGCGTTTGCCGGCATCATAACGTATTTTTGAGGAGATTTTTCATACGCCTTTATTTCTTGTTCTTCTCTCTCGCCAAGTTCCACAAACCCGTGCGAATGTGCCACGCGCGTGGTTTCTCTAAGCAGCACGGGCGTATCAAATTTTTCACTAAGTTCGTACGCGAGTTTTACAAACTCTTTCGCCTCGCTCGCGTCAGAAGGCTCTAACATAGGCACGTGCGCGCTACGCGCGTAATATCTCGAATCCTGTTCGTTTTGCGAAGAGTGCATTCCAGGGTCATCTGCAACGACGATTACCAAACCGCCGTTTACGCCCGTATACGCAGCCGTAAACAACGGGTCAGCCGCAACGTTTAAACCAACGTGTTTCATACACGCCATAGCTCTTGCGCCGGCAACAGCCGCGCCAACAGCAACCTCTACCGCCACTTTTTCATTGGGCGCCCATTCGGCGTAAATGCCGTCAAACTTGGCAAAATTTTCCGCAATTTCCGTGCTGGGCGTACCAGGATAAGCAGACAAAACCCGAACGCCTGCCTCATACGCGCCCCGCGCTATTGCTTGATTTGTAAGCATTAATTCTTTCATAAGTATTCTCTCTTTTATTAATATTTTCTAAGGTCCACAACTCGTTTTGCTTTGCCCTCGTAACGTTTCAACGACATATGTTCGACAAGACGAACTTTTACGTCGATTTGCAACACCGTTCTAAGGGCTTTTTTAATATCGTCCGCCAATTTTTCCAATTTACCGTAATCCCCAACGATACTGTCTTCGATTACTTCCACTTTTACTTCCAGATTGTCCTTGTAATTTTCACGCGTAACGACGATTTCGTACGAGCTGCCAATTTCTTTGAACGATAACAACACGCCCTCTATTTGCGAAGGGAATACGTTTACACCCTTTACAACCAACATATCGTCCGTTCTGCCTTTCAATTTCGCCATACGTTTGGTCGTTCTTCCACAAGCGCAGGGCGTAGAATCGATTTTCGTGATATCTTTCGTACGATAACGAATCATAGGCATTGATTTTTTCGTCAAAGCCGTCAATACCAACTCGCCGTATTCTCCGTCAGGCAAAGCGTGAAAATCGTTGGGGTCTAACAATTCCGCATAGAAATGGTCTTCGTTGATGTGCATACCGCATTTACATTCACATTCCCCCGAAACGCCCGGTCCGATCAGTTCGCTCAAACCGTAATTATCCGTCGGGAACAAGTGCAATTTTCTTGCAATTTCCGCGTGCATTTCTTCCGAGCTTGCCTCACTGCCGAACATACCCACACGCAAATTGAAATCTTCGGGTTTGTATCCCAAACGTTCCATTTCTTCCGCCAAATGCAACGCATACGACGGCGTAGATACGATTGCCGTAGTTTTCAAATCTTTCATCAACATCAACTGACGTTCGGTATTGCCCGTAGACGCAGGAATCACCGCCGCGCCGATACGTTCCCAGCCTTGGTGCAAGCCCAACGCGCCCGTAAACAAACCGTAACCGAAACAAATTTGTACGATATCGTCCTTTTTACCGCCGCCAGCCGCAACCAAACGAGCGACACATTCCGTCCACACTTCCATATCCTCGTCGGTGTACGCCACGACGGTGGGTTTGCCACTCGTTCCGCTAGACGCGTGAATACGGGAAATTTCCGACAAAGGCACGGACAACATGCCGTAGGGATAATTTTCTCTAAGATCCGCCTTGGTTACGAACGGCAATTTTTCTATATCTTTCAACGTCTGAATATCCGAAGGCTTTACGCCCGCCTCGTCGTATTTCTTTTTATAAAAGGGTACGTTTTCATAGGCGTACGCAACGATTTCTTGCAGACGCTTTAATTGCAACGCCTCCATTTCTTCTCTGGACATTGTTTCTGTTTTTACGTCGTAAATCATTTTCATTTGCTCCTTATGTTTTTATCTTTCTTACTTTTTTATTTCTTTGATAAAGCCGTTAAAATTACAAACGCAAACGATTGTTTCATTTTCGTCCGTAATCACCACTTCGCTGAGGGTATTATGCCCTGCGCGCGCGGTTTCCGTTGCCGTCGCTGTCAAACACGTGGCGTTTGCCGCGCGGATATAATTGATATGTCCGCATTGCGTTACCGTTATCGGATGTAAAAAGTTCGCCAACACCGCAAACGCAAAATCCGCCAAAGTATACAACATTCCGCCTTGCACAAACCCGTTGGCGTTCAGGTGTTTTTTATCGATTTTCGCAGACACAACAGCGCTTTTTTCCGTCAATCCCACAATCTCTATCCCCGACAATTTCACGTATTCGTCGGCGTCAAAAAAGCGTTTCGCTTGTTCTATACGAATCTTTTCTTGTTCGTCCATTTTTCTTGACACTCTTTCATTATTTAATATTATCGTATATTATATCACAACCCCTAATAAAAGTCAATTATTGCGCTGTAAAAATGTTGCTATGAATAAAAAAAATATCTACTGAGAGAATAAAGCTCTCCTTATCCCCCCATATTTTCTTTAAAAACTTGAAAAATCTTGACTTTTTGAATCGATTTGATTTATAATATTATCATACTTTGTATTATCCTTATAAGGAGGCGACTGTTATGGCGTCTTATCAATGGACGTATCCTACCGTTTCTATGTTTGAAACGGAATACTATTTCTCAAAAGAAAACGTATCGTATCAGGCAAAAGTATTTCCTCCGCATTTGCACGACAGAATGGAGCTGTACGTATTGCTTGATGGCGACGTATCGTTTATGGTCGAATCCAAATTGTATAAATTGAACCCGGGCGACGGATTGATTACGAAACCGAACGAAATGCACAACTGCATTTTAAATACAAATTCCGTCCATAGACACGCCTGTTTTTGGTTTGACGTTTCTAACGATTTTTTATTCTCCGATTTCCTCTCGCGAGGATTTGGCGAAAACAACCTTATTGTTCCAAAAGAACAAGACAAACAACGCCTGTTTGCATTGCTGGATTTATTAAAAAAAGCAAGCGAGGAAAACCGCCGTCATCAACGGTTTTACCTCGCCTTGGAATTGTTGGATATTTATCGGGAAAATCTTTCTCAGCATACGACGCAACAGCCTATTCCCGAATTGTTAAAAAATATTTTAACGGACATCAACGAACATTTCGCCTCTATTCAAAACCTTGACTATTTTACGGAAAAATATTTTATCAGCCCCAGCACGTTGCATAGATTGTTCCGTGTACATTTGCACACTTCGCCAAAGCTGTATTTGGAAACCAAACGGCTCGCTTATTCAAGACAGCTCTTAAAAGGCGGACACAGCGTTTTATCCGCGTGTATGCAAACGGGCTTTTCCGATTATTCCAATTACATTCGACTGTTTAAAAAACGGTTTTCTATGACGCCGAAACAGTATCAAAATCTTTAATTTTTCCTTTGCACTTTTCTAACGACGGTGTTGAGATAAATCAACAACGCCAACGTCAAAATCATTGCAAGCGCGGACACCACCTGTTGCGCATACACGTTTAAACCTAAAAACGTATTGCCGTTTGCCTGTATTTTATCCACCAACGGACTGACGAGTAGCGTCGTGAAAAATCCCGCAAAGCCGGAAAGCGTACTCTTCAACGCCAACGCACCCACACGTTTTTCTCTGTCCACGCAATCGTAAATAAGATTCATTTCACCGCTGTTAATACCCGCCATACCTATGGCGTATAAAATATAATACGCCGTGTAAAAAATCTTCCCGTTTGCAGGTACGGTGAACGTGTTAATCGCAAACGCCACTACCATAATAATAAAGCAAATATTCAACATTTTCGCAAACGAATATTTATCCGCGTATTTTCCCATAGGGCGTGAAAATAACGAACGGAAAACGGCGTACAATGCTGATAAAATTGCCACGAACGACATAGAAAAGCCCAACGCCCCGATTTGATACGAACCGTAAAACGGCGTCGCTACGTAATGCGATATATTCCAAAACACAGAAATCAAAATTACTTTAAACAAATCCCTGTCTTTTAAAAGTTCTTTCAACTGCTGTTTGATAGAAACTTTTTCTTTTTTTTCTATAGGTTTTTCTTTGGAAAACAACAAGGTCAGCGTATGTAAAATCGTCAAACCCAACACACCGAATCCGCAGAAAATAAACGCGTTGTTCACGTCGCCAAGCGTCTCAAAATGGTCAATGATCGCCCCGACCACAAACGAGAATATCATACCGCCAAGCAGGGAAAGAATTTCTTTATTCGCCGTAAATCTGCCGCGCTGACGATCATCTACCAACGACATAAACCAATTCAGTTTTGGAGAATTGACAACGTTGTTGATGATATGCCCTGCCAAGAGGAAAAGGATAAACAACACCGTTTTTCCCGTCTTGGAAATTTGAATAAACGGCACAAGATAAATCAACGCAAAAAACAACTGATTCAAACTGTGTAATAGGGTAACCCAACGTTTTACAGGCGTCTTGTTTGCAAGAAAAATTGCAATAATCTGAAATCCGCAGCCAAGCGATACAAACGACGTCAATATCCCCGTCAAACCGTCCGATAAGCCAATTTCCGCGGACACTTTCGCCAAATACGCCCCACCGACGAGTATGGAAATAAAATATTCAAACGCAGCCTCCAATATGTATAAAAATCGGCTGGTTTTATAAACGTCTTTTTCCAAAACCGTTTCCATAAACAATCTCCTTTTTTTTCATTCGCGTATTATCATAGCATAAAATAAATGAAATAAATCCTCTTTTTAAATCAAAAAATATTCATTTTCTGTCATTTTTATTTTCAAATGCCCCAAATGCTTTTTGCACGCTTTTTGTACGAAAAATCATATTATATATGGATAGTATTATATCTCATACCCTTTCAACTTGTCTTGCTAATTTTTTATATTAGGTGATGTATGAAACAAATTGAATACAACCGTAACGCAGCGGTGGCTTACGCAAGAAAATGGGCGTTTTCACGCAATCCTGCCTATTACGATTTCAGCTCGATAGGCGGCGATTGCACAAATTTTGCCTCCCAATGTCTTTTCGCAGGTTGCAACGTTATGAATTTTACACCCGATATCGGTTGGTTTTACCGCTCGTCATTTGACCGCGCAGCCGCTTGGACGGGGGTAGAATTTTTTTATCGTTTTCTAATTGAAAACACCGCTTTCCCTATCGGAACAGGCAACGGCCCGTTTGCCGTTGAAACCTCTTTGACCGAAATGGAAATCGGTGATTTTGTTCAATTTGGACGGGAAACGGGCGATTTTTATCATACGCCCGTAATCGTCGGGTTTTCAGGCGGTACGCCCCTGCTTGCCGCGCATTCTAACGACGCGTTCAACAGACCGTTGACTTCATACCGTTTTGAACGGTTACGCTGTATACATATCCTTGGCGCAAGAATATAAAAAATCCCATTCAAAAAAAGCGCAAGTCTATTCGCTCTTCCCATAGGGATTCAATTTAAAATTTTATAAAGCCTCGATTTTTGAAGTGTTTTCCTTTTAAAACTCCTCAATTTTTCTTGCTTTTCGATTTGAAAATCATAGCCATTAAAAATGAAAAGATGACGGCGGCGGACACCCCTGCCGACGCAGAACTTAACGCGCCCGTAAACGCGCCGAACAACCCTTTTTGCGCGCCTTTTATCGCTCCGTTTGCCAACAAATATCCAAATCCACTGATAGGCACGGTTGCCCCTGCGCCTGCAAAATCCACAAGGTATTGATACAACCCCAAGCCCTGTAACACAACCCCCGCTAGCATAAACATAACCAAAATTTTCCCTGCCGTCAAATCGGTTAAATTGATGACCACTTGCGCAATCATACATATCAAGCCCCCAACGACAAACGCTTTTGCAAAAGCGTAAAAAATTTCAAAATACTGTTCAAACATTTTCCACCTTAAACCTCTGTTTCTTTATATATTTTCAATCGCCACCGCATGGGCGATACAAGGGATACTTTCACCCTGTCCGCTAGATACCGTGGACAACAACGCGCCTGTTGCTACCAACAAAACCCGTCGCAATTCCTTTTTACGCAATTTGTCCATAATATACGAATTGAACACGACTGCGCTACAACCCGCGCCGCTGCCGCCTTGAAATTCGTCCTCTATCACTTTATACACGATTTCTCCGCAATCCACGTGATTTTTTTGCATATCCACACCTTTCTCCCACGTGAGATCTTTCACGATACGACTGCCAAGCGCGCCCAAATCGCCCGTAATAATCAAATCGTAATAGGATTCTTCCCGACCCGTATCCCGAAGATGCGTCAAAATCGTATCAGCCGCCGCCGGGGACATTAGTCAAGTAGTTCCATAGTATTTTGCGAAACTTTTTGAAAATTATTCCAATATAATCAAGAAATATTTCTATGTGACCCCTTGGGCGGCAACTCAAGAGTATTTTGCTCATTCATTACCAATTCTATACCTT
>JAFTPE010000025.1 GCA_017463425.1 Clostridia bacterium | reverse complement strand
TTTTCCGCAAAGCGTGGTTTTCCCCGCGCCTTGCAAACCGCACATCATAATCACAGTAGGCAATTTTGAAGAAACTTCCAATTTTGCGTTTTTTGCGCCCATCAACTCGATTAAATTTTCATTGACGATTTTAATAACCTGCTGTGCGGGATTGAGCGAGGACAAAATTTCTTGCCCCACCGCCTTTTCGGATACGTCCGCAATGAATTGTTTTGCAACCTTTAAATTAACGTCCGCTTCCAATAACGCCACTCGCACCTCACGCATCGCCGTACGAATTTCCATTTCCGTCAGCTTGCCACGCTTGGTCAATTTGGAAAATATATGATTCAGTCTTTCCGATAATCCACCGAATAAAGCCATGTAACGCTCCTTATTCCTCCGCGCCGCCGCGGAACGTCTTGCCAAGGATTTCGCTTTCCTTAGAAAGTTCGATTTCCTCCACGCCGAATTGTCTATGCACTTCCATCAACGCATTTTTTAACTTCGACAACTCCTTTCCCATTTCGGGGCGGGTATTTGTCGTAGCGTTTATCCAACGCTCCACCGCAGTCATATACGCCGAATATTCGTGAGAAAGCTCGTCCAAGGTCTGCATAAACGAGAGTTTCGCCTCGTAATTTTCCAATTGCTTGCGACATTTGTTCAAACAATCGGATACGCTTTGACGGGACACGCCTTTTTGCTCGGCAATCTCACCCAAAGACAAATCGTAATTGAAATACAAATCGGTAATCTCGCGTTGGGTTGCCGTCAATAACGGCGAATACAAATCCCACAGCCGAAGAAAATGCAAATCGTCTTTCATTTTTCTCCTCCCGACCATATTTACACAAGCAATTATACACCATAAAAAAACACCTGTCAAGCATTTTTACTTGACAGGTGAAATATTTTTTAAAAAAGTTGAAGCAAATCAATCAAAATGGCAAAACCGAACAGGAAAATAATACCGATAAAATGAATCATAGCCTCCACTTTGCGATTGACGGGTTTTTTACGAATCCATTCTATGATACAAAAAATGACTTTACAACCGTCGAGCGCGGGAATAGGCAACAAATTGAATACGGCGAGGTTGACCCCGATAAACGCCGCTATATTAAGGAAAGACAATGCGCCGCCTGCCGCTGCTTGCGACGTGATTTTAATGGTGGTTACCGGTCCGCCCATTGCGTCTAAACCGAGCCTACCCGTCAGCAATTCGCCCAAAGAACGGAGTACCGTGCCGCCAATTTTTCCCGAATACACGAACGCCGACCCTATCGTTTCAAAAAATCCCTCTTTCATCATTACGCTGGCAAACGCGTACGTTTCAGGGTCTAATCCAAGCGCTGTATACGCCGTTTTCATATCCGTCATATTTGCAAATTTGCAATCAGTTTGCAAAGTGAGCGTCAAGGTTTTTTCTTTCCATTCACCCTCGTCGTTCTTTCTTAAAATTTCCACCACGACAGTTTCGCCTTGTTTTTTGCCCGACAACGCGTCCGCGTAATCGGTGGCAAGATAGATATCTTTATTATCCACGGATAAAACGATATCGCGATAGCCCAACGTTTCTTCCGTCATAGCAGGCGGCGTCGCGTTTGCACCTTCGTAAATAGCCACGTACGAATGAATACAACCATAGCTGCCGAACATAATAAACAGCAACAACAAAGCAAGCAGATAATTCATTGTTGCGCCGGCAATCAAGACGATAATCCGTTTCCAAGGCGGTTGGTCGTTAAACCGTTTCCCCTTCGGTTCGGGATAGTCAGGTTCTTCATTCAACGCAACCCTGCCCCCGTCGTTTTGTTCTTTTTCAGGACTTTCCGTATCCCCGTTTATCTCCTCAAATGGTGTTTCGTCCGTTTGTTTGGGTTCTTCTTCGTCGTCTTCGTCCTCGCCGTCAAACGCGCAATATCCGCCCAAAGGCACAACGCGCAGCGCAAACAATTCGCCCGTTTTTTTACTGCGTTTTTTAAACAGCGCAGGGCCAAAACCGACGGCAAATTCGTTGATTTTAAAACCCAATATTTTACCCGCTACGTAATGCCCAAATTCGTGAATGGTTACCATTGCCAGCAAAATTGCGATTGCAAGGATTACACCGCCGATACTTTTCATAACGTCGCTAAAAGCCAATAGATAGTTCGTCAAATACACTTGTTTTCCCTCTTTTTAATAACGGCGCAAACAAAAATTGCTACGCCTTATTATGTATTCGGTATTTTTATAATTTATTCGTGTTGGCTTGGATAAATTCCTCAGCCAACGCCCTCGCGCGCGTGTCCGTTTCTCTCAAAGTTGCGTAATCGACGGGATTCGCGCGGTCTGTTTTTAACAATGCGTCCTCGATAGTGTTCGCAATCGTCGGAAAAGATATCCGCCCTTCCAAAAAGGCGCGTACCGCAACCTCACCCGCGCCGTTTAACGCGCAAGAATAATTATATCCCTTTTCTGCGCTGGTTAAAGCCAAGTCGAAACAAGGAAAGCGTTTTCGTTCCAACGGCAAAAACCGAATCGCGCCCAACGTTTCAAAATCCATAGGTTTCAAACCGCAATCCAAACGTTGAGGATAGGTAAGCGCCAGCTGTATAGGCAATTCCATAGACGGATAGCTCATCTGCGCCAAAATACCGCCGTCGTCAAATTCAACCATAGAATGGATAATGCTTTCAGGTTGTACTACGGCGTGTATCTTTTCAATCGGCGCATTGTACAGCCATTTCGCCTCAATCACTTCAAATCCTTTGTTCAAAAGGGTTGCGCTGTCAATGGTAATCTTCGCGCCCATCTTCCACGTGGGATGTTTTAATGCCGACGCAGGCGTTACGTTTTCCAGCTGCTGCGGTGTATATCCGTAAAACGGACCGCCGCTCGCCGTAATTATCAACCTGCGAAAAGGCGTATCCAACCGAAATCCAAGCCCTTGCCACAGCGCCGAATGTTCGCTGTCCACAGGCATTAAATCCACGCCCGTTTCACGCACTCTGTTCATCACCAACTCGCCACCGCAAACCAATGTTTCTTTGTTCGCAAGCGCAATAGGCTTTTTCAAGTCCAAGGCTTTTAAACTGTATTTCAAGCCTGCAAATCCCGTCGCCGCCACAAACGCCACGTCGCCATAATCTATCGCATCTTCCGCCGCACGTTCTCCGTAGAAAAATTTCACGTTTTTCGGGATTTGGTCGGCTATTTTTTTACCTGCCGCCTCGTCCGCGAGTGCAGCGTAGCGAGGCTGAAATTCGATTACCTGTTTTAAAAATTCATCCGCGGACGAATTGGCAACGAGGCTTTCAATACGAAATTTATCGCTATGCCGACGTACGACCGAGCAAACCTGTTTTCCAATCGAACCCGTCGAGCCGATTAAAGAAATCGTTTTCATAGTTTTCCCCTTTAAACAACCAAATAAATGACGGCAAAGCACACGTACACGGCTATCGTAGCAAACAGCGTTCCGTCAATGCGGTCTAACACACCGCCGTGTCCAGGCATAATTTTGCCCATATCTTTGATGTCAACTTTACGTTTGATGCAACTTTCTACCAAATCGCCAAACTCCGTCGCCGCAGACGTCAACAGCCCTATCAACAGATAGATAGGCAACCACAGCCCCATATTTTCAAACGAGCCGACCACGGCGTTATAAATAAAATAAATCGCCACCGCGCCAAGCGCGCCACCTACCAAACCGCCGATTCCGCCGATTACCGTTTTGTTAGGACTGATAACGGGCGACATTTTTTTCGGAAAATATTTTCTCAAAAACCGTCCAAATACGTACGCAATCGAATCCGCGCAAGGAGAAACCACGAAAATAAACAAAATCGCCAATCTCGAATCAAACGCCAACGTTTCGAGCGACGACGGCGCTTGCAAATGATTGGTCAACACCAATAAACCGAGTAAAACCGTGGGATATACCGCGCTTAAAAACGCTACGCCCAAATTTTCAGGCGTCGTTTCTTCGTGGCGAATCACAAGCAAAGACAACAACGCCACAACCAAAGCAAAAAAGCAAGCGTAAAACGCCCTCTCGCCAACGCCAAACACCGTTTCAAACGCAGCGCATAAAGGAATGGATATCGCCGCAAATGCGAACACGACTCCTTTTTCCGCTCGTGTTATTTTCGCCGACAACGCGCGTAATATTTCAAACGTACCAATCAATCCGAACACGTACAACAACCCGTCGAAACACAAATCGTGTACGAAAATTTTCAAACAAAAAAACGCAATCAGAATCGCAACGTAACACGACCCTGAAATCAATCGAATTTTCACGATTACCACTCTCCTTTCTTCTGTTTATAAACCCACAAATAAAATGCAAAAACGCGCCGATACAGGCAATGGGCATTGCCCTTGCAATGTATATTCGCGTTTTCCTATACACCAAAACAGCCGCGTTTTCTAATTTCAACGCATACCTGCCCCGTCGTTTTTATTGTAACTGTTCGTCCGTCTTCCCAAATCGACGCGTACGTTTGGAAAATTCCAACACCGCTTTGTCCAATTCCTCATCCGAAAATTCGGGAAACATTTTATCCGTAAAATACAACTCTGCATACGCCGCTTGATAAAGCAAAAAATTAGAAAGCCTCACTTCTTTGCCCGTTCGGATAATCAGATCGGGTTCGGGCTGACCACCCGTATATAACAGCGAGGCAAAGCTCTCCTCCGTTACCTTTTTCCCCTCCGCAACGGCAATATTGACCGCCCGAACGATTTCCGCACGAGAACCGTAACACATAGCGAAATTGATACCTTTACCTTGATATTGCAGAGTTTCTTTTTCCGCCTCGCGCAAAATCCCCTGTACGTCCACGGGCAACGGGGTTATATCTCCAATGACTTTAAACCGTACGCCTTTCTCGCAAACGCGACCAATGTACACTTTAAAATATTTCCGAACGAGGTTGTACAACCCTTCAAGTTCCTCTTTGGGACGATTCAAATTTTCCGTGGATAACGCATACACCGTCATATATTCCACGCCCAAGTCAAACGCATGTTCCATCATCCCCACCATGCGTTCCATGCCCTCTTTATGTCCAAGAGAACGCGGCAACAGGCGTTTTTTTGCCCAACGCCCGTTTCCGTCCATAATAACTGCTATGTGCCGAGGAATTTTGGTATCCTTGGTTATTTCTGCCCGTTTCGTCTTTCTCATACGATTATACGGACATCAATTCTTTTTCTTTCGCAGAAATAATCTCTTCCACTTTGGACATATAACTGGAAATAGCCTTTTCAACGTCCGCTTCGCAACCCGACGCTTCGTCTTCGGACAACTCTTTCGCCGTCTTCATCTTCTTAATCAATTCCATACCCTCGCGGCGATGGTTACGAACGGCAACTTTTGCGTCCTCACCCATCTTTTTCGCTTGTTTTACGAGTTCCTTTCTTCTTTCTTCCGTCATAACAGGGAAAACCAAACGAATCACTTGACCGTCATTGCTGGGCGTAAGACCGATATTCGATTGCAAAATCGCCTTTTCCACAGCTTTTAATAAGGATTTATCCCAAAGATTGATTTGCAAACAACGCGCGTCCAACGTGGAAATGTTACCAAGTTCAATCAACTTGCTCATACCGCCGTACGCTTCCACCTCGATTTTATCCAAAATCTTGGGGTTTGCTCTGCCCGTACGCAACGCGCCGTAGTCGCCTTCCAACGCCTTAATCGTATTGTCGCATTTTTCTTCTAATTCCATCATCATTTCTTCAATTTTTTCGTTTTCAATCATATGTTTTCTCCTTTATTTGTTATGGTTTTTGTTTTTCGTTTTCATTCGGAATGGTCAAAACCGTTCTCTACCGCGCGTTGTCATACCCGACAACGCATTGCGACGTATACGCCCTGTTACACGGTGATAATCGTACCCAAGTCTTCTTCCCCACACACCGCGCGGACGATAGAGTTCTCCTCGTTGAGTCCAAACGCCAAGGTAGGCACGTTGTTTTCCATACACATAGTCGCCGCCGTGAAATCAATCACTTTTAAATTGCGGTTGATAATGTCGGCGTATTTCAAAACTTCGTATTTTTTTGCGCAAGGATTGGTTTTCGGGTCAGAATCGTAAATGCCGTCCACGTTTTTCGCCATCAACAAAATATCCGCGGAAATTTCACAAGCGCGAAGCGCCGCCGCCGTATCCGTCGAACAATAGGGATTGCCCGTTCCACAAGCGAAAATGACGATTCTCCCCTGTTCAAAATGCCGAAGCGCTTTTCTTAAAATAAACGGTTCTGCCAAAGACACCATATCCAGCGCCGTCTGTACGCGAACAGGCACACCGCGCTGTTCGATTGCGTCCATCATTGCCAACGAATTCATTACCGTCGCCAACATACCCATATGGTCCGCCGTCGTGCGATCCATATTCGTGCCTTGTCTGCCGCGCCAAAAATTCCCTCCGCCGATAACCAAACCGACCTCAACGCCCATATTATGGATTTGCACGATTTGATCCACCACGGGCGCGATTACTTCGTGATTCAAACCAAAGTGTTGATCGCCCGCCAACGCCTCGCCAGAAAGTTTGAGCAATACTCTTTTGTATTTAGGCTCCATAGGTAGGATTCCCTCCTTTGTCATATGCGGATTTTTTTAAAGCCCTGCTTTTCAAGTCCGCAAACATTCATTTTATCTATTATACCATATTTCTTTCAAGAAAGCTATACTATTTACGAAAAAAGTCGGTGAAATTTAAGATTTTTTTGTAAAAAAAGGAAAATTTGAGATATACTCGACTTCGGCTTACGCCTACGATCGGTATGACGGTAGGGAATACGCGCTGTCGCTGTCATTCAAAGGCGCAACACGTCGTCGTGGCGCAATCTTTCCCCTTTTCTTCCGTAAGGCACGTTCGTATCCTCTTTTTGTCATACCGACTGAGCGTTAGCATTTTCTTCCTGTCATACCGACTGAGCGTTAGCGAATGGAGTGTATCTCGCTTACCACGCTGTGGGAACGCCGTTTACAAAGCGCCAATACTTTCCACTTTCCGTCGGCTGCGTTTCGCTGTAATAATACCGCGTTGCAGTGGCTAAATATGAGTTCCCCGAAGACGTTATCGAAATAGAATCCCATTCCGTTGTTGTTCCTTTATAATACACATTCTTTAATCTGCTACATTCATCAAACACATAGCTATCAATCGTCTTCACACTATCTGGTATCACTATATCCGTTAAACTGCTACATCCATCAAATGCAGCATACCTAATCATCGTTACATTGTCTGGTATTACTACACTCGTTAAACTGCTACATCCAAAAAATGTACAAGAACCAATCATCGTTACGCTGTCGGGGATTTCTACACTCGTTAAATTGCTACAATATGAAAATGCATTTTCACCAATCGTCGTAACACTGTCGGATATCACTACGCTTGTTAAACTGCTACATCCCCTGAATGCATAACCGTCAATCGTCGTAACACTGTCTGGTATTACTATGCTCGTTAAACTACTACAATTTTCGAATGCAGAACTCCCAATCGTCGTTACACTGTCAGGTATAACCACGCTCGTTAAACCGCTACAATTATAGAATGCACCGTTACCAATCGTCGTGACACCGTCGGGTATCACCACACTCGTTAAACTGCTACATCCAGAGAATGCATAATCATAAATTTCCGTTACGTAATAAGGCAATACCAAATCCGTTTCCTCCTCCATATAGGCAATTAAACTGACCAAATCACCGTCCGTATATAAAACATATCCCTCTTCTGTAGTGGTCAGTTTGCTTTCTCCGCTTGCTGGCTTATATATATTTTTTGCATAATAACCAACATACCCATTTTTAGAAACACCTTTTTCTATTTTTAAAGAAGATTTATTATATACTTCCACCAATTTGCGACAACCATTGAATGCAGAACTACCAATCGTCGTTACATTGCCACCGATTTCTACACTTATTAAACTACTACAATACTCGAATGCATCAGACTCAATCTCCGTGACACTGTCGGGGATTACCACACTTGTTAAACTGCTACATCCAGAAAATGCACCTCTACCAATCGTCGTGACACTGTCAGGTATTACTGCGCTTATTAAACGCCCACACTCAGAGAATGCATAACTACCAATCGTCGTGACACTGTCAGGTATTACTACACTCGTTAAACTGCTACATCCATAGAATGCAGAACTACCAATCGTCGTTACATTGTCACCGATTTCTACACTTATTAAACTACTACAATTCTCGAATGCATGAGACTCAATCGCCGTTACGCTGTCGGGTATGACTACACTCGTTAAACTGCTACAATTATAGAATGCAGAATTACCAATCGTCGTTACATTGTCACCGATTTCTACACTCGTTAAACTATTACAATTATAGAATGCATTTTCTCCAATGCCTATTACTCCGTCGCCTATTCTCACATTCGTTAAATTGCTACAAGACTTGAATGCAGAACCCCCAATTGTCGTTACACTATCAGGAATCTCTACAATCCTTAACCCCCTACAATTATAGAATGCCCAATATTCAATCGTCATTACGCTATTAGGTATTATAATCTTCGTTAAATTATCACATCCCTCAAATACATGGTACGGACCAAATGCATCAATGGTAGTATCATAGTAAGTGCCTCCAATTGACACTATATCCAAACCTTTATATGTTTTTGGAATATTAATCGTTGTAATCGTTTTATCTTTGACCCCTATTATAGCGCAACCTACATCTGTAATTTGTTTAAAGGAAAATATCATATCAATGGAAATGTCGCAACGGTTGCAAATATCATTCTCCCATTGATGACCTGCAGGGATTTCGTCATACGTACTATACGTACAACCGTCGTTCCAACAATCAATACGGTTTTCCCAACCACTTTCCGTGCAAGTGGGCGCTTTCGCCTCAACATGCATTAACTGATGCCCGAATGCAGGCAAAAGACGGCTCTCTAACAAGGTCGTTTGGCACGCCGTGCAATATCTGCCCTCGGTGTTGCCGTCGGTTTCGCAGGTGGGCAGGGTTGCCACGGTAATTTGCAACGTATGCCCTTGCGAAATCAGCGCGTCCATTTTTACCTCACCGCAATCCGAGCAACGGTATTTCACGTACCCGTCCTCGTCGCATGTCGCAGATTTTCTTTCAATTTCTTGATAGGTATGGACGATATTGCTGTAAACGATTTCTACGGAATATTGTTCAAGAAAGAAAATCCCGCTGTTCTTAATATAGTCGTTTGCCGCTTTCAAACCGTACACGCTGACGTACAACGTATCCGTAAATTCTTGGGGCGCGTCCGTATTGATTACCAATTTTCCGTCCACGATTTGGCAATACGTTCCGTTTTGTAAAGTGAATTCCACCTTATACAACTGCGTTTCGTTTTGGTTTAGCTTTTCCGTTTTGGTTTTCAACGTTTTCACGTCGAGGTATTCGACTGTTAAAAATTCCGTATTCCCGAGGGTATAATCCCCATCGATATACAATTCTTCAAGGCGGTTTACAAAACTGAAATACGCTTTGTCATACCCCCAATTATAGAACGGTTTTTCCAAATTCAACCAATCGCCTTTTCCTGAACGCCCCAACAAGCGATAAGATCCGTCTACGTCCAAATACAAACCTGCCTCAAAACGCGCCGCCACGTACGCCTCGTTTTCAAGGAAATTCATATGCAACGCGCCGTTTGCGCGCGCATAAACGCCGCCCTCTACCGTCATTCCAACATTAATCCAGCGCGTTAAACCGACAAAACCCACTCTTGCGTCCGCCGCCACGCCGAGTTTTGCCTCCATTTTACCGATCAAATCGATTTGGTGTTTTTCCTGTTTGATATCGCCTAGCGATTGATAGGTTTGCATACCTTTATCATAGGTATATTTCACGCCCACGACGTTCGTTTGCGACGCGCGGTAAACGTAATTCATGGACACCTCGAAATCGAAATGGAATACGAGGCGCAATTCGATATCCGCTTGGAATATGTAAAACGCGAAACGGAAATCGCACAATTTTATGCCTTTCGTGATAGCCTCGGACTGCGTTCCGTCTTGCGACCAATCCTTAATTTTATCCACGTACGAGGACGCGTCGCCGCGTTCTACGCCCTCCCACATTATCTTTTGGAAATTGGCTTTTTCACGCGATTGAGGATTGCAATCGCCGCACGTTTCGTACCCTTGTTTTTCCAACGATTGCCAACTGGTTTTGCTAACCAAAACGTTGCTATGCGTGACTTGGTCCAAGTGGAAACAAGTGGGGACGTGGAAAATCTCACTCTCCAAATTGATAACGTAGCTGGTCGTTATCAAGGCTTGATAAGGTTGACAAGTACCACATTCGTGATTGCTGTTCGTTTGTTGATAGGATATGATGTTTTCGGCGGTGATTTTCTTTAATTTGCTCTTGTCTTTTATGGATTTGACGTGTTTACAGCTCGCGTAATGATAGGTCGTCGTTTTGGTGTTCAAAACGTATTTCCCCTGCGCGCCTTCGCTTGATTCTTCTTTTTCCTCCAAATCGTAATCGATATCAATTTCTATATCAAAAGAAAATTCGACTACGTTCGTTTGCGTTGCGCGAACTTCAAAATAATCCACGCCAACGGGAAACCAGAAAAACGTACGGATATAATATCCCATATCCAATTTAATCCCCGTTTCCAACGAGGCTTTGAATTGAACGCTGATTTTCCCTAATTCCGTGCCTTTTTCCGTCTTGATAGGCACTTTGATTTCGCCTTTAATTGACGTTGTCATTTTGTTTCCGTCAATTTGCGGTTTTTCCACGTCAAAGTTGACTTTATCGCTAAACGCCGTCGGCGAGGCAACGGACGCATTCAATTTGCGATTGGAAAGATAGGTCGTAGACGCCATACTGCTTGCGCCTAAAAATTCGGCGAAATCGTCGCTTTGTTTCAACGCCGAAACCACTTGCGTTTCAAAATCGTCGGGCAAAGTTACGTTTTCGTCCTCGAAATTGAAATCCTGCTGGGTATACACGTTTAATTCGTCAAACAGTTCTGAAGTGTCAGGACAGGACAACGAAACCAACGCAACGCCCTCATTCGTCGTTACGATATTTTCTATTTTACCAAAATGATTTCCTGACGGGCTTTCAAAAACCTCGTCCATATTCGTCGCCGTACCTACGCAAATCACGTCGCCGATTTGCAAGCCCGTCGTTTTACCTAAACTCAGCCAAATAAGGTCAGAATTTTCCGTACTTTTTAGTGTATAAGGATAATACCCAGGGTCTTGATTTTCCAAGTTTTGAAGATAAATAATACCCTCTTTTTCTTCAATAACGACGGTTTCTTCATTCTTGATTGCAAAGGTTAAATTGTTTCCGCCGTATTCTTCAAACGAAACGTCATTTCTCGTTTTCGCGATATACGTATACCCGTTTTCGTATGCGGAAATCGGCGATATTTTCCAAACGCCGTTGCCTTGATGTTCTACCGCGTATTTCACCAATACGTTTTCGTTCGTTTCATATTCGCTACCGTCGAAATACACGTTTAAAATTTTCAAATTGTTTCGTATGTATTCTTCGTTCGCGCTCGTTTTCACCGTAAATGAAAAATCCGTTTCCACGTCGAATAAATAAGATTCCTGCGTTTGTTCCATTAAATCCTGCGCCGTTTGCGTTTCCTTTTCATCATAACAAAGCGCGCAACGATAGGTCAATCCAACAGCGGTTGCCTCTATCAATTCGTAATCGTGGTCTGTTTTTTGAATGACGGTTTTCACTTCGTCGCCACAGGTCAAGCAAACTTTTTCATCTTCACCCTCGCTGTAACAAGACGGCTTTTTTACAACCGTGGTTTCAGAATATTTATGCCCCGTTGCCTCGATAAGCCGTGTTTCTTGCACGCCACATTCGCACGAATATTGCGCTACACCGTCTTTTGTACACTCACTTTCTTGCAATATTGTTTCCGTCCACGAATGTACGTGGCCGTTAGGCTGCGAAGAATCCAACGTCGTACTGTTTTGAGGCGTATCGACGACGCCGCCACAGCTCAATCCCGTAAAACTGCAACCCGTAAAACCGAACGTACAAGCCAAAGTCAATAAAAAAACAATTAAAAATTTCTTCCCTTTCATCTGTTACCTGCATTTTTATATAGTGCTTTTATTTTACCACTTTTTGTGTTTTGTGTCAAGCCTTTACAAATTGTTTGCTTTTTAACGCCGATAATAATAAAAACGACCTGCCTGTAATAGACAAGTCGTTTTTGTTTTTTTTGTAAAAAACTTATTTAAGTTCAGCAACAGCGCCGTTTTCTTTAAGTTTTGCAACGAGAGCTTCTGCGTCAGCTTTGGGCATATTTTCTTTAATCGTACCCATATCTTCAACAGCTTTCTTAGCGTCTGCAAGACCAAGACCCGTAGCTTCACGTACAACCTTGATGATTGCAATCTTGTTGGGTCCGATTTCTTTAAGAACAACGTCGAATTCCGTCTTTTCTTCTGCTGCGGGAGCTGCTTCGCCTGCTGCTGCGCCTGCTACGGGAGCTGCTGCAACTGCTGCGCTTACGCCGAATTCTGCTTCCAATGCTTTTACAAGTTCGTTCAATTCGAGAACGGTCATAGCTTTTACTTCTTCAATGAGTTTCTGTACATCCATGATTTTTTAATCCTCCGATTTTTTAATAATGATTTTTTTAATAAATTAGATAATTAGTTGTTTTCTTTTGCCTTTGCAATTTGATCCAAAACACCAACGAATTTGGACAACGACGACTGGAAGCAGCCGAGCATTTTCGCAATGAGCACTTCTTTGGAAGGGATCAACGAAAGATCTTTTACTGCTGCCTTGTCAAGATACTTGTTTTCTACAAACGCGCACTTGGGAACTACCTTTTCCGCCAATGCAGGGTTTGCTTTGGTTTCCTTTGCGAACACCGCCGCCGCGCTGGTTTCGTCTGCGCCGAACACCGTCGCCGTCGAACCGTTGAGGTCTGCGTCGAAATCGGTGATACCGAGTTCGTTAAACGCCTTTCTTACAAGCGTGTTTTTATACACTTTGTATTCGCAATTTGCCGCCTTGAATTTGTTTCTTAAATCCGTAGCTTCCAACACCGTGAGCTTGTTGTAATCAGCAAGGACAACCGACTTGCTCGCTGTGATTTTCGCTTTGATTTCTTCTACTACTTGTTTCTTAGCTTCTATATTTGCCGACATGGTTTTACCTCCTTTAAGCGTTACCGCCCGATATAAAAAATACCTTACGCCGCGCGGCATAAGGACCTGATAACTGTGTCGTTATATGTTCTCATACCTCGACGAGTGGTTTCCCATCAAACCTTTCGGTGCTCGTGTTCTACGGCTGTTCATTTTTACTATGTTATTATATCATCTCCGTCAAAGGCAGTCAAGTCTTTTTAACCGCCTTTGACGAAAATTTTGTTTATTTTTGCATTTTTTTAAATGCTTTTGCATAAAAACGCCATAACGCGACGCCGATATACATTTTTTAGAGTTTCGTTACAACCTTAACGCCAGGACCCATCGTAGATGCAATTGTTACGCTCTTGATATACGTACCTTTTGCAGATGCGGGTTTCGCCTTAATGATTGCGTCCATAAGCGCGGTGAAGTTTTCCACCAACTTTTCTTGACCAAAGCTCTTTTTACCAATCGGGCAGTGAATAATTGCAGTTTTGTCAAGTCTGTATTCAACTTTACCTGCTTTTACTTCTGCGATTGCCTTTTCAACGTCCATCGTAACCGTACCAGACTTGGGGTTAGGCATCAAGCCCTTAGGACCAAGCACACGACCGATACGACCTACCATACCCATCATATCGGGCGTGGTAATCATAACGTCAAAGTCGAACCAGTTTTCGTTTTGAATTTTTGCAATCAATTCTTCTGCGCCAACGTAATCTGCGCCTGCAGCCGCAGCAGCGTCTGCCTTTGCGCCCTTTGCGATAACCAACACTTTCTTGGTTTTACCCGTACCGTTAGGAAGGACGAGCACGCCACGAACTTGTTGATCTGCTTGACGGGGGTCAACGCCCAAACGAACGTGCATTTCTACCGTTTCGTCAAACTTTGCCTTAGCCGTTTCCAAAAGCACGGAAACCGCTTCCGCTGCTTCGTATTGTTTCGTTAAATCAAATGCTTTTACACTATCTTGATATTTCTTGCCGTGTTTCATTTTTTAGCCGCCTCCTTATTATTCTTCGACGGTTACGCCCATACTGCGAGCGGTACCGGCAACCATGCTCATTGCGCTTTCCAAGCTAGTGCAGTTCAAATCGGGCATTTTCGTCTTAGCGATTTCTTCTACCTGAGCTTTCGTCAGCTTACCAACTTTTACCGAGTTGGGTTTTGCGCTTGCCGTTTCAATACCAAGCGCTTTCTTGATAAGAACGGGAGCGGGAGGGGTCTTCAAAATAAACGTGAACGAACGATCTTGATAAATCGTTACAACCACGGGAATGATAAGACCGGGTTTGTCTGCCGTTTTTGCGTTGAATTCCTTCGTAAAGCCAGGCAAATTGATACCGAAGGGACCAAGGGTCGAACCTACGGGAGGAGCCGGAGTCGCTTTACCAGCGGGAAGTTGCAATTTTACGACTGCTGTAATCTTCTTAGCCATAAATATATTTCTCCTTTGTGGTTTTGACAAGACGCCCTCAAAAAATTTGACGTCTCTCCCACATTTTAACGTGTTTAGCCTGTGACGTTACGCAAACGTTGCGTCGCCACCCAATTTAAAACAATTATTCTTCGTCTTCTGCTTGCGTTTCGGGCAGAGTAGCATCCACCTTTTTGATTTGAATGTATTCCACTTCAACCTCGGTGTTTCTGCCAAACATACTGGTTGCGATTTTCGCCTTTTGCGCTTGAGCGTTAAGCTCTTTAATCGTACCCAAAAATCCTTTCAAAGGCCCGTCCTCGATAGATACGGTGTCGCCCACCGCAAAAATTTCGTTGGAAACAAATTCTTCCAAACGCATTTTACGAATTTCTTCCTCTTTCATAGGAATTGGACGACCTTGAGGGCCACAGAAACCCGTTACGCCACGCGTACTGGTAACGTAATACCAAATTTGGTTGGTGTAGATCATCTTGATAAAGACGTAACAGGGCAGAAGTTTTCTTTCTACCACTTTTTTCTTACCGTTCTTCTCCTCGATAACCTGCTCCATAGGGATTTTTAAATCGACGATATAATCGCCCAAGTTGTTGTTTTCAATCAACTTCTCAAGGCTATCCTTTACCATCGCTTCATACCCGGAATAGGTATGCAGAATATACCACTTCGGCTCTTCGTGCGTCGTCATACTGTATCGTCATCCGAAGTTACGAAATCAAGCCAAGCAGCAGGTTCAACACAGCGTCAACGCCGGTTACAACCACCAGGAACGCGAGAACAACGACGAGAACGACGCCCGTCGTCTTCAATACGGTGGGAAAAGAAGGCCACGTTACCCGTTTTAATTCGGAAAACGTTTCCTTGAATTTCGCGCCGACGCGACGAAACCAACTGGGCTTTTTGTTCTTTGTTTTAGTTGCGTTAGCCATTTGATACCTCATGTGCGCCTATATATTATATAAGGAAAGACAGCTCGTCCCCAAAAACCAAGGCGCGCGAATAAATTTGGATTATTTAGATTCTTTGTGTTCCGTGTGCTTTTTGCAGAAAGGACAGTACTTGGAAAGGGTCAATCTGTCGGGATCGTTCTTCTTGTTCTTAATACTGTCATAGTTTCTATGCTTGCATTCGGTGCATTCAAATGTAATTTTGGCTCTTGCCGTTTTGGTTGCCATAATCAAAACTCCATACAAAAAATTACACCCCTCGTCGGGTGCGTGAACATAGTTTACCATACTTTACGAGGGGTTGTCAATCTTTTTTGAAAGATTTTTCAAACTTTTTTTATTTTTTTATAAAATTTTTCTGTCAATACACAAAATTTCGTCTTTTTCGTCATTGCGAGGAGCAAAGCGACGAAGCAATCTAAAAGATTGCCACGCTCTACTTTCGTTACGCTCGCAATGACGTTTAGCCCTGTTCTACCGACCTCACTTTATCATACCGACCAAGGTTGCGTAGCAACCGCGTGGAGCGTATCCCCTTGTAATACGCGCCACGGGATTCCTACGGCGCAACGCGCCTCTGAATGACAGCGTGGCGTTTTCCTGTTATTGTAAGAAACAAAGGCTTTTTTTACGTCATTGCGAGGAGCAAAGCGACGAAGCAATCTAAAAGATTGCCACGCTCTACTTTCGTTACGCTCGCAATGACGTTTAGTCCTGTTCTACCGACCTCACTTTGTCATACCGACAAAAAACACATTTTACAAATTATATTCTTTTGCCAATTCTTTAAACAACGGCAACGCGCGTTCAATCAAATCCGTCTGTACGCAGTAGGCAATACGCACCCAACCGGGCGCGCCGAAATCTGCGCCGTTGACCAATAATAATTCGTATTTTTTCGCCCTTTCACAGAACGCCGCCGCGTCCTCCTCCGCCGCTTTCATAAACAAATAGAACGCGCCGTCGGGATATACGCACGTAAATCCACATTCCGTCAAACCGTTGTACAGCAAATCACGATTGCGCTTGTATACGCTAAGGTCGGCAGTCAAGCCGTCGCATTCCGCCGCCACACGCTGAAACAACGCAGGCGCGCACACAAATCCCAACGCGCGGCCTGCCCCGCAAACCGCCGCGTAAACCGCCTTTGCATCCGCCGCTTTGGGATTGACCGCAACGTAGCCAATACGCTCGCCTGGCATAGACAGCGATTTTGAATAGGAATAGCATACAATCGTGTTGTCATAATACGCCATAGGACAAGGCACTATCGTTTCTTTATCGTACACGAGTTCACGATACGGTTCGTCGGAAATCAAATAAATCGGCGCGCCGTATTCAGCGGATTTTTGTTTTAACAAATCGGTAAGACGGCGCATCGTTTCCACTCCGTACACCACCCCCGACGGATTGTTCGGCGAATTGATAAGCACCCCTTTGGTCTTAGGCGAAATCGCCTGTTCAAGAGCCTCAAAATCGGGTTGCATTGTCTTGGAATCGGATTTCAAAACGGTCAGCGTTGCGCCCGAAGTAGCCACGAACACACCGTATTCGGGGAAAAACGGCGCAAACGTAATAAATTCGTCGCCGACGTTGGCAAGAGCCTTAAACGTAATCGTCAAAGACGCCGCCGCGCCACAGGTCATATACAAATCGTCGCCGCAAAGCGGAACGCCGAAACGGCGGGTATAATTCGCCGCGATTGTATCGCGCACCGTTTTGTCGCCCTGCGCGGACGTATAGCCGTGCAAAGCCACGGACGGCATTTCGTTTACGATACGCAAAATCGAATCGTTCACCTGTTTTGGCGCAGGTACGGACGGATTGCCGATAGAAAAATCAAACACTTTGTCTGCGCCGATTTCCGCCGCGCGCGTTTTTGCATATTCAAAAATTTCACGAATCGTCGAACGTTTGCTCCCTAATTGATACATTTTTTCATTTATCATATGGAATACCTCACTCTTTTATTATACCTCTTTTTTATATCAAAAGCAAATGAAAAAAGCCGTCTGTAAACGGCTTTTAAAAAATTTCTTATATTTTGATTTCTTCCCCAGCGTTTGCCGTTTGCCAAGTGGACGGGTCAATCGTAAATTCTCCATAACTTAAATTGTCTCTCGTCTTTACAACCTCGGCGTATCCACGTATACTGCTTACAGCCGCCCAACTGTCCGTTCTGCCGTTGTTATCAACGTCATACGACGGGTCGGTATTCGCAACGAATAACGTGCGGTATACTTCTACTAAATCCCCGTCTTGGATAATATCTTCGGGCGCAACCCCTTCTTCTGCCTCTCCTGTAAGTCGCATAAACGTATAGCAGTAAAATTTTGTCAACTCACCATCCACCACTTCTAAACGCATCATTACAAATCCCAAAGATCTAGCCCCTTTCGAATCTTGAATAATCCCTTGGAAATGTTTCAAATTCCCCGAAGTTACGTGGTCGCAATAATGCAGTTCGCCTTTTGATTCTACGTTTTCATTCAATGTGGATTTTACAAGCAAACCGATTTTGTCGTTCATTAAAATTTCGTCAACCACTTCGTAATGGTCTTGTTGATGCCCTGAATCTTCAGGTAAAATGACTTCAGGCGCCCATTCAAATTCGCGTAAGTGGATTCCCATCCCCACAACTTGAGCGTCCGCAGGATGAAAATATTGCCAAAACGCATACACGCCCGTAGCCGACCCCAAAGTAAATAAGGCGCAAATACATAATAAAATTCTTTTTATCGATTTCATCTTTACGCCTCCTTTGTTTTTTCCTGTCATTACGGACAACCCATTCTGTCATTGCGAACCGTAGGTGAAGCAATCTAAAAAGATTGCCACGGTCGGATAAATCCTCCCTCGCAATGACCACGTTCTGTCATTGTAATTGCGGTTTTACTCTAATCCCGATAGGATATTTCCGCCACAATATGATGATTTCCGCCAAATTGTCTGCCTTGCATATAAGGCAATTTTCCTACGTACGGTTCGTCAAAGTCTTCTTCTTCGTTTTTCTTTGCCAAAATTAAGGCGTAGCGCGCTTTCATTTCCTTTTCGATACGCTTATCCAAAAGCGGAATAAAAATAACGCCTAACAAAATTAAAACGATACAAATCCAACCCGTAGGCGATTGCAAAAAGGAAACGAAACTGCCTACGAATGGAATTCGTTCGCCTTTATAAATGGCTTTCATTTGATTGTATCGAACGGGAAATCTATCCTGTAAATCGTTCGCGTCCCCTTTCAAAAGGAAATGCCGTTCGTTCGGGTGTTTTGCGTTGGGTTCTTCAATCGCTATAATACGGTGTACGACCAACGTACCGCTTACCTCATACACCACGATATCATACAGTTGCAAATCTTCTTCTTTTGGCAGAGGGTGGGTTAAAATCAAATCAAACCTTTGAAATTGGTCGTCTAATTTGTTTTTTACCAAATAATCGTTCTTTTCGTGTTTTTCCGCCATCGAACCGCTGAGTACCGTTCGATAGGTAGGGATTTTGATTGCTTGTTTTTCAAAGGCTTTCATATAAATCGACAAGCCAAAACAACCGAAGATGACGATACAAAACACCACGGTTAAAAACAAGTCAAATTTATTCGTTTTTTTCTGTTTGCCTTTTGCTTTTGCGTACTCTTTTACAATCCGTTCGTCTTCGCCGCCACTTCTAATCAGCTTTACGTTCAAATTGAGCGAATGAAAAATCAACGCTGTAAACGTAGCCGTCAACGCAACGAGTACAATCATACACAGTATGAAAACGTACGTTTCAAAAGGCGTCATATTCAAAAACGCCATTTTTTCTCCTACCCCAAAAAAACGCAAATACAACTTACCTCGTGGATATACACGAGATAAGTTGTTTACATTCATACCTTTTTGAATTAATTAAGTAAATTACAATTCTTTAATGTCAATTCTTACTTGTACACTCTGAACGATAGGCGCATATATTTGATATTCTTCGTGCGTATCTACCGTGTAAGCGTCATTCACTACAAGCATCTGCTTTACTTGCTCAATCGTCCAAACCTTAGAAGCCGACTCATCACCTGCCGTATATTCAAACGTACCTACAATTTTCCCGTCTACCACATCATAACCTTGTGCAGAATCTCCAACCAAATTAATAATAGGCTGTTTGCCAAAGTCAGGGTCATCATATTCGTTATTCAAAATGGTAATGGTATATTCAATCGTTGTTGTCAATGCGCCTGCCGTAGGGGTAAATTTCAATTCCAAAGCACCCGTACATTCTGTACTCCAACCAGGAGTATAGTCGCCTATATCGTCAATTTTGAGAGTGCTCGGTGCAGTAACTGAAAACGAACCACTTTTCCCGTTAAAGGTTGCTTGCGTGATGGAAAGATTTTTTTCACCCCAACCAGGATCAGCAGATTCACCTGCATAGTTCCACGCTGCGTATACGCCACCAACGGTTACGCACATTGCCAAAGTTGCCAACAAACCTAATTTCTTTTTCATAATCGTTTTTTAAAACCTCCTTGTTTGTGATAGTATAATCACTCTAACAATTTTAAAGTATCCTTATTACAAACCCAACCCACGCCATTGTCAAGTGTTTTTATCAAATTTATCGATTTTTTTTATTTTTCATTCCATTTTTTATCCTTTCGTTGAAACGAAGGAATTTTTATATTCGCGTGGGGTACTGCCCGTCGTTTTTTTTAAACGCGCGCAAAACAAACGGACGATTCTATCGTTGCCGACACTTCCAACACGTTTGGCACAAAATGAAATACTCATAAAAAGAACCTTTTTGTCAATTTGGCAAAGAGGTTCTTTCTATCGTACAGGTACGAGATGAAATAAAAACCACGCAGGCAGGTACGAAACGAAAAAGCGACTTATCCTCACGGATAAATCGCTTTTTATATGCGTTTTTAATTATTTCTTGAAGAGTTTTTTGATTTTATCTCCAAAACTACAAGCCGCCTTTTCTACGCTTTCAGCAACTTTTTCTACCTTCGCAGAAAAGTTTCTGGGGTTTTTGATATTCGCTTGAGCCGCAGCCAATCTTGCGATAGGCACACGATAAGGCGAGCAAGAAACGTACGTCAAACCGATTTCGTGGCAGAATTCGATAGACGAAGGATCGCCGCCGTGTTCACCGCAAATACCGCAATGCATTTGAGGACGAGTTTTCTTACCGTCTTGAACCGCCATCTTCATCAATTTACCAACGCCCGTCGTATCCAATCTTGCGAAAGGATCGGATTCATAAATTTTGTTTGCATAGTATGCAGGCAAGAACTTACCAGCGTCATCACGAGAGAAACCAAACGTCATCTGCGTCAAGTCGTTCGTACCGAAACAGAAGAATTCTGCTTCTTTTGCGATTTCTTCTGCCGTCAAGCAAGCGCGAGGAATTTCGATCATAGTACCTACTTCATAGGTAAGGCTTGCGCCGCTTTCCTTAATTACTTCGTCTGCCGTCTTAACAACGATATCTTTTACAAACTTCAATTCTTTCGTTTCGCCCGTCAAAGGAATCATGATTTCAGGAACAAGTTTCCAATCGGGATGCTTTTTCACAACGTTAATCGCTGCTTTGATAACCGCTTTCGTTTGCATAACTGCAATTTCGGGATAGGTTACGCTAAGACGGCAACCACGGTGTCCCATCATGGGATTGAATTCGTGAAGACTTGCGATAATGTCTTTAATCTGCGCAACCGTCTTATTTTGAGCTTTTGCAAGCGCTTCGATATCTTCTTCCGCAGTGGGAACGAATTCGTGCAGAGGAGGGTCAAGGAAACGAATGGTTACGGGATATCCGCCAAGCGCCTCGAACAAACCTTCAAAGTCTGCCTGTTGCATAGGTTCAATTTTCGCAAGAGCTGCCTCTCTTTCTTCTACGGTGTCCGAACAAATCATTTCACGGAACGCGCCGATTCTGGACGGGTCGAAGAACATATGCTCCGTACGGCAAAGACCGATACCTTGCGCGCCGAATGCAACTGCTTGTTTTGCATCTTCGGGGCTGTCCGCGTTCGTTCTTACGCCGAGCGCTTTATATTTATCCGAAAGCTCCATAATACGTCCGAAGTAACCGGAGTTGGGGTCAGCGGGAACGGTTTTGATAAGGGTGTCATAGATGTTACCCGTCGAACCGTCAAGGGAAAGAACGTCGCCTTCCTTGAAGATTTTTCCAGCAAGTTCAAACCACTTTTCTTCTTCGTGCATCTTGATATCGCCGCAACCGGATACACAGCACGTACCCATACCACGAGCAACAACCGCTGCGTGAGAGGTTTGTCCACCACGTACGGTAAGGATACCTTGCGCGTATTTCATACCTTCAATGTCTTCGGGAGAAGTTTCCAAACGAACAAGGATTACCTTTTCGCCTTTCTTGCCCTCTACAACAGCGTCCTCCGCCGTGAATACAATTTTACCTGCTGCCGCGCCGGGGGAAGCTGCAATACCTTTACCAACGACGTTGTTCTTGTCAGCATCTTTCAAAGCCTTTGCATCAAATTGAGGGTGAAGCAACATATCAAGGCTTTTCGCGTCAATTTGCATAAGCGCTTCTTGTTCGGTAATCATACCTTCGTCAATCAAATCGCAAGCGATTTTGATTGCAGCCGCAGCCGTTCTCTTACCGTTACGGGTCTGCAACATATACAATTTACGATCTTCAATCGTGAATTCCATATCTTGCATATCGCGGTAATGATTTTCAAGCGTTTTGCAAACTTCGAGGAATTGCGCGTATACTTCGGGGAATACTTCTTTCATTTGTTCGATAGGCATCGGGGTACGAACGCCGGCAACAACGTCTTCGCCTTGCGCGTTGGTGAGGAATTCACCCATAAGTCCCTTTTCGCCCGTTGCAGGGTTACGCGTGAACGCAACGCCCGTACCAGAAGTTTCGCCCATGTTACCAAACGCCATCATCTGTACGTTAACCGCCGTACCCCAGCTGTAAGGGATATCGTGGTCCATACGGTAGATGTTCGCACGGGGGTTGTCCCAAGAACGGAATACTGCCTTAACTGCCTCAAAGAGTTGTTCTTTCGGGTCAGTCGGGAAGTCTTTACCCAATTGTTTTTTGTATTCTGCTTTGAATTGATTTGCGAGTTCTTTCAAATCGTCTGCATTCAATTCTACGTCTTGCGTAACGCCTTTCTTTTCTTTCATTTCGTCAATGAGCTTTTCAAAATACTTCTTGCCCACTTCCATAACGACGTCAGAGAACATCTGAATAAAACGACGATAGCAGTCCCAAGCCCAACGGGGGTTACCCGATTTTGTTGCAATCGTGTTGACAACTTCTTCGTTCAAGCCAAGGTTCAAGATAGTGTCCATCATACCAGGCATGGACGCGCGCGCGCCCGAACGAACGGATACAAGCAAAGGATTTTCCTTATCGCCGAATTTCTTTCCGCAGATTTTTTCCATTTTGTCAATGTATTCCATAATTTCTGCTTGAATTCCGGGATTGATTTGCTTACCGTCTTCATAATACTGCGTACAAGCCTCCGTCGAAATCGTGAAGCCTTGGGGTACGGGAAGACCGATATTGGTCATTTCCGCAAGGTTTGCGCCTTTACCACCGAGAATTTCACGCATCTTTGCGTTGCCTTCGGTGAAAAGATAGCAATACTTTTTAGCCATAATTTATTTCCTCCAAAATGATTTTTTTCTTTTTTAAACGTTACGCCGTTTGCTTTTATAAACGCTTTTTTATAGATATGCGCCGCGCGTTTATAACCGCAAAAACCCTCGCGCCCAACTTCACTTTTTGGGCGTGAGAACGTATGC
The DNA here is from genome assembly GCA_017463425.1 of Clostridia bacterium. Taxonomy (GTDB): domain Bacteria; phylum Bacillota; class Clostridia; order Christensenellales; family Borkfalkiaceae; genus Scatosoma. The sequence goes on along the minus strand of JAFTPE010000025.1, from coordinate 53,373 downwards.
TCTATTTTACAAATATTATTTTAATATAATTCGCAAGAAATATCAACTCTTTCACGCGGTTTTTTCAATATTTTTTATAAATTTTGCAAATTTTTTTATATTATTATATTATTTTTATGGATTTTGGCCCGTTTTTTCAAAAATCAAGCGTTTTTTTTGCTATTAAATTTGTAAAACGATTTTTTTAAAGTATTGACAAAATTATTTTTTTATTGTATAATGACAACGTAAATGTTTCTTACTCATAAGATAATTACAAAGGAGGAATGAAAAAATGTATTGTACACATTGCGGACAACAAATCAACGACGAGGCTGTTATTTGTCCTCATTGCGGTTGCGAAACGGGCAGAAAACGTATAGCGTATAATGATGCCAAAAGCACGGGTTTTTCGGTTTTGAGCTTTTTCTTTCCTGTAATCGGGTTGATTTTATATCTCGTTTGGAAAGAAGATTATCCTTTAAAAGCCAACAGCGCAGGCAAAGGCGCATTGATTGGCGTAATCGTTTCGGTGGCGTTGTATATCCTCGTATACGTCGTTGTGTTTGGGTTGATATTCGGGGTTTTAGGCAACGGAATGTATTATTGATTGGATTGATTTATAATGTTCTATAAAAGGAAAAGTGCGAGGTATATCCCCTCGCACTTTTCCTTTTATATCTTTTTCCTCTATATACTATATAATGACTGTCTTAATACAACTGAAAAAACGCTTTGCCGCCCGAAAGGATTTTTTCGTCCAACACCCATTCGCCGTTTTTGCGCATCAAACCAAATTCACATTCTTTCGCGGTTTCATACAAATCGTTGCCGTCGTAGCCAATAATTTTGTCCGACATAGCGTCTAACATACGCTTTGCGTCGGGTGTGAAACGGGAAGTTGTAATGAAAATCCCGCGGCAATGTTGTTTTCCGTCTTTCGCTTGACGGCACATACACGCCCCGACGAATTGTTGAAGCAGCGTTTCGCCTACCACCCACAATTTTTCGTCGCCCTTTTCAGGGTCCCAATTTTTCGACTGTATGTAGATGGTTTCTCTAAATCCGAATCTGTCGGTGAGTTCAATTTCGCCGTCAATTCCGCCGTCGTGGTCGCCGCCCGTAATCTTCAACCCTTCTAATCTGCGCCCATTCCGCATAGAATATCTTTCCAATAAATACACTGAATAATATTCAAAATAATCTCCGCCGAGCGCGCGCAACTTCTTCAAAAACGCCTCTTTCAATTTTTCGTCCGCCGTCATCACTTTGCTTACAACGATTTTTCTGCCGCCGCCCTGTGGCGTTTTCGGGGTTTTCTGTGTTTGCGTTTTCGGTTGCGCTTGCGTTTGAACGCGTTGTTTTACAGGGGCTTGCTCTTTTTTTACAGCCACGCTCGGTTTGGTTTCTTGCACAGTGGATGCGCTTTCCGCCTGCTGTGTTTCCTTTGCCTTTGCAATCGATTGAACGGGTTCTTCTTCCGTCAAGGTTTTTTCTTCTTTTACTTCTTTTACGGGTTTTGCCGTCGGTTTCCTATCTCCGAAGAGAAAACTCATATCCATTACCACGCCTTTGGGCGCGGTTTCTTCTTTTTCCTCCGCTTTTTCATCTTTTTTATCCAATAAAGCGACAGGCAATGCCTCGGGAATTTCCGTTTCTTTCGTTTCCTTTTTTTCCTCGTTTTCTTGTTTCAACGCAACCGTGGGTGCTTGTTTTTCGTCCGTTTCCGCTTTTTCTTTCACCGATTTGGGTTTTCTTCCACGCTTTTTGGGCGCAACCTCTGGCATAGGTTCAGGCGCGGTTTCGGGCGTTATCGACGGCGCAGGCGCAATCGGCTGAATGGGCGCGGCTGGAAGAGGTATCCGTTCTAACGGCTCGCTCTCTTTCGGCTCTTTTTGCTCGTCTTTTACCTCTTTTACTGCCTTTTTCGTCGCTTTTTTAGTTTTTGTCGATTGTTTTTCTACCGTTTCCGTCAATTCGGCGGTTTCTGCAATTTGTTTTTTCGTTTTTGCTCGCGAAGTTTTTTTTACAGGCTTTTCTTCATTGCTTTCTTTTGTTTGCGTTGTCGATTCCATAGGCGTTCCAACGGGTGTTTCCACGTTCAACGCATACATGCCCCCCTCGTACTGCACGTCGTTTTCCTTTTTCATAATATCAAGCACCGACCCTACGCGTCCCTTTACGTCGTTGATATTTTCCGTATCTTCCCCCTCGAAACGTCGCGCAAACGATTGTGCCACTTCGTCGATAAGGTCGTTATGCTTGTATTCCTTTTTTTTCAATAATTCTCTAATGAGTTGTTTGGTCGCGTCCTTTTTCTCTGCGCGGGTCAGCGCAACAGGCGCGTCTTTTTTCTTCGTAGTTTTTTCCATATCTACCTCTATATTTTTTCTATTTGACGTTTCTTCCAACGATTCATTCGTTGGGTTCTTCATAAAGCCGTACTACTTCGCTCAAATTGTCATATTTCAACTCGGTTTTCTCCATTAAATACGCCTTCAACAATCGCAAAGCGCGCTTTTTTCCGCCCTCCAATTTGTCCTCTGCATACCCAAGCCCCGCGCATTTGCGCAAGGTGTAATACGTGGATACGCTAGCGCGCTCGCCACGGACACAACGGTCAAACGTCGTAAACCGTCCGTCCGCAAAATCAAACCATAATTTTTCCCCGATATCCCCGTCGCATTCTTCGTAAAATCCAAGGTCTATGGGATATCCGCTTTCTCGCAACGCAATCAAAATAAAACCCGCCAACGCCTCTGCAACGTCCTCCTCGGCAAGCGAAAGGGATTTTAAACATTCGATAAACCCTATAAACAATCCCTCGTACGCCTCGTTTTCCAGCAGAATGGCTTTGCATACCTCCGCCGCCGCGCACGCCGCGTAAAACCGCACGATATCCAAACGGAGCGAGAAAAAGCTCTCGTGCAAATACGCTGCCGTAACCGTATATCGCCCTGATTTTTCAGCCAAAACGTATTCGGCAAAACAAAAAGGTTGCGCAGCAAACGCCAACTTTGCCGTCGGCTTTTTCACACCGCGAATCCCCGTTGTAATTTTGCCCAAAGACGGAGAAAACAACGTCAACAATTTGTCGTTGTCCTTATAATCAATCGCTTGTAATACGATTGCATCCGTCTTGATTTCCATACTTTCTCCTCAAAACCAATCTTATTATTGCCGTTTCAACAGCTCGTAATACAGCATATAATAATTGATACTGCCCGTTTTTTCAAACAGTTTCCACGCCATTTTCGCCGCGCCGTTTTCCGTTTCTTTATCTCTCATTTTTCTCTCCCTCTCAACCTTATTTTGAGAAAGAGAACGTCATTTTATGCAAAAACGGGCGTTGTGTAAGCGTCCGTTTAATCCAAACGCAAATCCTCGTAACCGTATTCGCGCAACAAACCTTGCTTGTCCCGCCAATCTTCTTTTACCTTTACGTACGTGGTCAAAAACACCTTTGCGTCCAAAAATTTTTCCATATCTTGACGCGCAAACGACGACACTTCTTTTATCGCCCTACCTTGTTTCCCGATTAAAATCGCCTTATGGTTGGCTCTTTCACAGACAATATCAAGATTGATGTCGTACACGCCGTTATCCTGTCTTTCAAACGTATTGATTACAATCGCAATCCCGTGCGGAATTTCTTTGTCGAATTTAAGCAAAATTTTCTCGCGCATAATTTCCGAAATCATAAAGCGTTCGCTTTTATCCGATACGATATCTTCTTCAAACACTTTATCCCCCTCGGGCATTTTTCCAGCTAAAAATTCTTTCAAAGCGCGTACGTTTTTGCCTTTTCTCGCCGATACGGGGAACACGTCCAAATCCAAACCCGAATCGGAAAATTTCGCCATATCGAGAGGAATATTTTCTTTGGGCATAATGTCGATTTTCGTATACGCCACCGCCATAGGAATATTCAAGGCTTTGTATTTTGCAATCAATGCAAAATCCTCCTCACCAATCCCATCGTGTCCGTCTAAAACGTATAAAATGAAATCCACCGATTTCGCGCTGAGTTCCGTCGTACGCATCATCATATCCGTCAGGGCGTTATGCGCCTTGTAAATCCCAGGTGTGTCCACGAAAACGATTTGATAATCTTCTTCCGTCAATACCCCCAAAATTCTATCACGCGTGGTCTGGGGTTTGGGGGAAACGATAGAAACTTTTTCCCCTACCATCACGTTAATAAGTGTACTTTTCCCAGCGTTCGCTCTGCCGATTACCGCTACGTATCCGCTTTTCATATGCTATATCCTATCTCCTATTTCAATCCTCACGGGTTATTCCCATTTTATTTAAAACGTATTCTTCTTTTTCGCGCATTTCTCGCTTTTCCTCGTCCGTCATATGATCGTAACCCAAGCAATGCATTATGCCGTGCACCAAAAGATAATGCAATTCGCGGTTGTACGAATGATTGTATTCTTCCGCTTGCTCTCTCGCGCGCTGACAACACACCGCAATCGAACCTATCAACAGCCGTCCTTCTTCGTCAATATCAAACGGATATTCTTCCCCATCAATCGTTTTGCCTTTTATATCGTCTAAGGTGGGAAAACTAAGCACGTCGGTAACTTTATCCGTTTGACGCAGTTCACGGTTTAACCGTTGTATTTCAGCCTCGTCCACGAAAGAAAATTCTACGACGAGAGGCACGTTGGACGCAACGAATCCGTCCAAAGCCTGTTCCAACGCCGTTTTGGATTCAACGGAAAATTCTTCCTCGTCGCAATAGATAAAAAAGTTGCTCATTATACGTTTTCTCCCTTGGTCGTGCCGTCCTCGTTGCGTTTATATTTGATATTGGGATATTTAATTCTATGATGATATACCCCCGTCAACGTATTCACGAGCGCCAAACGGATTTTTGTCAAATCGCCCATTGTAATATCACATTCGGAAAACTGTTCGAGGTCCATGCGTTCTTCAATAATACCACGAATGGCTTTTTCCGCCGCCTCGGGACTGCGCGAACCCGTTGCGCGCACCACCGCCTCTGCCGCGTCGGCAATCATAATGATAGCCGCTATTTTCGTGTGTGGTTTCGGTCCTAAATACGAAAAATCTTCAATATTCAATTCTCCGTCGGTGAGTTTCAACGCCTTTGCGTAAAAATACCGTATCGGCAACGTACCGTGATGTTGAATGGCTACGTCCGCCAAGAAATCGGGTAATTTGTGCGTATGAATGGTGGAATATCCGTCCTTTGCGTGGGAACGTATGATATCAGCGGAAAGTTCGGGCGTGAGTTCGTCGTGCAAATTATATTCGCCTTGATTTTCTGTAAAGTTTTCAGGGTACTGAATTTTCCCGACGTCGTGATACAACGCCGCCGCGCGCGCGTAATCGGTGTTTTCGCCTATCGCTGCCGCGCACGCCTCCGCAAGCTGCGCCACCATCATAGAATGGTTGTACGTACCTGGCGCATCCTCCTTCAATCGCTTTAAAAGTTTTGCATCCGAGCTGGTCAATTCACGCAAACGGAATACGGTCAAGCAGTTGAACGCGCGTTCAAAAAAGGGCAACAGCGCCAAAAACAACACCGTGGACATAACACCGCCAAACAACCCGTAACCCATACTCGTAATCACTTCTTCAAAGGGTGGCATAACCCCGACTGCAGTCTGGCCGTTATTGACGAGCGAAGAAATTTCCAACAACAAAATAATCAAATCGATTGGAAGAACGATAAATATGCCTATGCCCATTACTCCAAAACGCGTTTTCGTTTTTTCGCAAAAGAAAATGGCGAACATACCAGCTGAAAAGGAAATAATCAACGACGAATAATACATAATCTGCGTACCGTCGTCCGTGCCTACGAACGTATCCACGACGAACATCAACAGCGCGCTGATAATATTGAGAAAAATCGCCTCGCGCCGTCCTACGAGCGTTAAAATCATCAACGCCACGAACGCCACGGGACGGGCGTATATCCCGATTTTACTGCCAACAAGATAGGAAATAATTACGTATACGTCAAGCACCGCAAACACAAGCGCCATACTTTTGCCGTTTAACAAAATTTCTTGATTTTCAAAAAGAAAATAACAATACAAAATAATAATCAAAAGCAGAGCGCAAAACAGCGCGTACAAATAATTTGCGCCGTTTTTTTCCATATACTGAGGTAACACCGACAATTTATCCCAAAGCAGCAACACCGCCAAAATCAGCGTTAAAATAAGAAAATGCACAAAAAACATTGACGCGCTCTTTAACGTGTTTTGTTTTGTCCAACTCGGAGTGTATTTTTTTACCGACATCTTTCGTTACTCTCCTTCCGCGTTTCTTTCGCGTTTTTTTCCGTCCACGGGTTTTGAACTCTTTCTTTTATTCCCCGTTCCGCTATTGTATTTTTGAGGTTTTTTCTTCTCTTCTTTTTCCGCCACGTCCTGTTCGTACGCGCGAATAATCCGCATTACCAACGGATGCCGCACGACGTCTTTTGCCGTCAATTTGCATACGGATATCCCCTCTACGCCGTCCAAAATCGTCGTTGCGTGAACCAAACCGCTCTCTTTTCCGTCTAAATCGATTTGCGTAACGTCGCCCGTTACCACCATTTTACCGCCCTCGCCCATTCGGGTTAGAAACATCTTCATTTGTTCTTTCGTCGTATTTTGCGCCTCGTCCAAAATAATGAAAGCGTTGGAAAGCGTTCTTCCGCGCATATATGCAAGAGGTGCAACCTCAATACTGCCTCTTTCCATCAATTTTGCATACGTTTCCAAGCCCAACAATTCTTGTAAAGCGTCGTATAAAGGGCGAAGATAAGGATCGACCTTGGTTTGTAAATCGCCAGGTAAAAAGCCCAACTTTTCTCCTGCCTCTACCGCAGGACGGGTGAGTATGATTTTTTCTACTCGTTTGCTTTTAAACGCTGACACCGCCATACAAACGGCAAGATAGGTTTTTCCCGTACCGGCAGGGCCTACCCCAAATATAACCGTATTGTTTTTGATGGCGTCCACGTACGCCTTTTGTCCTACCGTCTTGCATTTTATCTGCTTGCCACGCGCCGTAATCGCCACAACGCCCTCGGTGAGCGACGCAATTTCCTCCTCGCGCCCCTCTTTTGCAAGCTCGATACAATACGCCATTCTCCCCTTATCGATTACTTCGTCCGTCTGCGCCAATTTGACGAGCGCGCCAAGCACTTTCGCGCCCAACGCAACCCCCTCTTCGTCGCCTTCCAAACGTATCTTTACCCCTTCGACGTATCCACCTATCCCCAATTCTTTGGATAAAAAATTCAAATTTTCGTCAAACGCGCCCAAAATACGCGCCAACTTGTCCAAAGATTTGGTATCTATCGTCTTTATTGTCTTTGCGTTATTCGACAATCTTTTCCTCCTTGATTCATACCGCAGTTTTATTCAACTCACGTCATAAATTGACGCTCTCGATTGCGGTATATTCTATTTTCACGTGAAACAGATTTTCTTTCGTTTCTATTTTCTCTAGTGTAATTTTCGTGATTTTATCGTTTTGCGACAAATCGATTGCAAGATACGCAATCGCAAACGCCTGCCGTTCGTCCTCTGCCGCAATCTCCGCCTCATACACGCACGCAATTGACGCGCGCGCGATAGGTTCAACGCGTACCTGCTCCCCACCTATCGTCGTAAACGAATCGTCCACCAACGTTTCGCCCAATCCGACTTTTTCCCCGATTTTTTTCAAAGGAGTGCCTTTAAGCGCGGTTAAAGACAGCAATTCGCCCTCGTGTTTGGCTTTCATTTTCCCCTGTTCCACAACAGGTTTGGAAAAAGAACTCAGACGCATTTCCACACGTATCCAAAGTCCCTGCTTTTTTACGGAACAATATTCCACGTCGTTTAACGTCAACAGCTGCGCGCAGATCATATCTTCGCCGCCCTTTTTATAAGGCGCAAACGTACGAATCCCGCCTTGTTGTAAGGCAATTTGCGCTTCGCGCGCGTAAACGTCCGTACCGACGAACGTAATACCGAAGGTAAACGAATCAAAAAACAAAACGGTGATACAAAACAGCAATCCGCCCAACAATAGTCCCAAGCGTTTTTTGAAAAATTCTAGGTATTTTCCAATCCCCACCGCGCCGATTTTCTGCGCCGTATACGCGCTCTGTCCGTCTTTATTATAACATATATTCGGATAAATTGCAAAAACTTTTTCGGTATCTTTTTTATCTACGCTTAAAAGTATTTGATTTTTTGCCGTTTTTTTTACGTCGTAGAGGACGATTCCTGCCCTCCTAAGCCTAAGCAGAGCGCGTTGAGGCATTACTCCCTCGATTTTTAAACGGTCTTTCAAAGTGAAAAATAACATCTTTTCACCTCTTTCCCGTCAACCGTCGGTCGTTTTCACTCGCTTTCGTATCTTCTGTATTTTTCTCCTCGTCCAAAACCCGAACGGACGTAATTTTGCCTTGCAGTTGTAAATCGCCGTCGCAATATTTGCCAATCGTCAAGCGTTCGCCCTCGATTTCTATCCGTTGTTTGGGAAAGCATAATACTACGCGTGAAAAAGAAAAATCTTCCACCGCTTTCACGCCCTCAAAATATCCCTCACCCTCAGGAACAAACGCGCAACGGGACAAAGCCATTCCGTCCGCCGTTTTAAATATTTCGTCATACAGCCGCATTGAATATTCCTCCACGATAGTATATGACGAAAAAGGAAAAGATATGTTTTTACGCGAACTGTCCGTTATACAGTTGCGCGTACGCGCCGTTTCGTTTTAGCAATTCCGCGTGTTTGCCCTGTTCGACAACCCGTCCTGCCTCCATTACGAGAATACAATCGGCGTGAACAATCGTGGAAAGTCTGTGCGCAACGATAAAGGTTGTTCTGCCCTCCATCAATTTATCGAACGCGTCGCCTATTTTCCGTTCGGTACGCGTATCGATAGAGGACGTCGCCTCGTCCAAAATCAGCATAGGCGGTTGCGCCAACATAATACGGGTGATACAAAGCAACTGTTTTTGCCCCTCGGATAAATTGCCTCCCTCCTCCGATAAAACGGTGTCGTATCCCTTTTCCATACGCTTGATAAAACTGTGCGCGTGCGCCGCTTTCGCCGCCGCGATCATTTCCTCGTCGCTTGCTTCAGGTTTGCCCATTTTCAAATTTTCTCGCACCGTACCGCTTTTGAGCCACGTTTCTTGCAACACCATGCCGTATTGTTCCCGCAAAGATTTTCTAGTAATCGTTCGAACGTCTTGTCCCTCGATTTTTACTGCGCCGTCGTCTACGTCATAAAAACGCATTAACAAATTGATAAGCGTGGTCTTACCCGACCCCGTTCTTCCTACGATAGCCACTCTTTGCCCAGGTTGAACGGAAAGGGACAAATTTTCTATCAATTTTTTCGTTTTTGAATAGGAAAACGCTACGTTTTCCAAGGCAACGTCGCCATTCGCATTATCCAAAACTGCATTGTCTTTATCAGAACTTTCTTCCTGTTCGTCTATCAATTCAAAAATTCGCGCCGCGCAGGCAAACGCGCTCTTTAATTCGGTGATAACGCCTGTGATTTCGTTAAACGGTTTCGTATACTGATTGGCGTAAGATAAAAATTTCGTCAAACCGCCAACGGTAAATACGCCGCTTGCCACGTCCAACGCCCCAAGTAGCGCAACCAACGCATAAATAAGATTGTTGATAAAACGCGTAGACGGATTGACGAGCGAAGAATAGAACGTCGCGTTCATAGCAGCTTTTTCCAGCCTATCGTTAATCTTGTTGAATTTCGCCTCATTTTCCTCCTCGTGCGCAAACGCCTGCGTGGTTTTCAAGCCCGTAATCGCCTCTTCCACAAACGCAGTCTGCTCGCCTCTCGTCGCGCTTTGTTCCTTAAAATATTTATGCGTATGCGTCGCGACGAATTTTGCCACGAACAAGGACGCAGGGGTTGCCAAAACAACGATAATTCCGATTTTTACGTTGGTAATCAACATAAACACAATCGTACCCAAAATCGTCAACACACCCGTAAAAAATTGTGTAAAGCCCATCAATAGTCCGTCGGAAAATTGGTCTGCGTCGGCAATAATTCGACTCACCGTGTCCCCGTGGGAATGAGAATCGATATATTTCAGCGGTAACGCTTTCAATTTTTCAAAGGCGTCTTTCCTTAAATCCCGAACGACGTGGCAGGAAATTCGATTGTTGCAAAGACTAAGCAACCATTGCGAAAGGGCGGCGATTGCAATCGCACCCACCGCTTTTATAAAGATTTCTTTCAATTCTTCCCATTGTACGCCGTTTTCGACGATACAATCCACCGCGTCGCCAAACAATACGGGTATGCACAACGTCGCCGCCACCGTCAACACCGCAAACCCTAGCGTCCCCACCAGCGAAACGGGATATTTGCCCACGTAGCGCAATACTCGTCCAAGCGTACTCATTTTTTTTGAAGGAGTATTTTTCATATCGCTTTCCCTCCTTCTTCATATTGCGAAAAATAAATTTCTCGATATATTTCGCAACTTTCCATCAGCGTTTCGTGCGTACCGATTCCCACCGCCTTGCCGTCGTCAAGTACGATAATTTTATCCGCGTCCCGTACGGACGACGCGCGCTGAGATACGATAAACGTCGTGGTTTTCAACTCTTTAATGGCTTTTCGCAAAGCCGCGTCCGTCGCATAATCAAGCGCGGACGACGAATCGTCCAAAATCAAAATTTCAGGATCGCGCGCCAATGCGCGCGCTATCGTCAAACGCTGTTTTTGACCGCCCGAAAAGTTTTTCCCTCCTTGTTCCACAAGCGCGTCTAAACCGCCTTTTTCTTTGATAAATTCGTCGGCTTGAGCTATTTTTGCCGCCGCCGTCAATTCCTCATCCGTTGCGTCCGCCTTCCCCCAAAGCAAGTTTTCCCGTATCGTGCCTTTGAACAACACCGCCTTTTGCGGTACGACGCCGATACGGTTGCGCAAGCGGTATTGCATTTCTTCGTCGCGAACGTCGCGTCCGTCAACGCGTACCTGCCCCCCACTTACGTCATAAAAATGCGGTATTAAATTGACCAACGAACTTTTCCCAGACCCCGTTCCGCCGATAACGCCTATCGTTTCGCCGCACTCTACCGTAAAGGAAATGTTTGTCAAAGCCTCGTCCGCGCCGTCGATATATCGCATAGATACGTTGTCAAACACAACAAACGGCTCGTTTTCAAAAGAGTTCGTTTGCTTTACAAGCGTCAAAGACGGTTGCATTTTTAACACCGATTCTATACGGCTGCCGCAAGCCGCCGCTTTGGTTACCGTAACAATCAAATTCGCCAATTTAATGAGTTCGATTAAAATTTGTCCCATCAAGTTATATAACGCCAGCACTTTGCCTTGCGACAACGCGCCGTTGTCCACCCGAATCGCGCCCGTCCACAGCAAAGCGATAATCGCCAAATTAATAAAAACGTACGTCAAAGGATTGGTAATCGCAGCGATTGCCCCGACAAATTTTTTGTTCTTATTCAACGTTTCATTTCGCTCGTCAAACAAAACTTGTTCGCTATCTTCTTGACAAAACGCGCGAATTACCCTTACCCCCGTTAAATTTTCACGGGTGGACAACAATACTTTGTCAAGCTGTCCTTGCGTTTTTTTATAAAGTGGCATACACGCGAACATCACGGCATACACGACGATTGCAAGCACGACGATTGCAACGGCAAACACTCCGAACGAATGAGGGTCTACGATACAAGCCACAATCATTGCGCCGAACACGATAAAGGGCGAACGCAAAAACAGGCGCAAAAACAGATTGACGCCCGATTGCAATCGGTCTACGTCGCTGGTCATACGGGTCAACATTGTAGACGCGCCCATTTTATCGATATCTTTATACGCCAGGGCTTGAATTTTTTTAAACAGGTCGCGGCGCAGCCCTGCCGAAACGCCCGTTGCCGTCCGCGCGGCAAAATATTGCGCCGTTACGGAAAATAACAACCCGACCAAACCAAACCCTGCCAACAATACGCACATCCAAACGATAAAGGACGTATCCGCGAACGGATACGCGCCGTTGACGTTTTCACCCAAGCCTTTATCGACAATCAAACTGACGACAATCGGCACGAGCAGTTCAAACGTTGCCTCTAACAATTTAAACAAAGGCCCTAACAGACTCTGCCATTTATACGGTTTAAAATAAGTAAGTATCGTTTTCATATCTTCTCTATTATATCACGAACCGCCTTCAAAAAGCAAGAAAAAATCTTTATTTTATACGGCAAAGAGCGAAGAAATCGCCCATTCTTCGCTCTTTTTCAGTCTTTTTATTCGTTTTTTGAACCGAACGCCTATGTTCGATTATTCCTCGTTCGTTTGCACATCCGTTTCTTCGTCCGACGTTTCCTCGGAATCTTCTAAAAAATATTCGTATATTTCTTTATAATTGCGAATCAGCACCAAACGTTCGCCGTCTTCCGTACTTTCCAATTTTTCATTTGTACGGCGCATACGGGAGGCGTTAATCAACTTGTTGGTAAACACCGCAAACACGATAAAACACACCAACGCGCCTGCCCCAAAACCGATGGTCGGCGCGATATATCTAGTATCGGGGGTACTAAAATTCTTTAACCCAAACGAAACCGTCAGCCAAATGCAGACAATCATAGGCACGGCGGCAATGGCAAACGCCAACAAACACCGCAACCACCGTTCTTTTAAATATTGACGGCGGGTTTCCTGTTTTTCCTCTACGTTCGCCGCAAGAGGAGTTTCTTCTTCCTCCAGCTCGGATAAACGACGCTTGAATACTTCGTGATATTCCTTTTTCAATACGTCCACCGCTTCATACCCCAAATCGTATTCCAAACTCTCCACGCCTTCGTCTGCGTATTCGTCCGCCAAAACGTCAGGCTGGGTGAAATGGACGGTTTTTGCTTTCCAATATCCCACGGACGCCGCCGTCGGTTCGTCGTCTAATTTCAACGCCTTTTCGTATTTCAATTCCGCCGTTTTAAAACTGCCCGTAGCAAGAGCCTCGTCGCCCTCTGCGCAAACCCGTTCGTATTCCGCGCGACGCGCCTTTATTTTTTCCTCTTTTTCTCTGCGCTTTTTCTCCGCTTCTTCTGGGTCAAGCCCTATCAAATCCTCATCCTCTTCGTCCCGTTCAAGCGTAGGAAATTCAAAGGAAATTTCGTCCGTGGTTTCCTCCAAAGATTCTTCCACAGCCCCATCCGTTTCCTTTTCCGCCAATTCGTCGGTAACGTCTACGTAACCATCCTTTGTCTTTTTCAATCGAATCCCTCTGCCGTATTCGTCGTCGATAATTCTTTCTTCCATACCTTTTCTCCCGTTATTTATATATTTTTTTATCCTTTTTTACGTTTTTTTATTCCTCCATCTGCGCCTGTTCGTCCTCTGACAGCACGAAAGGATTCTGCAAAGAAAACACACTCTTTGTCTGTCTGTCGTAATCGGGGATTACCGTTTTGGCAACGTACGCTTGAAAAGCCCCCTTATAACGGCTCTTTGCCCATTCGCACAATTCTTTCGTTTCAAACAACGCCAAAACACAACTTCCCGAACCCGTCATCGTTACGCCAAGCGGTGAAAACGCCAACGCCTCGTCGTACGCTTTTTTCACCTCTTTGCAAAGCCGCGCGGCAGGCTCAAAAAGGTCGTTCATCAAATACCTGCCTACGCCGTTTTTATCTTTGTTTATCAATGCGGCAATGCAATTTTCCGTATCGTTCTCTGCTTTATAAGGCGCAGCCTTTCGCTCAATTTCCATTTCGTCGTAGGCTTTGTAACACGCGCCTGCGGAAACGGAAACTTCAGGGCAAAGCAACAAAAAATGTAACGTTTCTTTACAATTTATGGGTTGTACCTGCTCCCCTCTGCCCTGCATACGCGCAAATCCGCCCGAAAGCATATACCCCGTATCGCTACCGAGTTCGTCTGCAAGCATCTTTAACGCCACTTTATCCTGCACGCCGTATAATTTTGCCATACCACGCAAAACCCCGACGATATCCGCCGAAGAACCGCCAAGCCCTGCGCCGATAGGGATATTTTTATCAATCGTGATATCCACTCCACAAGTGGAAAAACGTTTACAAAACGCCTCCGCCGCTTTTAACGCGTTGTTGTTTTCGGGTAAAATCGTTTCGCTGCCGAGTCCTCTCATCTGCACGCGGTTTTGTGTATCTTTACGCTTTTTCAAAGTCAAAAAGTCGAACAAATCCACGCTTGCGACCAAAGAATCCAGCAAATGATAGCCTTGCGCTTGTCCCACAAGCCGTAACGTCAGATTGACTTTTGCATACGATTTGATTTTTACCTTGTTCATTCGTTTCCCACAAAAAATAGAAATTTGCGGCGAGGAACACCCCGCCGCGTGTAACTCTGTTTCATTGTATCATATTTTTTGCAAAATTTCAATACTTTGCAAGGATTTCTTTTGTTATTTTTTCCAATTTTTCACTTAATTTGTCTATAAATAAAGATTCGTTCGCCCTCTTTTACGGGAAAATCAAGTTCGGGATTGTTTTTTTGCAAATCTTCGGGCGCGCATCTCAAACGTTTTGCCACCTGCCACAAATCTTCACCCTCACGCGGCATAAACACCGAAAACGCGCTGTCGTTTTTGATTTCCGCTTCGCCTTCCGTAAGCTGGGAAATATATTCCCAATTACGTTCTTCGTACGAACGAACGCAAAGTTTCAACGTCGCCTCCGCTTCCGTTTCGCCGTTCTTCTTTCTACGCACGTTCAATCCGCATACGATACAATCCGCCTCGGCAATCTCCCCGTCCACGTCCAAGGGGAATAAAACGGGCATAGAAAGATTGGTCGAACGATATCCTCCGTCCGCGCCACGGAGCAGAATTTCCGCAAGCACCACGCCTTCCGCCTCCATTCCGCGCTCTCCTTTTTTACAGACAATTTCCGCGCGAGGCAACACCGCCGCCTGCAACGTATATTCGCCCTCAATTACGGGCGACAAAGCCGCAACACCGCTGACCCGTTCCGTGCATTTAACGTGATTCGTCAAATACCTGCCCCCGTCGTTCGACCTTTTTATAAACAGTTCGTTGTCAACGGAAAATGCGTCCGCAACCGCAGAAAATTCGTCTTTGACAGAAAGATAACAATCGGCAGACAATACGTAATTGACCACGATTTTGCTCTTGCCTTTTTCCTCGTCCGTACCGGCTGACAAATACGCGGATTTGACGTCCACCGTACCCCCTATCGCCACCCGACCAAACGCCTCGTCGCAAGGAATTTGCATTTTGAAAGGAATCAAGCGCTCGTACGAACAAACTGATTCGTCGCTCTTTAACACGCAAATATTGAGATTGAGTTCCCCTTCAATATCAATTTGTCCTGCCCCTGCGGAAATATGATTGACGACGGCAGATTCGCTGTGCAATAAAATATCCCCGACGTAATCGGCGTCAAATTCGTCCTCCGCTTCCGTTTCTCCCGACACGCAAACGGTTTTACAAACGGGAACGTTTTCTTTTTTTACAATCAAATCTTCACCACCGACCAGATATTCAAGCTGTTTGTTTCCGTACACGGTGAAATTTGCGCCGACAATTACGGATATATACAAGCCCGACCCCTCTCTGCGATAACTGACGTTTTCCGTCGAAAGCGTAGCTTTTGCCAAACAGGCAGGCGTAACCGCGCTCCCCTCCGCGCGGTGAAAAAATTCCGCGCCGCGTTCTGCCCGACAGATTTTTCTCCCCCCGTCCTCGTAGACAATCGTCAACAACACCTTTCCCCCATAATTCACTTCTCCGTCCAAACAAGCGCATTCGTTGGGTATGGCTTTTGCGTGAATCGCCAAAATACTGCTGATTTCGCTGCCGGGAAGCCGACATTCTACGATAGACTGACTGCGTAATCGGCAAACTTCGCCGACGTATCGATAAGTTTCATATTGCGGTTTTACAGACATTTTTATCTCCTTTTTATCATTTATTGCCTTTCTATCGTATGCTAAGAATTGGAAAAATAGACCAAATCCTTTGGGTATAAAAACCAATTTTTGGGCGCATACTTATACTATGATTAAGCCTACCAAAAATATAAAAGACGTCAAACAAATGGTGAAAGACTGTTCTGCGCAACGGGTGGCGGTGCGTGTGAATTTGGGTAGAAACAAGAGCGTGAGTTATTCGGGAATTCTTTCGGGGATTTATCCAGCCTTGTTTACCGTTAAGCCCGACGATAAAGATTTTTTAGGAAAAACCGCCTATTCCTATTCTGACGTGCTGTGCGGAAACGTAAAAATCAAGCGGTTATAAAAAAACAGGTCGCAAGCGTTGGTTCTTGCGACCTGTTTTTTATTTTCCCATTTCCTTATGAAAATTCCGACGGTATTGCGTGGGAGAAAAATTGTAATATTCTTTAAATAGTTTGGAAAAATGGGTGGATTCAACCAATCCGATTTTTTCCGTAATTTCTAAAATAGACAAATCGGTAGATTCCAACAACCGTTTTGCGTTTTCCATTCGTTTCGCTTTGATATATTTTGCGGGGGTCAACCCCGTTTTTTCTTTAAATGCGCGAATAAAATGGTTGGGGTGCGCAAAATATCTTTCCGCCAACATTTCGTTGGATAACGGTTTATCCAAATTTTCATTGATGAATCTTAGCAAATCGTTTAATCTCGCCTCTTTTCTATCGATCACGTCCACCCCCTCGGGAGTTGCGGCTTTTATATATTCCGCCAACAGATTGACAAGACATGCCTTTACCTCCAATTTATCCGTCAATTTATCGCTACCGCGCAATTTTGCATACTTTTTAAATAGACGTAACGCATTTCCCTTGTTGTCCGCCTGAACTACGTACGGCAAATTCAGCACATTAAAAATATCTATCGACGGATACAAATCAAAATGCATCCAATATTTTTTAAACGGTTCGTTTTTCTCGTTATAATACGCGTGTTCTGCCCCCGAGGGAATAAAAAACCAATCCCCCGCTTTGCCGTGATACTTTTTTCGTTCTATCTCAATCACACAACTTCCGCACGTGATAAAATAGAATTTGCATTGTTCAAATCTATTCCGTCCAAACGACCAATCGTCCGTTTCGGAAATGGAAAAATACCCTCCAAAATTATATACGGCGTTGAGATTGGAAAAATAAATATCCTGTAAATATTTCATAGCTCTCCTGTATAAAAAAACGCTAATTTTAGACAGCTTTTCGTTGTAAAACGCTATTTACAAAACAGTATAACAGATGTATAATAAAAATGTCAAATATAAAAAGCCGATTTCTTCGGTGTAAAGGAGAAAAAATTTTATGAGCAACAGTTTTCAAATGGCATACGGTTATCCCTTAGAGGCGGAACGCGCAAAAAAAGAAGGTTGGCCTTTGTTAATTCCCATCGGAACAATGGAATATCACAGTACGCATTGTCCTTACGGTTGTGATACGCTGGTGGCGCAAGGGATTTGCGAACGGGTCGCGCAAAAAATAGACGCGGTTGTATATCCGCCCGTTTGGTACGGCGTGGCAAGCTATGCTGTGGCAGGTCCTGAAAAGAACAGCGTACAAGTGGATTGCGACACGTTTGAACAATATATGTACTGCATTTTAAAATCGCTGTTTTTAAGTGGATTTGATAAAAATATCCATCTGGTTATCGCGCATCAAACGGAAGATTATATGCCTATGACGTTGGCGTGTATGAAAGCAGCAAAAAAATTGATTATGGAACAACTCGAAGAAAAAGGCGGTTATGGTTGGTGGGGAAAACGTGAAAACAAAACATTTTACGAAAACCTGAAAGAATCCGACAGTCCTTGGAACAAAATTCGCGTCGTACGCGTACCGTATACGAAAAATTCCAAAGGCCACGGCGATCATGCAGGCATTTACGAATGTTCTATGTTAGAAGCTCTCTGCCCTGGCACGATTAAAATCGAACGTTTAAACGATTCCGACGATTGGTTTGCGGAAACAGCGAAAGATTTCAACGTCGAATTGGGAGAAGAAATGGTGGAAATCACCGTCAACGATATTATTGAATCTATTCAGGGGTAAATTATGTTGAAAACCGAAAAAAATTACGATTTTAAAACAGACTTACTGTGTGTACATAAAAAAGGCGTACGAGATTGGACTTTAATGGCTGCGCACGACGAATTTGTTTTCAAAAACGGAACGAATATCGTTCTTTTAGATACAGATGACGAAGTAATTTTAACAGCGGCAAAAGACCTCGTTTCCTATCTGTTCGTTTCTATGGACGTTTCGGCAATGTTCGCAAAAGCCCCCAATGAAAACGCAGCAAACGTTACGCTTTGTCTTGGCTCTAATCTAGGCGAAGCGGAGGGATATATGGGATATCGAATCACGACAAATCAAGACGGCATCACGATTGAGGGACACGACACTCGCGGCGTGGCGCAAGGCATATATTATCTTGAAGATTTGATGAATCTGCGAAAAGCTCCTTTTGTCAAAACGGGCAAAGTGGAAAGAAAAGCTCTGTTTTCACCCCGAATCACGCAATCCCCTTTCGGTATGTATGAATATCCCGACGAGGCGTTTTCGTGGATAGCGCGCAACGGTTACGACGCGATTGATTTGTGGTTGCAAGACGCATACACCGATAATCGTGGGCAATCTATCGATATCCGCTTGATATCTGAACGCGCGGCGAAATACGGCGTAGATGTATACGTACAGTTATACGCTCCGCATAACAAACATCCCGACGACGAGGACGCGCAGGAATTTTACGACGCGCTGTACGGCGAATTGTTCGACGTATGTCCGAAACTAAAAGGCGTTACCCTTTTGGGCGAAGCGAATCAATTCGCCAGTCGCGACCCTGCCGTTGGCAAAACGCCATTCACGGCAAATTTTAAAGACAATATCCCTACGGGCAAAACCAGTCCTGGTTGGTGGCCCTGCAACGATTATCCCGCTTGGACGGAGATGGTAGCGAAGGCCATTTGGAAAAAACGCCCCGACGCGGAAGTAATTTTCTGTACTTATAATTGGGGCTTTGCCCCCAAAGAAGAACGGATTCGCTTGATTGAAGCCTTGCCGAAAGGTATTTCCCTTATGACCACGTGGGATATGTTCCACCAATACAAAATGGGCAATTCCGTTCAAAACGTTTGGGATTATTCGTTGGCGTTTATAGGACCAGGCGAATATTTTTCTAGCGAGGCACTCGCCGCCAAAAAACGTGGCATAAAACTGATAGCAAACAGTCAAACCGCAGGGCGGACCTGGGATTTCGGCGTGATTCCTTACGAACCTATGCCCCAGCGCTGGATTGAGCGGTATCAGCGTATGCGCCAAGCCCACGAAGAATGGAATTTAGCAGGCTTGTTGGAATGTATCCATTACGGTTTCCACCCCTCTATCATTTCGGAATTGGAAAAACAGGCGTTTTTTACGCAAGTCGAGCCGTTGGAAACCACTTTAAAAAAATTGTTACAACGAGAATATGGCAAACACGCCGACGTTGCCGAAAGGGGTATGACATTGTTTAGCGAGGCGATTGCGCATTACGTACCTTGTAATGAAGACATGTACGGCGGATTCCGTATCGGTCCTGCCTATCCATTATGGTCGGGCGTAATGGAAGGCTTGCCTGCGACTATTCCTCAGCAGGGCAAAATGCCGTCCTCGCCTCACGCAATGTTTGGAAACGGTATTTATTTCGGTATTTACACCCCCGATTCGGACGGAAAGAATTCTTTGCCTGGCGTAAGAATTTTCGATGAAATTCAATCCATTTCCAAAATGGAAACGCTGTTTGGTGAGGGCATTGCGGTATTGGAAAGCGCGCAATCCCCCAACAACGCATTGTTGAAATTGATAAACCTTGCAAAATTTATGCGTAATTGTTGTCGCACGGTACTGAACGTGAAAAAGCATTACATTTTAAAACAGCGTTTGAGTATTGCAGGCGACAAAACCCAAGCGGAAAAAATCATTCAAGAGATAGAAACCTTACTTTTAAACGAGAAAGAAAACGTGTTGGATACGCTGCCCCTCGTTCGCGCGGATTCGAGGCTGGGTTGGGAGGCAAGTATGGAATATACCACCGACGAAAAAGGGTTGAAATGGAAACTCCGTCAACTCGATTACGAATTGACAATAAAATTACCCACCTATCGAAAGGCAAATGCATTGATATAATGATATGTTGCACCAAAAAAGGTCGTTGCTAAAAACGACCTTTTCCTTTTTTACAATACTTTTTTCAAAAATTGTCCCGTATAACTTTGGGATACGTTCGCCACTTCTTCAGGCGAACCTTCACAGACGATTTCTCCGCCGCCGTTCCCGCCTTCAGGACCGAGGTCTATCACGTAATCCGCCGTTTTGATAACGTCCAAATTGTGTTCGATAACCAACACCGTATTGCCACCGCTTCTCAGTTGCAACAAAATCTTAATCAGCTTGTCCACGTCGTAGCTATGCAATCCCGTTGTCGGCTCGTCTAAAATATACATTGTTTTTCCCGTCGAACGTTTTGCCAATTCGGTGGCGAGTTTGACTCGTTGCGCTTCACCACCCGATAGCGTAGTGGAACTTTGACCCAATTTGATATATCCAAGTCCGACGTCGTTCAACGTTTTTATCTTGTTATAAATCGCAGGTACGGGCGCAAAAAATTCACACGCCTCCTCAACGGTCATTTCCAATACGTCGGAAATGCTCTTACCCTTGTATTTCACTTCCAAGGTTTCTCTATTATACCGTTTCCCCGCGCAAATTTCGCAAGGCACGAAAATATCGGGTAAGAAATGCATTTCAATTTTAATAATCCCGTCCCCGAAACAATGTTCGCATCTACCGCCAGAAATATTGAACGAAAACCGCCCTGCTTTATAGCCTCGTTCTTTCGCGTCGGGGGTCATAGCAAACAAATCTCGAATGGCGTTGAATACGCCCGTATACGTCGCAGGATTGCTCCTTGGCGTTCTACCTATAGGCGATTGGTCGATTGCAATTACTTTATCAAAATACTCTACGCCCTCTGCGCGCTCGTATTTTCCTTGGGCGTGTTTCGCGCCGTTATGGGTATTGGCAAGCAAGGGATAGACGATTTCGTTGACGAAACTCGATTTTCCGCTGCCCGAAACCCCCGTTACTGCCGTAATCAACCCCACGGGAACACGCACGTCGATATTTTTCAAATTGTTTTGTTGACAGCCGTACAATTTCAGCCATTTGTCCGACGGTGTTGCTCGGACGAGCGGCGTTTCAATCTTTCGCCGTCCTGCAAGATAATCGCCTGTAATCGAACGAGGCTCGTTCATAATCGCGTTTTGGTCGCCGCAAGCCACCACTTCACCGCCGTGTACGCCTGCGTTCGGACCGATATCGACGATATAATCCGCCGCTTTCATTGTATCTTCGTCGTGTTCAACCACGATAAGCGTATTGCCCAAATCCCGCAAACCTTTTAAGGAATTCAGCAATTTTTCATTATCGCGTTGATGCAAACCAATACTCGGCTCGTCCAAAATATACAAAACGCCCGTCAGCGCGCTGCCGATTTGCGTGGCAAGACGGATACGTTGACTCTCCCCCCCAGACAACGTTACCGCCGTCCGCGTCAACGTTAGATAATTGAGCCCTACGTTTCGCAGAAAACCCAAACGATTGTTGATTTCTTTGATAATTGCGTCCGCAATAAGATGTTCGGTCTTTGTCAAATTTACCATCAATTCGTCCATAAAATCGCATAATTTATCTACGGACATTTCACACAAATCCCAAATATTTTTACCGCCCACGTACACGGACAACGCCTCTTTTTTTAAACGCTGTCCGTGGCAAGCGTCGCAGGGCGCGTTGCGCATCAACCGTTCGATATCGCTCTTTACCCCGTCCGAAGTGGACGTGCCGTACCGGCGTTGCAAATTGTTGACGTAGCCCTCCCAAGTCTTTTTAAAACTCCCCGAAAACGAGCGGGTCTGGTACGCCATATCCACTTTTTGGTCGCTTCCGTACATCAAAATTTGATAGATATGTTCAGGCAAATCTTTCACGGGTACGTCCAACGAAAATCCGTAGGCTTTTGAAAGCGCGGACAATTCCATAAGTGCCATCGAATTCGAGCCTAAATTCCAACCCGTAACCCTCATTGCGCCCTCGCGCAACGTTTTCGTTTTGTCGGGACATATCAAATCGGGATCGACGAATTGTTTAAACCCAAGCCCCGAACAAGAGGGACAAGCCCCGTACACCGTGTTAAAGGAAAACATTCTCGGTTCGATTTCTTCCAACGACACGCCGCAATCAGGACAAGCGTAATTGACCGAATACAAGTCTTCGTCGCCCTCGCAATCGATTACGACCAAACCCTCCGCCAATTTCAACGCCGTTTCAAGACTGTCCGTCAAACGTTTTTGTACGGTGGGTTTCACCACCAATCTGTCCACGACCACGGAAATATTGTGTTTGATATTTTTTTCGAGTTTGATTTCCTCTTGCAAATCGTAAACGATTCCGTCAATTTTCACTCGACCAAAGCCGCTCTTTTTAAACGCTGCCAATTCTTTCACGTATTCCCCTTTTCTACCGCGAACAACAGGCGCATTCACGAGGATTTTACTGCCCTCGGGCATCTCCATAACTCTGTCGCAAATTTCGTCCACCGTTTGCCGACGGATTTCCTTCCCGCATTTCGGACAATGCGGTACGCCTATCCGCGCGAACAAAAGACGGAAATAATCGTAAATTTCCGTAACCGTTCCCACCGTGGAACGAGGGTTGCGCGAAGTCGTTTTTTGGTCGATAGAAATTGCAGGCGACAAGCCGTCAATGCTCTCCACGTCAGGTTTTTCCATCTGTCCCAAAAATTGGCGGGCGTACGACGACAAACTCTCTACGTACCGTCTTTGCCCCTCAGCAAAAATGGTGTCGAACGCCAAAGTCGATTTTCCGCTACCTGACAAGCCCGTAAACACGGTGAGTTTGTTTCTCGGAATACGTACGTCTACGTTTTTTAAATTGTTTTCTTTTGCGCCTTTTACTACGATTTCTTCTTTCATATTATCACCTTTCATCTCATACCTGGGTAGGTCGTTTTGATAATTGCAATCTGTTCTACTTGCCTGCTTTTCTCAATTTCATTTTCAACTCGGCAATCTTTTCACGGATTTCTATCGCGCGTTCAAAATCAAGTTGTCCACTCGCCACTTTCATCAACGCTTTCAATTTTTCTATCTCGTCGGGAATATCCTGCATCTTAATATCGTCATCCGTCTTTTTCTTCGTGATATTCAGCGTGGATTTCACTTCTTTTATAATCGTTTTCGGCACGATACCGTGTTCTTTGTTATATTTGTCCTGCACGCTTCGACGACGGTTCGTTTCTCCGATTGCCCGTTTCATACTGTCCGTTATCACGTCGGCATACATCACGACGCGTCCCTCGCTGTTTCGCGCCGCGCGTCCAATCGTTTGAATCAACGCCGTATCGCTGCGTAAAAACCCCTCTTTGTCCGCATCTAAAATCGACACCAACTTCACCTCGGGCAAATCCAACCCCTCGCGTAAAAGATTGATACCGCAAAGTACGTCAAATTCACCCAAACGCAACCCGTTGACGATATCGATACGCTCTAACGTATCTATGTCGCTATGCATATATTTTACTTTAATCGAATGTTCTTTTAAAAAGTCCGTCAATTCCTCTGCCATACGCTTGGTAAGCGTGGTAATCAAAACCCTGCCCCCGTCCTTTACGACGTTATGGATTTCCGACAGCAAATCGTCTATCTGCCCTTTCGTCGGTTTTACCGTAATTTCGGGATCGAGCAATCCCGTAGGGCGAATCAGTTGTTCCACCTTTTGCCCTGCCTGTTCCAATTCGTACGGCGCAGGGGTTGCGGACACACAAACGAGCTGCGGCACGCGCGCGTCAAATTCGTCAAATTTTAAAGGGCGGTTGTCATACGCCGCTTGCATACGAAACCCATAATCCACAAGGTTTTTCTTTCTGGATAAATCCCCGTGGTACATTGCGCGGATTTGCGGAATGGTCATATGACTCTCGTCGATAAACACCAAAAATTCCCCCGAAGGGAAATAATCGAGCAGAGTAAACGACGGCTCGCCTGGTTGTCGTCCGTCAAAATAACGGCTGTAATTTTCTATGCCGCTGCAATACCCGATTTCTCGCATCATTTCCAAATCGTGTTCGGTACGCTGTTTCAATCGTTGCGCCTCTAAAATTTTTCCCTCGTCCTCAAAGGCGCGCACCTCGCCTTTCAAATCTTCTTCTATCATAGACAACGCGCTACGCAACTTCTCCGTACCGACGGCGTATTGGCTGGCAGGAAATATCGCAACGTGAGAAAGTTCGTTGACTTTGTTCCCCGTCAACGCCTCTACTTCGTAAATTTTTTCGATTTCGTCGCCCCAAAATTCCAAACGAATCGCCACTTCGGAATTGGACGCGGGAAAAATTTCCAACGCGTCGCCGCGCACACGGAAAGTCGAACGTTTAAAATCCATATCGTTGCGCGCGTATTGCAATTCGATCAATTTCCGCATCAATTCGTTGCGCTCCCATTCCATACCCGGGCGCAACGACAAAGACAAACGAAAATATTCTTCGGGCGCGCCCAGCCCGTAGATACAGGACACGGACGCCACGACCAATACGTCCTTTCTCTCCATCAACGACCCCGTTGCGCTGTTGCGCAATTTATCGATTTCGTCGTTCATACTCAAATCTTTTTCGATATACGTATCCGTCGAGGGAATATAACTCTCGGGTTGATAATAATCGTAATACGATACGAAATATTCCACTCGATTTTCAGGAAAAAATTCGCGGAACTCGTTGCAAAGTTGCGCCGCGAGCGTCTTATTGTGCGCAATCACCAGCGTCGGGCGGTTGATATTTTTAATGACGTTTGCCATCGTAAACGTCTTGCCGCTACCCGTTACCCCTACAAGCACCTGCGTACGAATCCCGTCTAAAATCCCTTCCGTTAATTTTTCAATCGCTTGCGGTTGATCTCCCGTCGGCGCAAACGGCGAATGTAATTTAAAATCCATACCCTCTCCGATTTTTCTTTACTTTAACAACAAACATTTGTTTACATTATACCACAATCTCATAAAAAAGTAAACCGTATAAAACAAACTTTTTTAAAATATCCATTTTAAAATCCAACCGACGATAAAGGCGATAACCGCCGAGGCAATCGCCCAGCCCAATTTCATTGCCAAATCCCGTTTTTGTTGCAACGAACAACGCTTGTATGCGTACCCGTTAGAACGAAGCGAAATCACGTACATTTTTTCCCCCTTTCTTTCCGACGAGAGTAATTCAAAATAATTATCCAAAGCCAATGCGTCAAGAATTTTTTCCAACTGCTCTTCGGTGTATTTCTTTCTTGCAGGCAGTACGGACAACAACTCCGTAGGGGAAACCAAACACACGCCTTTTTCGTGAGAAAGCGCAAAGACTGCGTTCATTACTTCACTTTCCTCTCTATTCAGCATTTCCCCCTCCTTTCACCTCGTACATGGTAGGCATATCGAATTTTCAACGCATACCTGTCTATCCCTTTTTTATTATAGTATTCTCATTTCATTATCTTTCATACAAACAAAAAAAGTATGAGGAGAACCTTTTCTCCCCATACCGCAATTTCCTAAAACGTTTTTATTACAAGAAAAAACGACCAATCCCCGCTACGCTGACAGCCCAAAGGGACGCTTTTAAAATAGCCAATAACGTTGCCATGTTACAATCCTCCTTTTTTATTCAATCGCGAATGTGGTTACATTATAACATATAGAATATTCTATGTCAAGTAAAAAATATAGAATTTTCTATATTTTGATATATAAAATAGAATTTTCTATATAATAATAGATATGAACACAAAACGGGAATTTAAAGACATTTTAAACAACTTTTTAAAAGAAAACAATTTCACGCAAACGCAATTCGCAACGATTATCGACGTCAAACAAAGTCAGGTAAGCGAATGGTTGCACGGAAAAGCAAAACCGGGGTATGACCTTTTGAAAACTATGTCCAAAAAGTTTGGTATTTCCGCTGATTTTTGGCTGGGAATTATTGACGAGTATTGACAATCGCCTCGATTTTATTTTTACTTTTTGGTTTTCAACGCTATCTTTTTTTGAAAAAATATGATATACTAGAAGAAAAGCAAACGCAAGCCAACGTCCATAAGGAGTATTTTATGCCTGCAATTTACGCGCATATGCGCTTTGGCGAGGCAGTTATCAAAGACCTGCCCCCTACCTTTCAAGAAAAAGTAAACGAATTTTTTCCTGCTTTTTTATTAGGAACACAAGGCCCTGATATCCTATTTTATCATAAACCCTTGCAATCCAACCCCATAAAAAAGAAAGGAATGGATATTCATCTTCAACCCGCCTGCGAATTTTTTATCGAGCAAGCGAAACGGTTGATAGAAGAAAACCACGTACACCCTCAAGACGGCGCATATCTTCCTATTGACGCGCAAGCAGCGTATATCGCAGGGTTTTTATGCCATTTTGTCTTGGACGTTTCCGCGCATCCGAAAATTTACGCATTGGAAGAAACGGGAATCTCGCACGGCAGAATCGAATCGGAATTTGATAAATACTTGATGCGAAAGGACGGAAAATCCATTCGCGGGGACAATAACGCAAAGCGAATCACCCCCAATTTCGGCGTAGCGGAGGCGTGCGCAAACGTTTTGGACGTTACAAAACAAGAAGCGAAACGCGCCATTAAAACTATAAAGACCATCAACGGTTGGTTTTGTTCCAAATGCGAACCCTTCCATTCCCTCGCTCACGTGGTGTTGCGGTGGATAAAAATGGAAAACAAATTTGGCGGAATGTTCTTACATAAGGAAGACGAACCGCATTGCGCGGAGTGCAATCGGGATTTGGAAGCGTTATTTTCAAACGCCGTACCCAAGGCAGCCGCCTTAATAAATGAATATTTTGCCAACCTTGACGACATTGCAAAAAACGAAAAAATCAACGATTTTTTTGAATATAAATATACCGGAGGAAAAGACTGATGCAAGAAACTACCAACGCCGCAACCGCGGCAAGTAAAAAGCTGACCCCGCTTGAAAAGAAATGGGTTATGTACGACGTGGGCAATTCGGCTTTCGTATTGTTCGCCTCGACGATTATTCCCATCTATTTCGGTTCGCTCAGCGGCAACGGCGACGGACTCGCCACCATACTGTGGGGGGCTGTATCCTCTATCGTAGCGTTAATCGCCCTGTTCATTTGCCCTATCTTTGGCACAATGGCAGATTTCAGCGGTAAACGGAAATTCTTTTTCCTGTTCGCTTTAATTGGAATTTGCGGCTGCGCGTTATTGTCATTGCCTATTTTAACCCCGTTGTTATTCGCGGTGTTGTATATCATTACCGATTCCTGCTTGTCCTCGTCTTGCGTATTTTACGATTCTATGTTATCTGATATCACTACGGAAGACAGATTGCACAACGTTTCAGCAAACGGCTACGCTTGGGGATATATCGGCAGCTGTATTCCGTTTATCGTTTGTTTGGGATTGGTACTCGGCGTGCCTGACAGTATAATGAGTATGCAATGGCGTATGTCCCTTTCTTTCTTGATTACAGCAGGTTGGTGGTTGGCATTCACGTTGCCTATTTTTAAGAATTACAAGCAAAAGCATTTCCTGCCCAAACCTGAACACCCTATCAAAGACACGTTCATTCGATTGGCACAAATTTATAAAGAAGTAAAACAAAACAAAAAAGCGTTTTTGTTCCTCATTGCATTTTTCCTCTATATCAATGGTGCGTATACCATTATTAAAATGGCGACGGTGTACGGACAAGATAAATTGGGCTTGGATACCACCATGTTGTTGCTTGCGCTCCTTTTAACTCAAATCGTAGCATTTCCCAGCGCGATTATTATCGGTAAGTTGTCCAAAAAATTTGAAGACAAACACTTGATTTTTGTATGTATCAGCGGATACGTTGCCGTTTCCTTGTTTGCATTGTTTTTAAAACAGCAATGGCAATTTTGGTTGCTTGCGTTTGTCGTGGGTATGTTCCAAGGCGGTATACAGGCATTGTCCAGGTCGTATTTTACCAGCATTATTCCCTCAAATAAATCGGGCGAATATTTCGGAATTTACGATATTTTCGGCAAAGGCGCAGGTTGTCTTGGTCCTGTCCTCGTCAGCGGTTGCGTAGCAATCGTAAACGCTTTGGGCGAATCGCTGTCGGCTATTACGGCAATTATGAACCTCGACTTAATTCCCATTCCTTTGCTTACGATTGCAGGACTTATCGTATTCTTCTTCGTAGCAAAAATGCCTACGACCAAAGAGGACGCAGCCGAGCAATCGGAAAAATAATTTGTAAACAATCGCATACAAAACCAGCCCTTGCTTTATTCGCAAGGGCTGGTTTTGTAATGAATTCTTTGTTTTACAACGTCGCAATCACTTCTACTTCCACAAGGACGTTTTTCGGCAACGTTTTCACCGCCACGCAACTACGCGCAGGCTTTGTTGTAAAATACTTTGCATACACTGCGTTAAACGCCGCAAAATCTGCCATATCTGCCAAAAAACAAGTGGTTTTTACAGCTTTTTCAAAACAACTTCCCGCTGCTTTTAACACTTCGCCAAGGTTTTTCATCACCTGTTCCGCTTGCGCCTCAATTCCTTCCGTTTCCACGTTCCCACTTACGGGATTGATAGGAATTTGCCCCGAGGTGAACACCATATCTCCGCATACGATTGCCTGTGAATACGGCCCGATTGCCGCAGGCGCTGTTTCCGTTGCTACCGTTTTCATTTCTGCCATAATTTTTTTCTCCTTAATCCAACAATTTAAATCCAAAATCTCGTAACGCCTTTTTAATTTCTTCGATATGTTCAAAATTCCGCGTTTCCAAAACGATACGCAAATAACAACCGTTGACGTCCGAGCCCTCGTTTGCGCGTTCGTGATGTACGGACGTTACGTTACCACCCAAATCAGCAATAATCCTCGACACGTTTTTCAACTGACCAGGTTTATCCATCAATTCAATCATCAACTGGCAACTTCTGCCCGACATCAAAAGCCCTCGCTTGATCACACGCGAAAGAATGGTTACGTCAATGTTCCCACCCGAAAGCACGCATACCGCTTTCTTGCCTTTTAAATCGAGTTTCCCGAACATAGCCGCCGCCACGGCAACCGCGCCTGCGCCCTCCGTTACGAGTTTGGGTTTTTCCATCAACGCCAAAATCGCCGCAGAAATTTCGTCGTCGGTTACCGTTACAATTTCGTCTACGTATTGATTACAAATTTCATAGGTAAGCGTACCGGGCTTTTTCACCGCAATACCGTCCGCAATCGTCGAAACCGAACTCAATTCTTCCAATCCGCCGTGCGACAGCGCATTTTTCATAGATGCCGCGCCTGCAGCCTCTACGCCGTATACTTTAATTTTCGGATTGATGGTTTTCAACGTATACGCAATCCCAGAAATCAAACCTCCGCCACCAATCGGCACGATTACCGCATCGATATCTGCCAACTGCTCCACGAGTTCGAGTGCAATCGTACCTTGCCCTGCAATGACGTCCTCGTCGTCGAACGGGTGTAAAAACGTATACCCTTGCTCGTCGCGTAAAGCAAGCGCTTTTTGATACGCGTCGTCGTATACGCCCTCCACCAAACACACTTCCGCGCCATAACTCTTGGTTGCTTCCACTTTGGAAATAGGCGCGCCGTCAGGCAAACAAATCACGGCTTTAATACCGCTTTTTTGCGCCGCCAAAGCAACACCTTGCGCGTGATTGCCTGCCGAACAAGCCACCACCCCGCGGCTCTTTTCCTCGTCGGACAGACGCGACATTTTATAATATGCGCCGCGCACTTTAAACGAACCCGTAACCTGCAAGTTTTCCGTTTTTAAATACAATTCCGTTCCCGGACATAACGTAGGCGCGTAAATCACGTCCGTCTTTTTCGCTACCGTTTTTAAAACGTTGTACGCCCTATATACGTTATCAATCGTAAGCATACTCTTCTCCTTTTTTATCTCAACGCATACCTGGTATGCGCGTTTTCTTCTTTTGCTGTCGAAAATCAAAGCAGACTTTCAATAAATTGTTCCGCGCAACGCGCCGAACGATTGCCCTTTCTCAACGCAAATGCCTCCGCTTTGATTTCCAATTCCTTTTGTTCCATTTTAATATCAAAACGCTGCGCCAAACGCCGTACGATATCCAAATACAACTGCTTGTTGGGTTTTTGGAACAACACGGTCAATCCAAACCGTTCGGACAAAGACAACGTTTCTTGCAACGTATCGTTGATATGCACGTCGTCGCCCTCTCTATCCCCAAAACTTTCTTTTATGATATGCCGACGGTTGCTCGTCGCGTAAATGACGGCGTTTTCCGCTTTCGCGCTCGCCGAGCCTTCCAAAGCCGCTTTCAACATACTGAAATTGTCGTCGTTTTGATTGAAGGACAAATCGTCGATAAAAATAATGAACCGCAAAGGATTGCCGCTGATTTTACCCATTACGTAAGGCAAATAACACAGCTGGTCTTTCCTCAATTCAATCAAGCGCACGCCCTCGTCGAAAAAGGCGTTCGCAACCGCTTTTACCGTGGACGATTTTCCCGTACCTGCGTCGCCGCAAAGCAACGTATTCGCCGCAGGACGGCGCTCAACGAACGCGCGCGTGTTGTCTATCACTTGCTGACGTTCCAATTCATACCCGATAAAAGTATCCATCGCAATTCTATCCGCGCTGGCGATAGGTTCGATTTGTTTATCGTCGGACATACGGAACATACAATATGAGGAAAATATCCCATACCCGTGTTTGTGGATTTCTTGCAATCTTTCTTTGTACAACGTAACCATGTCTGCGTTGAACGAATCAAAAACAGGAATTTCTTTCACTTCAACGCCCATACATTCTGCAAAATCGTTTGCCGTTAAAGCGGCAAACTCGGCAAAAATTTTCAATTCCCTTTCGGCAGACGATACGATATGCGGATTGATTTGTTCCTCCTTTGCAATCGACTTGATATACACGTTTTCGTCAGCAAAAACAATCCGTTTTACCAACTCGGTTAAATTACCACCGTGTTCATAGATTTCCGCAACAAAACCCGCGTACGAATCCATTTGCGCGTAAATATCGTCCTCTGTATCGAGGAAACAAAAGCCCCCGAAAAGCGAAAACACGGGGTGTTCTAGCACCCCGCGAAAAACCGCGCAAGAGCAAAGCCTTGTATGCAATTTCTGCAATCTGTTTTTCATTTCGTTTATCCTTGTTCCTTATAAGGATTCTATAATCTTATCCGTCATTTCCGTCGTGGAAAGCGCGGGCGCGCCGTGCGCCAAATCGGCAGTACGGTATCCTGCCTCCAACACTTTATCCACAGCCGATACGATATCGTTTGCCGCATCCGCTTCGTCAAACGCATACAAGAGCATCATTGCCGCAGACAAAATCGTAGCGATTGGATTGGCTTTGTTTTGTCCTGCAATATCAGGCGCAGAACCGTGAATAGGTTCGTACAAACCTCTCTTGCCTTCGTTCAAAGACGCCGACGGCAACATACCAATCGAACCCGTGATTTGCGACGCCTCGTCGGAGAGGATATCCCCGAACATATTGCTGGTTACAATCACGTCGAATTGCGACGGGTTTCTAACGAGCTGCATTGCCGCGTTATCCACCAACATATCGCTGGTTTCCACGTCAGGATATTCCGCCGCAATTTCGTGTACGATTTTTCTCCAAAGTCGCGACGTTTCCAATACGTTGGCTTTGTCAATACTCGTCAATTTTTTACGGCGTTTTCTTGCCGTTTCAAAGGCAACGCGTACGATTCGTTCAATCTCCATACGGCTGTACGCCTCGGTGTCGTACGCTTCTTCGCCGTATTTTCCCTCACGATAACCACGTTCGCCAAAATAAATACCGCCCGTCAATTCGCGTACAATCATAATATCAAAACCGTTTT
This sequence comes from Clostridia bacterium, assembly GCA_017463425.1. Classification (GTDB taxonomy): domain Bacteria; phylum Bacillota; class Clostridia; order Christensenellales; family Borkfalkiaceae; genus Scatosoma. The sequence goes on along the minus strand of JAFTPE010000025.1, from coordinate 21,407 downwards.
CTACGATATCTTCACGCAACGGACATTCCCCTTTGAGCGCAGGATACAATTTCGCAGGACGGAGATTGGTAAACAAGCCCATTGCCGCGCGAATCCCAAGCAACGCTTTCTCGGGACGAATATTTCCCGGCAGCGTATCCCATTTCGGGCCGCCCACCGCGCCAAGCAATACGGAATCCGATGCCAAACACCCCTCTACGGTTTCTTTGGGCAACGGTTCGCCGCAAGCGTCAATCGCCACGCCGCCGATAAGATAGGGCGTAAACGAAAAACCGATATTGTGTTTTTTCCCAACCGCCTCCAACACGCGTACCGCGCTGTCTACGATTTCAGGACCGATTCCGTCCCCTTTCAACAATCCAATTTTATACGTTTTCATATTTTATCTCTCTTTATATCTAAATCTTGCTTTATTGAATATCGCCCTTTTGAATAGACGATACCAAACCGCCGTTTTCAATAATCTTTTGAATGAACGCAGGGAACGGTTGCGTTTTAAAGCTCTTGCCCGTCGTACGGTTGTATATAATACCGTTGTCCAAATCCGCCTCTACCTTGTCCCCGTCGGCAATGCCGTCCACAGCCTCGTCGCATTCGAGGATCGCAAGCCCGATATTGATAGAATTGCGATAGAAAATACGGGCAAAACTACGCGCGATTACCAGCGAGATTCCGCTTTCTTTAATCGCAATCGGCGCGTGTTCACGCGAAGAACCGCAACCAAAGTTATACCCTGCCACCATAATATCGCCGTCTTGCACTTTTTTCGTAAAGTCTTTGTCGATATCTTCCATGCAATGGGAGGCAAGCTCTTTTTTATCAATGGTATTCAAATACCGAGCGGGAATAATAACGTCCGTATCCACGTTATCGCCGTATTTAATGGCTTTACCGTTAAAAATCATTTCAACACCTCCAAAGGATTGGCAATCTTACCTGCAATCGCGCTCGCCGCGGCAACCGCAGGGGACGCAAGATACACCTCCGATTCCACGTGTCCCATACGTCCAACGAAATTGCGGTTGGTCGTTGCAACGGCGCGTTCGCCTGCTGCTAAAATACCCATATAACCGCCAAGACAAGGTCCGCAAGTCGGAGTGGAAACCACGCAACCTGCCTCAATAAAAATTTTCACCAACCCGTTTTCCACGGCTTTCATATAAATATCCTGCGTAGCAGGGATGATAATTGCGCGAACGCGTTTTGCTATCTTTCTGCCTTTCAAAATTTCCGCAGCCTCTGCCAAATCCTTATAATGCCCGTTGGTACACGACCCGATCACCACCTGATCGATTGCAACGTCGCCAATTTCATCAAACGTCTTGGTGTTTTCAGGCAAATGCGGGAACGCCACCGTCGATTGGATTTGCGACAAATCGATTTCGTACGTTTCGTCGTACACCGCGTCCTCGTCCGCTTTATACACTTTAAATTCTCTATCAGAATGGGCTTTGACGTATTCAATCGTCTGTTCGTCCACTTCAAAAATTCCGTTCTTTGCGCCTGCCTCGATTGCCATATTGGAAATGGTGAGCCTGTCGTATACGGTCAATGCTTTTACGCCCTCGCCAACAAATTCCATCGATTTATACAACGCCCCGTCCACGCCGATTTTGCCGATAATATGCAAAATCACGTCTTTACCCGAAACGTATTTGTTCAATTTGCCTTTGAGTACGAATTTGATAGCGGAAGGCACTTTGAACCAAGCCTTACCCGTTGCCATACCGCAAGCCATATCCGTCGACCCAACGCCCGTAGAGAACGCGCCGATTGCGCCGTACGTACAGGTGTGAGAATCTGCCCCGATTACAACGTCGCCCGGTACAACCAAACCTTTTTCGGGCAATAATGCATGCTCGATTCCCATTCTGCCCACGTCGTAAAAATGCGTAACTTCGTGCTTATCGCAGAAATCACGGCACATTTTACATTGCGCCGCCGCTTTGATATCTTTGTTGGGCGCAAAGTGGTCCATAACCATCGTTACTTTATCTTTATCATACACCGCCGTTGCGCCAATATTTTCAAATTCCCGAATTGCAACGGGCGACGTGATGTCGTTGCCAAGCACTCGATCCAAATCAACCAAAATCAACTGCCCAGCTTCCACTTTTTCAAGTCCCGCGTGCGCCGCGAGAATTTTTTGCGTCATTGTCATTGACATAGTTTTATCCTCTATTTTTTCTTTTCAACGCATACCTGGTATGCTCGTTTTTTATTTATTGATAATTGCGCCTTTATCCGCAGAGCTTACTTGTGCCGCGTAACGTTTTAAATAACCCGAAACTTCCTTTTTCTTAATCGGCATTTCCGCTTTACGCTTTTCCAATTCCTCAGCCGAAATTTTCCATTCGATACTGTATTTGGGAATGTTGATAGAGATAATATCCCCGTCTTTTACATACGCAATCGCACCACCGTTTGCAGCCTCGGGCGATACGTGTCCAATAGACGCGCCGCGCGTCGCGCCCGAAAATCTTCCGTCCGTAATCAACGCAACGTCCTTATCCAACCCCATACCTGCAATCGCAGACGTAGGCGACAACATTTCACGCATACCCGGACCGCCTGCAGGGCCTTCATACCGAATGATTACCACGTCCCCTTTTACGATTTTCCCACCGTAAATTGCCGCGATACATTCTTCCTCGCTTTCAAATACCTTGGCAGGTCCTTCGTGGACGAGCATTTCCGCCGCCACAGCCGCGCGTTTTACCACGCAACCGTCGGGCGCAAGATTGCCTTTCAGAACCGCAATACCTCCCGTTTTTCCAAACGCGTTTTCGGGTTTTCTGATAACTTCCGTATCAAGATTTACCACACCTTGCAGATTTTCCTTCATGGTCTTGCCCGTACAAGTCATCACGGACGTATCGAGCAAATTCAACGCCTCCAATTCCTTTAACACGGCTTGTACGCCGCCCGCCTCGTTCAAATCCTCCATATACGTCGGACCAGCAGGCGCAAGGTGGCACAAATTGGGCGTTCTTTCGCTGATTTCGTTCACTTCGTCCAAATCAAACGGCACACCGAGTTCGTTTGCGATGGCAGGCAAGTGCAACATACTATTCGTCGAACAGCCAAGCGCCATATCTGCCGTAATTGCATTCTTGATTGCCGCAGCCGTCATAATATCGCGAGGTCGAATATTCTTTTTGACGAGTTCCATTACCTGCATACCTGCGTGTTTTGCAAGTTCGATACGAGCCGAATATACGGCGGGAATCGTACCGTTACCGCGCAATCCCATACCCAACACTTCAGTCAGACAGTTCATAGAGTTTGCCGTATACATACCCGAACACGAGCCGCAAGTAGGACACACCTTTCTTTCAAATTCCGTCAACTGTTCCTCGTTGATTTTTCCTGCATTGTACGCGCCAACCGCCTCGAACATACTCGAAAGCGAACGTTTCTTACCGCCCACGCGACCTGCCAACATAGGTCCGCCGCTGACGAATACTGTGGGAATATTCAATCTTGCCGCCGCCATCAGCAAACCAGGTACGTTTTTATCACAGTTGGGAATCATCACGAGTCCGTCAAACCCATGCGCCATTACCATTGCCTCTGTCGAATCGGCAATCAAATCACGCGTTACAAGGGAATATTTCATACCCGTATGCCCCATTGCAATCCCGTCGCAAACCGTAATTGCAGGGAACATAATCGGCGTACCGCCAGCCATTGCTACGCCCAATTTCACCGCTTCTGCAATTTTATCGAGGTTGGTATGTCCGGGCACGATTTCGTTGTGCGAACAAACGACCCCGATTAAGGGACGGGATTGTTCTTCTTCCGTCAAGCCCAAAGCGTGGTACAACGATCTGTGCGGCGCGTTTTGAAATCCGTCTACTATTTGTTCTTTAATCATAATCTTTTCCTCATACATTCGCTTGCGCTAAGCAAACGAAATAAAGCAAATCAAGGCGCGCGCGACTTTCCTGAAAATTTCACAAAAGAAACTCGGGAAAGGCGCGCCGCCACGAACGCATTACGTTTTTTATTTTTTGGCTTACGCCACAAAACCTTTTTTAGTTGTTAATGAACTTTTCTTCGTCAGCCCAGCTGTACAACTTTCTGATATCCTTACCAACCACTTCAGAAGGATGTTCCGCCGCGATTTTACGCATAGCGTTGAAGTGTACTTGGCTGCCTGCATCAGACATATCCAAAAGGAAATCCTTTGCAAACGTACCGTCTTGGATATCTTTCAACACTTTCTTCATTGCTTTCTTGGTTTCTTCGGTGATAATCTTCGGCCCGGTAATATAATCGCCGTATTCCGCCGTGTTGGAAATCGAATATCTCATACCTTCAAAACCGCTTTGATAGATAAGGTCAACGATCAATTTCATTTCGTGGATACATTCAAAGTATGCGTTTCTAGGGTCGTAACCAGCCTCTACGAGGGTTTCAAAACCAGCCTGCATCAAAGCGCAAACACCGCCGCAAAGTACGGCTTGTTCACCGAACAAGTCGGTTTCCGTTTCCGTACGGAAATTGGTTTCCAAAACGCCTGCTCTTGCGCCGCCGATACCTGCCGCGTATGCAAGACCGATTTCCCAAGCGTCGCCCGTTGCGTCCTGTTCCACCGCGATAAGACAAGGTACGCCTTTGCCTACTTGATATTCGCTACGTACCGTATGACCGGGTCCCTTGGGCGCAATCATGATAACGTTGACGTTTTTCGGGGGCTTGATACAACCGAAATGAATGTTAAAGCCGTGCGCAAACGCAAGCGTCTTTCCTTCGGTAAGGTTAGGTTCAATGCTTTCTTTGTACAACTTCGCTTGCTTTTCGTCGTTGATAAGAATCATAATGAGGTCAGCCGCTTTTGCCGCTTCCGCCGACGTCATAACTTTCAAACCTTGCTTTTCAGCCTTAGCCCAGCTCTTGCTGCCTTCGTACAAACCAACCACTACGTTTACGCCCGATTCTTTCAAATTGAGCGCGTGCGCGTGGCCTTGAGAGCCGTAACCGATAATTGCAACGGTTTTACCGTTGAGTTTGTTCAGATCACAATCTTGTTGATAAAAAATTCTTGCCATAATTTTTTTTCTCCTATTTTATGTTTATTGTTTTATTTTTTCATTTTTTTATTATTTATTGAGCAACGTGGTCGTGCCTCTATCAAGCGCTACGATACCCGTGCGACACATTTCTAAAATTCCGAACGGTTGCATCAATTTGACAAACGCGTCAATTTTAGACGGATTTCCCGTAACTTCGATACACATACCCTCGGGCGAATAATCGATTACGCTGGCGCGGAATACGTCCACCGCCGTCATAATTTCGCTACGGTTTTCCGATTTGTTTTCCACTTTAATCAGCATCAATTCCCGTTTGATAGGCTCGTCTTCTAAAACTTCCACTTTTTTAACCACGTACAATTTTTTCAGTTGGTTAATCAGCTGTTGTTTCACGTAATCGTCGCCGCTCATACTGATAGTGATACGGGAATATTCGCTGCGTTCGGTTTCCCCTACGGTCAGCGCGTCGATATTGAATCCGCGACGAGTAAACATTGCCGTTACGCGCGTCAATACGCCCGATTTGTTGTCTACGTATACTGCTATCACAAATTTCTTGTCTTCCATTGCTTATTCCTCCTTATTTCACTTTCGTAATAATGTCGCTGATTGCGCCGCCAGGAGGAAGCATAGGCAACACCATCTCGTCCTTGTCGATACGAACGTCGATAACCGTGGGTTTCCCTGACGCAATCGCCGTTTCAAACGCGCGTTTAAATTCTACCGCCGTTTCCGCAAGAGCCCCTTCCGCGCCAAACGATTTTGCCAAAGCTACAAAATCGGTTTTTCTCGTCAACACGGTGTTGGAATATCTCTTGCCGAAGAACAAAGTTTGCCATTGCCGTACCATACCCAACACACCGTTGTTCATCAGGACGATTACCACGGGGATTTTATACGTTACCGCAGTTGCCAATTCGTTGAGGTTCATACCAAAACTTCCGTCGCCCGTAATCAACACAACGGGGTCTTTGGTTGCCACGTACGCCCCGATTGCCGCTCCAAGCCCAAAGCCCATCGTTCCCAAACCGCCGCTGGAAACGAAACGGCGAGGTCCGTCGAAATGCGCGTTTTGCGCAGCCCACATCTGGTGCTGACCAACATCCGTTGCAATAATCGTCTTTGCAGGCTTTTTCTCGTTGATGATTTCAAACACCTGCTTGGGTGTCAACGTCGCTTTGGATTCCGCTGCGATTTCTTCTTCAAACGTCTTTTCTTCCTTTTTCAGTTCGTTTACGCGATAAATCCAATCTGGATTGCTGTGGCTTTCGCATTTTTCCGCCAAACGTTTGAACGAATCTTCTACGTCGCCAACCAAACCCAAATCCACGTGTACGTTTTTGTTGACTTCCGCCGAATCGGGGTCAAGTTGGATAATCTTGCTCTTTTTCGCAAACTTGGAAACGTTGCCTGTCGCGCGGTCAGAGAAACGAACGCCGATTGCCAAAATCAAATCCGCCTCGTCCTGCGACATAGAGGACGCGTAATGCCCGTGCATACCTTGCATCCCCAAAAACCGTTCGCAATTCTGCGGTATCGCAGAAAGCCCCATAAACGAGCAACCGATTACTGCGTCGATTTTTTCCGCAAACGCCGCAATCGCATCACCCAAGCCAAGCCCTGCCGCGCCACCGCCGACGTAAATATACGGTTTTTTCGCCTCTTTTATCAACGCCGCCGCCTGTTCAATCAGGCTGTCTTCGACTTTGGGCAAAGGCGTTTTTTCTACGATAGGCTGAGCCTCGTAATCGTATTTTGCCACCTGCACGTCCTTAGGAATGTCGATAAGTACAGGACCGGGTCTGCCCGATTTCGCAATGGCAAATGCCTCGCGAATCGTATCCGCCAAATCCTCAATCTTGCTGACGAAATAATTATGTTTGGTAATGGGCAACGTAACGCCCGTGATATCGATTTCTTGGAAACTGTCTTTCCCAATCAACGAATTGGGTACGTTTCCCGTAATCGCAACCAAAGGAATGGAATCGAGCATTGCCGTTGCAATCCCCGTAACGAGATTGGTTGCGCCCGGTCCGCTGGTGGCAATACATACGCCCACTTTTCCCGTCGCACGAGAATACCCATCCGCTGCGTGCGACGCGCCCTGTTCGTGCGCCGTCAATACGTGATTAATTTTGTCTTTATATTCGTACAGAGCGTCGTAAATATTGATAACCTGACCGCCCGGATATCCGAACACGTCGGTTACGCCCTGTTCAATAAGGGTCTGAATTAAAATTTGTGCGCCTGTTAATTTCATACTTTCTTTTCTCCTTGTTTTTCTTACTGCATCAACATTCTGTTGACCGCCGACACCAGCGCCTTGATAGACGACGCCATAATATCGCTGTGTATGCCCGTACCCCAATACGTCTTGTTCTCCCAAGCAATGCTGACGTACGACGCCGCTTTCGACGAAGATTTTTCCTCCAAAGCGTGTTCGACGTAACTTTCCAAAACGTATTCCTTTCCGATTACTTTTTTAATCGCGTTGGATACGCAATCGAGTCTACCGTTGCCTTTCACTTCTACGCATTGACGTTCGCCACGATACCAAATCTCCACTTTGCCTTGCACTTCGTCTACGTTCAAATCCTCGTACGTAGCGTTGACTACGCTGAGTTTATCATTGAGATTGACGAAATCGCGGATAAAGATATCGTGTACTTCTTGGGGGGATAATTCCTTATGCGCGTGGTCGGAGATACTCTTGACGTGATATCCAAACACTTCGCGCATTTTAGGAGGCAATACGAGGTTGAATTGCGTTTCGAGGATATATCCTATCCCGCCTTTCCCCGATTGGGAATTGATGCGGATAACGTCCGCCTCGTACACTCTGCCGACGTCGGCAGGGTCGATGGGGAGATAGGGTACTGTCCACGTATTAGAATCCTTTTCCACTCGGTATTTCATACCTTTTGCAATCGCGTCTTGGTGCGAACCCGAAAATGCCGCAAATACTAACGAACCGCTGTAAGGCTGTCTTTCGCCGACATGCATTCTCGTAACTTTTTCATACACCGCCGTAATTTTTGGCAAATCGGAAAAATCCAATTCAGGGTCAACGCCTTGCGAATACATATTCAGCGCCAACGTAATGATATCAACGTTCCCCGTCCGTTCGCCGTTGCCAAACAACGTACCTTCGATACGGTCGCCACCCGCAAGCAAACCCATTTCGCTGTCTGCCACAGCGCAACCGCGGTCATTGTGCGGATGCAGGGAAATGATAACGTTTTCACGCCCGTGCAGATTTTTACACATATATTCCACTTGGTTTGCATACACGTGCGGCATAGAATGGGACACCGTTACGGGCAAATTGATAATTGCCTTATCCTCTGCCGTCGGTTGCCAAATATCCAACACGGCGTTGCAAATTTCCGCCGCAAATTCAGGCTCTGTACCCGTGAAACTTTCGGGGGAATATTCAAACGTAATTTTCTCCTCGGCATTTTCTTTGTATTGTTTGCACAACTTCGCGCCGAATACCGCAATGTCGATAATTTCTTGTTTTTCACGCTTGAACACCTGTTGACGTTGCGCCACGGACGTCGAATTGTACAAATGCACGATTGCTTTTTTCGCGCCTTTCAACGCCTCGAACGTCTTTGCGATAATGTGTTCGCGCGATTGCGTCAAAACCTGTATGGTTACGTCGTCGGGTATCAAATCGTTTTCAATCAACGTCCGACAAAATTCGTATTCCGTTTCACTCGCCGCAGGAAACCCAATTTCGATTTCTTTAAATCCCACTTTGCAAAGGAGCTTGAAAAATTCTAATTTTTCCTCCAAGCTCATAGGGATAATCAACGCTTGGTTTCCATCTCTCAAATCAACGCTGCACCAAATAGGCGGTTTTTCAATGGCGGAACGTTTCGTCCAATCCATCGTAACCCCCTGCGGTACGAAATATTGCTTTACGTATTTATTACTGTTTTTCATATACACTCCTTACCTGTAAACCAAGTGAAACGCGCAAGATTCGCGATATTTTCCCGTACGCCCCATTTAGGCATACCAAAAAAAATCTCTTTTACACAGGCGTAACACACCCCACGTAAAAGAGACGAAGAATTCTCCGCGGTACCACTCTGATTGACGGCATGCGCCGCCCACTCATGTCCTTAAAGACTTTCTCTATAACGGGAGAAACCCGTCCGAATCTACTTGGTAAAAACACCGTTCTCTCGGCGGCTCGGGGAGGAGCTATATTCCGTAACGCGTATCGGCTCGCACCCACCGCCGACTCTCTGTCAATCGCCCTTTACGGATTTTTTATCCCGTCATTGCCTGTTTACAATATGATTGTTATATATTATAACGACATTTTTAAATTTTGTCAATAAAAAACGACGTCATTTCCTTATTTTATAAGGTATTTTCAAAGGAAAATTGTGGTTTATCCCCAAAATCCGTTTTTCTTACAGTTTGTACACCCAATGGAAGGTATCTTCCACCTTTCCCCATTGGATTCCCGTCAAGATATCGTACAGCTTTTGCGTAACTTCGCCAATCTTTCCTCCGCCTACGACGTATTCCTTATCCCCGTAAGCAAGTTTCCCAATCGGAGATACGACCGCCGCCGTACCGCACCCCCACGCTTCTTCCAATTTTCCGCTTTCAAGCGCAGCTATCAATTCATCTACCGAAAGCAACCGTTCTTCCACGGTATACCCCAACGATTTCAACACTTCGATACAGCTCTTGCGCGTAATACCTGGCAAAATCGAACCCGTAAGCATAGGCGTTACCACTACGCCGTCGATTTTGAACATAACGTTCATTGCGCCCACTTCTTCGATATATTTTCTTTCTACGCCGTCCAGCCACAAAACTTGCGAATAACCCTTTTTCGCGGCTCTTTCACCCGCGCGCGTACTTGCTGCGTAATTACCGCCACACTTTGCGTATCCCGTACCGCCGCGCACCGTTCTGACGTCCTCGTTTTCAATCATGATGCTGACGGGGTTGATGCCCTCCGCATAATAACTGCCGCTGGGCGAGGCAATCAACATAAACGTAGCGTTATGCACCGCATGCACGCCCAAAGCCTCGTCGTTGCCAAACATAAACGGACGAAGATACAACGAAGTACCAAACGATTTCGGCACCCACTTTTCTTCCAATTTCACAAACGTAGTCAAAATCTCCAATGCGTCCTGTTCGTCCAAAAGTGGCAAACTCATACGTTCTGCCGACCTATTCATACGTTTGATATTTTCCATCGGGCGGAACAACTGTACGCCGCCGTCCGCTCTGCGATAGGCTTTCAAACCCTCGAAAATTTCCGCGCCGTAATGCAACACCGTGGACGCAGGGTGGAGCGTAATCCGTCCAAACGGAACGATTCGCGCGTCGTGCCAACCCTCCTCCATAGAATAATCCATTAAAAACATATGGTCGGTGAATACTTTCCCAAACCCTAACTTATCTTCCGGCGGCATCGTATTGGGAGTCGTCGTTTTCGTGATTTTAATTTCCATTTTCTTCCTCCCGTTGCAATTCGTTTATCGAATTACACTACATTACATTATTAAATATCGTAATGTAATAATGATACCACACCCAACGAATTAAGTCAACGATTTACAAGGCAGATTTCATACTTTTTTTCAGAAAAAATGCCGAGGCGAACAAACTGCGTCGCCTCGGCATTTTTTAATTTTTAGTTTTTATCCGATTACCAAGAAGTATCTACTTCCGCCGCAGCTTCTTCTGCCAAACGAGCTTTTTCTTCTTCCAAATCCTTGATAAATTCGGCGTTCTGCTCAGGATATGCAGACAACATAGGCTCTAAATCCATACCCTTTTTACGTTGATAATAATTTTTAGTAATTTCCGTAACCAAACCGCTCATCAATACCAAACCGATCAAGTTAGGCAACGCCATCAATCCGTTGAACGTATCGGAAATCGCCCAAGCGAGTTCGCCGTCTATGAGCGCGGAAACGATAACCAACAACACGTACGCCACTTTGAATACGTTGGTAGCAATCTTTCTGCCCTTATCGCCCGTTTTTCTAAACAGGAAATCCACCGATTTTTCACCGTAGTACGACCAAGCCAAAATCGTTGTGAACGCAAACAAAGGAATGATAATTGCATACACCACTTTACCAAACATTCCGAACGTCTTTTCAAAAGACATCATAGACATTTGCGTATCGATATACATACCGCTATACAACGCAGCTTCGTTATGTCCGTACGAAATCAAAACGACCACAGCCGTCAACGTACAGACAATAAACGTGTCGAAGAATACTTCAAAAATACCCCAAAGTCCTTGCTTTACGGGTTCGCGAACTTCGGACGCGCTGTGCGCGATAACGGACGAACCAAGCCCTGCCTCGTTGGAGAATACACCGCGCGCAAGACCTTTTTGAATGATTTGCGCAAACGCGTAGCTTCCCGTACCGATTGCAACCGATTTAAACGAGAACGCATTTTTGAAGATGGTTTCAAATACCCACGTAAGGCTGGACAAGTTTGCCGCTACGATAATGATTGCCATAAAGATAAACAACAAGGACATAAACGGAATGAGAATAGACGCCACTCTACCGATACTCTTGATACCGCCAAGGATAATCAAAGCCAAAACAATCGCAACCGCAATACCGACAATCAAACCCACCGTCGTTTTATCCGCGTCGGTAAACACGCTTTGGAACGTACCCGACATTTTATTCGTTTGCGCGCCGCTCATACCGATTGCCGCAAACGTACAGAACACCGCCGCTATAATACCGAGAACTTTTCCAAGTCCCTTTAAAAACGAACCCGTTTTGCCTTTTTTATTTGCCAAACCTTCGGACAAATAATACGCAGGTCCGCCTGAAAAACCACCGTCTTTTTCCTTTTTACGGAAATACAAACCAAGCACGTTTTCCGCGTAATTGGTAATCATACCGAAGAAAGCGGATACCCACATCCAGAACACCGCGCCAGGACCGCCCGTCATAATCGCGGACGATACGCCGATAATGTTACCCGTACCAACCGTACCGGAAATCGCAGTCGCAAACGCCTCGAATTGCGAAATCGAATTTTCTTTCTTCGATTTGTTCGTATGTTTTTTACCGATACTTTTAATCGTCGGCACAATCGTTTCTTCGCAGGAATTTTTAAATTTTCGCACCTGCATCAGTTTTGTACGAACGGTAATAACGATACCCGTACCCAAGATGAGAATGATCATCGGCCAGCCCCATACAAGACCGTTGATGAACGAGTTGACTTCGGTAAGCCCTTTAACAAAGCTATCCCACATAATAAAACCTCCATTGTCCGTCGTTTTTCTTGATTGCAAACGGACGTTAAAATTTTTTCCTAAGTAAAACCTAAAACCCGAAGAAAAAAGCGAAGTGATTTCAAAAATCACTCCGCAGAAAAATACAAACTTTTCGCCTTTTCACCCTTTACAGGGGCAACAGGTACGCTTTGAACGCAAAAATTGCGTTCTTCGTCCTATTGACGAAAGCAATCCTCTGTCCTTTTGCCTGAGAGATTAGCGACGGTACAACCCTTGTCGCTTTGCCCCTTCGGCACTCGCCTTTATCGCGAGATTCTCCGGAGTGCCATCCAGTTGCAGTTCCCAATCTTACGATCACCTGAGAGATTCACTCCTTCGGTCGAACAACGAACCCGTTCATCTTCTGCAATTTTCATATGGCTTTGCTCATATATCAAATTTACGCAACATTATAATACACAAAATTTGTTTTGTCAATAGATTTTAACGTAATTTTTACAATTAAAAAAATTTTTTGCGTTTAATCGGTAGATTTTTTCTTTTTGGAATGATATAATAAAATTATCCATATACTTCTATTGAGGTAATTTTTATGATAAGGAAATCGTATTCATTTGAAAAAGACGGTAATTTCAACGACGTGTACACCCTTTCCAACGAACAGGGCGCAGAGGTGGACGTGCTTACGTACGGAGCGCGCCTTATCCGAATTTCTATGCCTGATAGAAACGGAAAATTCGCCGATTGTTTAATCGGTTGTAAAAAGCCCGAAGATTATTACGGCAAAAACCCCTATTTCGGCGCGACAATCGGCAGATATGCAAACCGTATCGGCGGCGCAAGTTTCACGTTAAACAACGAACGCTATTCTTTGGAGGCAAACGACAATAAAAACACCCTCCACGGCGGTGTTACAGGCGATTTTTCACGCAAAATTTGGTCGGCGGAAATCGTCAAAGACCGTTTAGAGCTTTCCTACGTATCTCCCGACGGCGAGGGCGGTTTTCCAGGCAATCTGCGCGTACGCGTGGCGTTTGCCTTGACTGACCAAAACGAGCTTGTTATCGAATACAAAGCCATATCTGATAAGGACACCGTTTGCAATTTGACCAATCACGCCTATTTCAATATCGGCGGACAACCCACCGTTTTAGACCATATTTTAATGATAAATTCCAAAAAAATCACGCCCGTAGACGACGAACTGATCCCCCACGGCGATTTTATGGATATAGAAGATACGCCTTACAGCTTTTTGCCCGCAAAACCTTTGGGGCAAGATATGTTTTCGGACGCAAAATTCATCAAGGCGTGCAACGGATTTGATTTCAATTACTGTCTAGATCGGGTAGGCAGAGGTTTGGAACGGTTTGCCTACGTTTACGACAAGGAATCGGGCAGAAGAATGGATTGTTACACCACTTTGCCCGGCGTACAACTGTACACCGCTTGCCATACGGGCGGATTCAAAGGCAAAAAAACGTACGTAGACCATTGCGCGCTGTGTTTGGAAACGCAGAGTTTTCCCAATTCCCCCAACTGCCCCCAATATCCCTCTGCCCTTTTAAAAGCAGGCGAAACGTATCACGAAATCACTTCGTACAAATTTTCGGTAAAATAACGCCGTTCGCCAAACTTTCACAAAAAACACACCCCTCCCTTGGTTGACAAAAGGGAGGGGTTCGTATATAATAATGTTATATAAACTTTTTGGGAAATCTTTCCTTACTTTACGGAGCGCGTTATGTTGAAAGCATTGTTGACAAAATTAAAAGAATCCATCGTTTCGGTTTTACCCGTTTCGTTGATTGTTTTGTTGCTGAACTGTACGCCTTTGGTCGATTTTTCCTTAAAAGAATCGCTTGTTTTCGCGCTCTGCTCGCTGGCTTTAATCGTGGGTATGGCGCTTTTCAACCTCGGCGCGGATATCGCCATGACCCCTATGGGCGAACAAATCGGGTCGGGGCTGTCAAAGACGGGAAAATTCAAAACCTTGCTCCTCATTTGTTTTATTATGGGCGTGTTTATCACGATTGCCGAACCCGACCTTTCCGTTCTCGCAACGCAGGTTAAAGAAGTGATTGACGGCACAACGCTGACGCTCGCTATTGGCGTGGGCGTGGGTTTGTTCCTCGTCCTTTCCGTATTAAAAATCGTGTTCCGCGTCAGTCTTTCGGCGTTGCTCACCTTCTTTTATATGTTGCTGTTCGCGTTGGTATCCATTGTGGTTACGCGCGGCAACGACAGCTTTTTACCCCTTGCGTTCGATTCGGGCGGCGTAACGACAGGCCCTATCACCGTGCCGTTCATTATGGCGCTCGGCGTAGGTGTGGCAGCCGCGCTCGGCGACAAACGCAACCGCGAAAACAGTTTCGGCTTTATCGCGCTTTGCTCTATCGGTCCAATCCTCGCGGTAATGTTTTTGGGCGTTTTCACAACGGGCGAAGTCAATTATTCCCTGCCCGATTATTCGATTGAATCCCATTTGGGCGAGGCGTTTTTCACAACCGTCTTCCATACGGGACAAGAAGTGGCGATTGCCCTCCTGCCCATTGCGGCGTTCTTCTTCCTGTTGCAGTATTTGTTTATGAAACTGCCTAAAATGCGTTTGTTGCAAATTATCGTCGGTATTTTCTACACGTTTTTCGGCTTGGTAATTTTCCTTTCGGCGGTTACGATAGGGTTTATGCCTATCGGTTATAAAATGGGCGTACACCTCGCGCAAAACGACCCGATTTTATTGGTGGTTGCGGCGTTTATTTTGGGTTTGACGGTGGTTTTGGCAGAACCTGCCATTCACGTATTGAACAAACAAGTCGAGGCGGTTACAGGCGGCGCGGTCAGCAAACGTTCGATGCTGATTGCCCTTTCGATAGGCGTGGGCGTATCTATTGCGCTCTCCGTCCTTCGCGTCATTTTCGATTTCAGTATTCTATATTACGTAATCCCAGGCTATTTTATATCGTTGGGGCTTTCGTTTTTCGTTCCCAAATTATACACGGCGATTGCGTTCGACTCGGGCGGCGTTGCCAGCGGTCCGCTGACTTCGAGTTTTATCCTCCCGTTTTTAATCGGGGTATGCGCCGCATTGCAAGGCGAGGCGAAAATCCTCACCGACGCGTTCGGCTTGGTGGCAATGGTTGCTATGACACCGCTTATCACCATTCAATCTTTGGGCTTTAAAGCCGTCGTTTCCAAACACGTAAAAGAAAAAATTGCTATGAAACGTATTTTGGAAGCGGACGACAAACAGATTATCAATTTTTTATAAAGGAGGTCGGCAATGGAATCTAAAATTTCCAAAAAACGCAAATCTACTCTTAAACCGCAAAAAAACGCCGACAACGCCTTTCGGAAATTGAAATTGTTGGTTACGGTGGTCAACCGTAGCAAAGCGGAATTTTATATGGACTTTCTGCACGCGTTCGAGGTCAATTTTCAAACGTCCGTCCTTGCGCAAGGCACGGCAAAATCCGAAACTCTGCATTTGCTGGGTTTGGAAGATTCGGATAAAAGCGTTATTTTCAGCGTAATCCGCGAGGACAAAGCCGTGGAGGCTCTGCACGCGTTGGAAGAAAAATTCCACACCTTGAAAAAGGGAAAAGGGATTGCATTCACCATTCCCCTTTCCAGCGTCGTCGGCGTGGCAATTTATCGTTTTTTGAGCAATAACAGAAAATAAAAGGAGAAAATCAATATGGCAAACTTTACCCACGAAGCCATTTTTTGTATAGTAAACAGCGGTTACAGCGAGGCGGTTATGGACGCCGCGAAAAAATTCGGCGCGCGCGGCGGTACGGTGATCAATGCGCGCGGTACGGCGGGAAAAGAGGCGGAAACCTTTTTCCATATCACGATTGAACCCGAAAAAGAAATCGTGATGATTGTCGTGCCAACACAAATCAAAGACGACGTTTTAAAGGCGTTGTACGACGAAGTTGGCTTGGATACCCCTGGGCAGGGCATTGCCTTTTGTATGCCCGTAGACGGCGTGGTCGGCATTTCTTCCGCCCCCGAACAAAAATAAAATCAACTTTTGCATATAAAAACACTCTTGGAATGTAAAACCAAGAGTGTTTTTTCGTCTTTTCTCTATACCAGGTATGCGTTGAACGGGATTTTACCCCAACCATACGTCCATAACGAGCATCAAACAAAACCCAACGAGTAGCGCGTACGTTGCGCCTCTCTCTCCGCCGTGCGCGTGCGTTTCGGGAATCATTTCGTCGCTGATAACGTACAACATTGTACCGCCTGCAAACGCCAATGCAAAAGGCAAAATGGCAGAGGCAAGACTGACTGCAAAATAGCCAATCAACGTCCCAACCACCTCAACAAGCCCCGTTATAAGCGCGGCAATGAACGTCTTTTTCTTGGAAATCCCAGCCGCCAACATAGGCGCGATTATCACCATTCCTTCGGGAACGTTTTGAAGCGCAATCCCCCCTGCGATAATCAAGGCCTGCGAAACGTCGCCCGAACCAAACCCTACGCCCGCGGCAATCCCCTCAGGCAAATTGTGAATGGCGATTGCAAACACGAACAACAGCACTTTGTTAAGGTTTGCGTTGTTATGTTCTTCTATTTCCGCTCCCATCAATTTGTGAAGATGCGGAACGAGCTTGTCCACCAAATTCAAACAAACCGCGCCTGCGAAAATCCCTGCAACCGTAATGACAATCCCCCACGAATCCCCGTATTCCAAAGAGGGCAAAATCAAGCCCACCACCGCCGCCGCCAACATAACGCCTGCGGCAAACGACAACACGATATCCGAAAATTTGTGGGAAATATTTTTAAATAAAAAACCGATTATCGCGCCGATTACCGTTGCTCCGCCAACGCCCAGCGCCGTCAACAATACCATTTCCATACCGTTTTCTCTCCTATTTTTTATTACCAATTCTTTTTAATTGTATGCCCAACCAACTCATCTAAGGAGATTCCGTAAAAATCCGCTAACTGTATACAAGCCGTTAAATTCGGCGTTCTCAAATTTTTTTCCCAACAGCTGATGCCTTGCTGAGAAAGATTGGTTGCTTTCGCCAATTCCTGTTGCGATAACCCTGCATTTTCTCTATGCTCTTTTAATATTTTCCCATAATCCATAATTTTTCTCCTTTCTATAAAAAATTATACCACAAATGCGGTAAAATATTTGACATTACCGCAAATGTAGTATATAATATAATCGTAAGTTTGTATCTATTATATTTGATAAATCGTTGACAATCTTTTTCTTTTATGCTACAATAATTATGCCAAACTAACTAAATAAACGCAATCCGTGGTGTAATTTTCTTTTTTATGGAATAATTATATTTATTTTTGTCATAATGATATTGTTGAATTTGATAAAATGCAGATTCTACTTGTATCATTATGGCTACACCATTTTGCGTAAAGTTAGTTTGGCGACTATCGGAGTCTGTGTTTTTGTGCGCTTGCTTCGGTAGGCGCACTTTTTTATGCGCGATTTTCATTAGTCGATATACCTCTATCGTAAATTTGCTACGACAATAAAGGAAACATAGGGTAACGCCTATGTTTCCTTTATTTTTTTCATTTAGTTAAATAATGACCATCAACTCTTTTCGGTTTGTATCAAAAAGATACGTTTCCTTCTATTTTTATACCACGCACGCCTTTCAAACGGTTTTATACTTCTTCTTTCTTTTTAGAAAATTTCTTCCAAAGCATCGGAATCACGTAAAAAGCGTTGACCCACACACACAAGAAAAGGCTGTAAACAATAACGTACGGTACGCTGTCTAACCCCAAAATTTCTTTCACCTCGTTTCCTGCAATGGGCATAAAATACAACGGGTCGGTAGAAAGGTTTAACTTTAATTCCACCACGCCGTACACGAATACAACGGCAAGCAAAATCAACTCTTTTAAAAAGCCGTTACAAAAAGTTTCCCGTTTATAACGAAAATCCCCTACCTTTAACGTAAGAACACTTACCGAACTAATCAGCAACAACGCGTGCGTTGCTATCGAATACAGGTTTTCAAACAAAATGTGCCTATCGTTGAAACCTGCCGACGGGTAAGCAAAGAAAATCACCGAACAAAGCAACGCGTTAATCGCGGCAAAATTCCACAACGTTTTCTTAGGAAACGCCCCTGCAAAAATCATCAGCCAACAGGAAATCGCACACCACGGCCTCGGCAATAAAACATATAAAAACGTATGTAAATCGACTATTTCTCCTTTCGCGATATTGACAATACGACGAGCAAGCTCGAAAAACAAAATGCACAGCGTAAGGATTCGCACTACGTTATTGCGCGTGGTTTGGTTTTTATTTCTAAACAAAAACGCAAGCGATAAAATGATGCCTATACACAAACACAACGTAAATATATGCGGAAATTGCCATTGTCCGCTGTAACCGTCCCCTTCGGGATGAATACTAAAAATCCAATCTTTAAAAGTCATACCTACTTCCTTTGTATTTTTTCTTTATTTTTGCATTCTTTCTTTGCAAACTTGCCGCACAAACGCCAAGTCCTTTTTTAATCTTTTAAAATCGACGATAGCCGCAATCAAAAACGCAATCGGCGTCAACAATAGATATGCAGGAACGACCAACCAAACCCACGGCCAATATTTCTCCTGCCCGGCAAATTCGCCTACGGGCAAAGTTTTAAAAAGCTCGGGACAGAAATTTGCAATAAAATAGCCAATGTCGTCGTCAGGCCCCCATATATAGGAACTGTTTTTGTAGCCAATTTTAAAGATATCGTCTCCACGCAGCGAAACAAAACCGATTTCGCTTTGAATAATTTGATTCAGCATAATAAACAGCATAATCACCAAAAGACACCCTGGTACAGCCCATACGCGCTTATAGCTGATTGTATGGAGTTTCAACGCCACCATCAACAAAGGCACGATTAGCAAAATGCCATGATGAATATAAAACCTTATCACATCTAAAACTTCTTCCTCAGGGTTGGTTTTAAGCAGCGGTTCAATAGGATAAAGAACCGCCAGCCCTCCTCCCAACAAGCCAAGATAGAACATATAATCTTTCCAAATATTGCTTTTGCTAATAAACATAATCGGGAACAAGCAAATGTTCGCTGCGCAAATATTGATAAAGAAAATATCGCTGTACAATCTACCTTGGTTGGTGGAATATGGCGGAATCAAACATTTTAAAAAGTGTAATACTATCGCAAAGAACAAGATGGACAGTAAAACTATTTTTTTCGTTTTATCCGTTTTGTTGTTCAATAAGTAGTATAGCCCTACGCCTGCGCCTGCCACCACTGCTATCCATAGAAAATACCAAAAATTGAACATCTTTATAATCATATGTGAGCCTTCCTTTATGCGATATTATACTCCGTATATATTAAATTGTCAAATCTTTTTATGAGCTTTGTCAGGTATTTTTATGACATCTTTCATTTTATCGACAAAACCACTTCTACAATCAAATTTTCCATTAGTAGACACAAAAAAGGCTGTGATTTTTCAATCAAAATCACAGCCTTTTTCTCTAATAAATCAGCCCAACCGTAAAAACGTTATTGCTTTTTAATATTCACGTCAAGTTGATCAAACGGAATCTCGATACCGTTTGCATCAAATTCCGCTTTCACTTTTTCCAAAAGGTCAAAATGTACCGTCCAATAATCCGCGCTTTTTACCCAAACTCTGGCAACGATATCAATACTGCTGCTACCGTGATTAGAAACGCGCACAAACGGAGCAGGTTCTTTCAAAACAAGTTCGTGGTTTAAACAAATCTTCACGATAATGTCTTTGGCTTTTTCAAAATCGCAATCGTACGCAATACTGAACGTATTATCCACCCTTCTGATATCTTTTTCAGAATAGTTAACGATTTCCGCAGAAGAAAGCGCGCCGTTGGGTATGTATACGACCTTATTATCAGGCGTACACAGTTTCGTTTGCGTAATTCTTATCTCCTCAACCGTCCCCGAATGACCTAATACGTCAATATAATCGTCAATCTTAAACGGACGAGTAACGATCAACACAACGCCTCCCGCAAGATTTGATACGGCGCCGTTTACCGCCAAACCGATACAAACGCCAGCCGAAGCAATCAGCGCGGTGATCCCACTCGTATCGATACCCACGTAACCAATTAAGCACACAGTAACGATAATTTTCATACTAAGTTTGAAAATATAAATAAGCGTACGCGAAATGGTTTTATCTACGCCTTTTTTCTCCGAACGTTTGGTAAATCTTCTCGCCAGCGCGTTAATTACTTTAAACGATATAAAAAGCAATACCAGCGCAATAACCAATCTAATCCCGGAAGAAGTTGCCCAATTTACGATAGAATTTAAAATTGCTTGCCAATCCATAAAATTTATTTCTCCTTTTTTCTTAATAATAACACTTTTTATTTGAAAAGTCAATGTTTTCATCAACAATTTTCGCGCAATTTAAAGCCATCAATTTTTACCAACTGTTTGGATTAAATTGAACGAGATAACGACAACGAGTATTGCGCGCGTTCGTATCTCCACCAAAAAAGGAACACCCTGCAGGGTGTTCCTTTTTTGGTGGAGACAGAGGGACTTGAACCCCCGACCTCTCGCATGTGAAGCGAGCGCTCTAACCAACTGAGACTATGCCTCCGTATTTGATTGTACGCCTATTATAGCACCCTAAAACGAAAATGTCAATCTTTTCTAATTCAAAGTTTTTATTTTTTTTAACCTCTTGTTTTACAAATTGATTTTAGTTTGCTTTACAGTGTTGATTGATGCAATCAACAGCCGTCGAATTGTTCCGCAGGAATTAAATATCTCTTTTATTTCTTCTTGTGTCGTCAAATTTGCTTTAATAAATAACTCCAACCAATATTCCGTTTCAAAACATTCTTTTAAAGCTATTTGCAATTTTGCTACAAAATCTGCTTTGCTGTGCGCATAATTAGCCTCTCTAATATTTGCGCCAATAGAGGTTCCGCTACGTTCCACCTGATTAACGAGAGAATAATGTCCTTTTATTTTTTCACAAAATTTAATGACATTTACCGCCAAATCCATTGATAAATCTATCAATTTATTTTCTTTCATTTGTACACCTCAAATGAATTATAACATATTTAA
>JAFTPE010000024.1 GCA_017463425.1 Clostridia bacterium | reverse complement strand
TTTCGTCGTACTTAGGTTTATCGCCAAATCTGTGCTCTAAGAAATAGAGTTCAAAATGGTCGGAGTAGTCGGTGATGGGAGAAAAGTCCTCAAACACCTCGCTAATGCCCTCTTCGATAAAGGCGTTATAGCTGTCCTTTTGGATTTCAACGAGGTCGGGAATATCAATGACTTCGTTGATTGAACCGAATTTTCTTCGTTCGGTTTTGCCATACTTTGAAATAGGTAAATCCATCTTTTCAAATTGCTCCTTACATAAATTTCAGGCGATCTACCGAGTATATCTTTTCATCGATAAAAATCGAATTTTTTGTCTTGTTTTGAAATTTTATCGCTCTTTGCTTTACTTTTTTCTATCTTTTCGCTATAATAATATATATGGAAAGAAATTTCAATCATTCTCGTCCTTTTTTACGACGTTTTTGGGGGATTTCTTCTAGAAAAAAGTTTCGCCAAGCGGCATTACACCATTCTAAGCATAATGATACATTATCTAATTATATCGAACGGAAAGAAAGATGTCAAGCATTTTTGAAAGCGAAATAAAAAATTTTTATATTTCTTTTTACACAGATAAGGAGAAAAAGGTATGCGTATCGATAAATTTTTAAAAGTTTCCCGTATTTTAAAACGTCGCACCGTAGCGCAAGAGGCTTGCGGTGAGGACAAGGTTTTAATCAACGGAAAAGCGGCAAAGCCCTCCACCGCCGTCAAAATCGGCGACGTGGTAGAGGTTTTGTACGCCTCAGGCGTTTTAAAATTCCGCGTGGTAAACGTGAAAGAAACGGTGAAAAAAGAAGAAGCGGCGTCCCTGTACGAGGTGATTGTATGAGCTATTCTGTCTGCGCCGTCATCTGCGCTGCCGGAAAAGGCACGCGCGCGGGTTTTACAAAAAATAAATTGCTGTTAAAAAAGGGCTACACCGTTTTAGAAAAAACGTTGTCCGCCTTTGATTTCCCTGCAATCGACGAAATTGTCGTAACTGCTTCCGAACGGGATTTCAATGAAATTTCCCAAATTTGCAAGGCATTCCCCAAAGCAAAAGTCGTACTCGGTGGTGAAACGCGCACGCAATCGGTTTACAACGCTTTAAAAGCCGTACAATCGGATATCGTTTTGATTCACGACGGGGCGCGCCCTTACGTTACAAGGCAAACGATTGAAAATTGTATCCAAAGCGTAAAAACGTTCGGCAGCGGCATTTGCGCCGTCGAATGTCGAGATACGATTTCCGTCGTGGAAAATAATAAAATCCGTTCCACGCCTCGTCGGGATACGTTGCGGCAAATTCAAACCCCGCAAGGCTTTTTCACGGAAAATATCCGTTACGCCTACGAACGCGCGATGGAAATCGGCGGCGAATACACGGACGACGCGTCTGTATTTGGACAATTTTGCGGAACGCCGAATATTTGCGACGGAGCAAGAGAAAACGTCAAATTGACGTACGCGGAAGATTTTGAAGACAACGCCGCAAGATGCGGCTTTGGAATTGACACCCACGCATTTGGAAAAAAACAAGACTTTATCGTGTTGGCAGGGGTCAAAATCCCCTCGCACAGCGGTTTGATTGCCCACAGCGACGGCGACGTACTCGTTCACGCTTTGATGGACGCGCTGTTGTCGGCGGCAGGCTTGAAAGATATCGGGCATTATTTCCCCGATACGGATGAAAAATGGAAAAACGCCGATTCTATGAACATGCTTTCGCAAGTGGTGTACTTGATTGACAAGCAAGGTTATGCCGTGCAAAACGTATCGATTGCAATCCAAGCGGAAAAACCTCGTCTTGCCAAATATATCGACGATATGAAAAACTCCCTTTCGAGCGTTTTAAAAATCGACCCAACGGCAATCGGCATTGGCGCAGGCACGAACGAGGGGTTGGGCTACGTTGGCGAGGGCAAAGGCATCACCGTCAACGCGTACGTATTATTGAAAAAGTGAGGTAAACAAGTTTTATGGCAACCAAACAAAAAGCCCCTACCAGCCAATTCGTTTGTTCCACGTGCGGGTTTGTTGCGCCCAAATGGCTAGGAAAATGCCCCGATTGCGGCAATTTTAACACCATGCAAGAAGAACTCGTCCGCGAAACAAATACAGCAAAAACGGAAACACGGCGAGGGGTTACGGATATGCTGAAAAACCGCGCTCTGCCTTTGTCCAAAATCGGTTATGAAAAATTTGACCGCGTGAACAGCGGCATTTCCGAATTTGATACGGTGCTTGGCGGCGGTATCGTACGAGGCTCGCTCGTCCTTCTCGGGGGCGACCCTGGTATTGGGAAATCCACTCTTTTAACCCAAGTCGCCGCGTATTTGGCAAAAAGCCATCCCACTTTGTACGTTTCTGCGGAAGAAAGCTGTTCCCAAGTGAAAATGCGTTGCGAACGGTTGGGCGTGGTTTCCGACAATCTTTTGCTGTTAAACGAAACCTGTTTGGAAGATATCGAAACCGCTATCGGCGAGAGCAAATTCGTCGTAATCGATTCGGTACAAGCCATTTACACCGAATCCCTTTCCTCCGCGGCAGGAAGTGTTGGACAAGTCCGTGAATGCGCCGCAAAATTGATGCGGATTGCAAAATCGCAAAACGTTACCTTTTTCATTATCGGACACGTTACCAAAGAGGGCGCGTTGGCTGGGCCGAAAGTCTTGGAACACATTATGGACACGGTGTTGTATTTCGAGGGGCAGCAAGAAGATAATTATAAATTGCTCCGCGCCGTAAAAAACCGTTTCGGTTCGGCGCAAGAGGTGGGCGTTTTCGAAATGACGGAAACGGGCATCAAAAGCGTAAGCGATTACGCCGACTTGTTTTTATCTGAAACGCGCGGACTTGCGGCAGGGTCTGCCGTTACCCCGTCGGAAAGCGGCAATCGGTGTATGAACGTGGAAATTCAAACGCTCATTTCCAAAACCGCGTACGGTATGCCTCGTCGTATGAGTTTGGGCGTAGATTACAATAAATTGGTGGTCTTAATCGCCGTTTTGGAAAAGCGGTGCGGTATCCCCTTTTTCTCGTCGGACGTGTACATCAACGCTATGGGCGGAATCAAGTTGGACGAACCGTCTGTGGACCTTGCCATTTGCGCGGCGCTTGCCAGCGCGGCGAACGACGTACCGATTGACAAATTTACTGCGGTGTTTGGCGAAGTGGGTTTAACGGGAGAAATCCGTCCGGTAACCTATGCGGATAAACGGGTAAACGAATGTATTAAAACAGGGTTTAAACAAGTAATTTTGCCTGCGAAAAATATGAAAGCGTGCGAAAAATTCAAAGATAAAATCCAGCTTGTTCCCGTACAATACGTAGGGCAAATGATAAAGGCGTTGTCGTTGCGGCCTATGCAAAACAACGATTGAGAATTTGTTTTTATAAGAAAATCCGCCCTTGCGAATATAGTTCGCAAGGGCGGTAAGTTTTTTCTAATTGTTAATGATTTTTTAATTTTTCCATATCCATAACGGTGTCGTGCGGAATGGGTTTCCATTCAATCTTTTTAAACACGGCAATATACATCGTCCAACGCCCGATTACGTCGAAAAATGGAAACATTACGATATGAAAAAACCGTTTCCATACGTTGCCTTGTTCCATCTTTTGATGATATTTAATAAACACGCACGCCTCAATAAGCATACTACTGACCCAACTTTTCAATCTGCTCGTAAACCAACCGACAAAAAAGCCCCAAATCCAACCGTAAACCGCCGCCGTCATAATGGCAATCGTCAATTCCAAAGCGTACGTAATTATTTTACGAACCGCGCTTTCTATGTGGCGAGGGAAATTGAGGAAAAAACAATCGTACGCGATACAAAAATTCTTTTTTGGGTTTATCATATTTTTCAGCAATTTCGGACAATTTTCTACCGCCGATTGCAAATGTCCTTTCGACCAACGCAAACGCTGACGAAGCGCCACTCTCAATTTATACGGCTGTTCGTCGAAAAACACCGCCGACTCGCAATAGGAAATTTTATAATTCTGTACAACAGCGTCGGTGCAAAAACTCCTATCCTCGGTCAACGAGGTATAATTCCAACCGTCTTTCACCAATTCGTTGCTGAACAAAAATCCCGTCCCCTGTATACGACAAGCCTGATTTAACACGCCCTTTGCTCGATTTTCCGTCAAGCAAGTACGCATCCAATGCATTGCGTAACTAAATGAAATCCAATTTTGATTCATATTTTTCGAGTTTCGGAACGAAGTGATAATTTTATGCCCTTCGTCAAAAGCCTCGTTCATTCGAGTAAGATAATCCTGCATAATCACGTTGTCAGCGTCGAACACAAAATACCCTTCAAACGATTGCCGTCCGTAATCTTCTTCTATTTTTTCAAACAGATATTTCAGCGCAAAACCTTTCGTGCGTTCGTCAGGGTTATTATGTTCGTACACCACTACTTTCAGCCCGTTTTTATCAAACACGCGCGCTACCTGCGCCGTGGAATCAGTGCAATTATCCGCAACGACGAACACGGTGATTTTATCCAACGGATAATCCGAATGCGCAACGCTGTCCAAAAAGTTTTGAATTACTTTTTCCTCGTTTCTTGCCGGCACGCAAATCGCGTAAGTATGTTTATTGTCCGTTTCTTTGAATTTTCGACAACGGAAAAAACCAACAACGAAAAATATCGCCTTATACGCCATTAAAACGGTTATCGCCGTTCCGATTACACCGCATATCGTAATAATCAACCGCATTTCATTCATTGTTTATCCCTTAATTTGCTTTATTCAAATTTATCATTTTTCCCGTATATAAATCAAAGTTATTTTCGTCGGAAAAATAATCGGTTTCAAAAATATAATCGCAATATTTAATCTTATTGACTAGCTCCGCCGCCTCTTGACTAAACGAACGTATATCCGCCTCCGTAACCGCGCCTTGCGTATCCAATTCCCCATTTTTCAATTTTTTACCCAAATACCAATACACCACGTTCGTTGCGCTTGAACCTACGATACCTTCACGCAAGAAAATCCCATACGCGCGAGAATACAACACCGATTCTTTTTCAGAAAACAACGAATTGCCGTAATAGAAATTTTCATAATATTTCACGCCCAACAAATCGAACAACGTAGGCACAATATCTGCCGTACAACAGAATTTATCTACGAGTTGATGCCCAAGATTTTTATCATAAATCATCAAAGGCACGTTGTACAAATCGGTAAATTTGCGGTCTGTATCATAATCGATAATATCTTTCACGTAATTGCTCAGTTGATTGTAATATGCGTTATGGTCGCCAAACATTAAAATCACCGTATCGTCCAAAAGATTTTTCTGTTCCAAATCCGCCATCATCACGCCAATCGCGTCATCTAATTCTTTTGCCGTAACCATATAATGAAACAACACGTCGGCAAATGCGTCCTCTTCGGGTTTTGGCAATCTATCGCCCAACACTTCCGATACAATTTCACGCTCCGTCGCTAAATTTTCACGAGCAAAATACGTACCGTGCATTGTAATCGTCGTGATATACGTGTAAAAACGCTTGTCCGTAGGAAACATCTCGTCTTTACAAGTTTCCATCATTTCGCTGTCCAAACACAATTCGCCGTCTTCCAATTCCCTGTAATTGATAAACGTAGGCTGTTCACCCTCTTCCGCCGATTCTTCTGCCATTTTCGCCATATCAAATCGGTCTGTAACGCTTTCAAACCCAAAGGTCAACTCCACTTTTTCGCGGTTATAAAATTCTTTTTCGCCGTTATGAAAATAGCGCGTTTGTATATCCGAATCCAACGTTTTTAAAATATTGGGCATCGTATTCGGCATAGAATTTTCATAATAATCGTAATTGACGTACGAATCCGTCGGATATGCGCCGATAATACTCAACGTTTCGGAAATATCCGTCTTTTCGCGTGAATGGAAATTGGTTGCCACTACGCTCTCGTTATAAAACTTGGTTAAATTGGGATACAACGCCGCCAATTCTTCATCCGTCAAATCAAGAGCGAACGGATATTCCTCGTTTCGCAAAAACGAAAACCATTCAAAGGATTCGCTTAAAATAACGACGACATTTTTATCTTTTGATATTCCAAAATATTGCGAACCCGTCGATTGCGTTTTATATAAAAATTCTTCCGCTTGCGCAACTGTGAGCTTGTTGTCGTCTTTTTTTAAAGTGTTTGCCACTTCTCCAATGAGATTGCCAATCATACCGTAAGACGCGTACACACCTTCTTCTTGACCGTACACCATTTCGTGATATCTATCCGTTTTCGACGGGAAATACACGAAAAACGAGCCTACCAACGTCGCCAATCCAGCCGCCATAACTCCAACGTAAAACCACGCCGAGTATTTCCCTGTTTTTACGGTATTGCCGTTTTCTTCTCGCAAGCTGCGCAAACCATAAATGATAAACGTTACGCAAGCGAGAAATCCGACGTAAAATGCCGCAAAATTGACGGGAATTTTTTCCAACGCCGCCACCGCGTCGTTTCGTAAATTCAACATTCCCAAATCAAAATATTGTTCGGTCATATCAAAAATTGCGGCAAAAATTAAATCGAGCGCGGTTTGCACGAACAACATACCTGCGCCTACAATCAATCTTGTTCTGTTATCGGGCAAAAACAACAAAACCCCTACCAAAAACACAAGCAATCCCAAAGATAAAAAAGGACGCGTTAAAAAGGGGCTGCCCTCTACCGAAAAGACCACCGACATTTCTATAATAATCGCCAAAATCGGATAAATTGCAACCAATCGGTTCTCTTTAAACCAATCGCCTGTTTTTTTAATAATCGCGTGCAATTTCATTTGCATTTCTCCCTATTAAAACAAATACACGAAAAAAATCAATAAATACGATTTGATAAAATTTCGTTTGGTCAAAACGTACATTACCGTAAACGCAACGTAAAAGAAAAGATACGTCCACGCAAACGGATTCGCCGAATATAACACGTCGTATACGCCAAACAATAATACAAGCGCAAGCACGCCCGTCCACACAAGACAAAGTTTTGCTTTTTCGCTTATCGCCGCATTTTTTAACGCCGCTTCCATCATAGTAAAGGATACTTTTATCAAAACGACTATCCATACGCATTTGACGATATTTTTTACGACCAAACCGCCAAAATCTATGATTTCACTGAGTACGACCCGTTCGCCTAAATCGTAAAATATTTTCACCTGAAATCCAATTTGCGCGCTGAGCAACAACACACAGACAGCGCAAACACCAAACAACGCCAGCACGTTCTTTAAAGGCAACAACGGCTCTTTTGGCATGTGTTTTTTCTCTTTCTTTTCGCTTTTCGTTATTGCAATTTCCTCAGATAAACGGGAAGAGGATTCGTCTTGCGTATCATTGGTTTGCCGTTTCTTTAAATGTTTAACCAAAAAGTGAAACCCTACCATTTCCACTATCCAAAAGACCGCCGTCAAAACCTCGGTGTAAAACACCCGCAGTTGACCGTGTTGCCACCATTCCAACACGGCAAAATCCAACAATTTCGCCGCTTGCGCCGCAATCAATGGCGTTATGGCAACCGCAAGAAAAACCAATCCGTAGACGATTGCATTGTTATATATTTTGCGTTTCAAAGCACGCGTTTCTTCCATTGTAATCTCCAAAAATGTTATTTTTGTATTATACTATATATTACATTATAATATATTTACAAAAAATTTTCAAGTTTTTTGGCATAATTTCCTTTCAAAAGCGGGAAATTTTTCCTGTTTTTCACTTTTCTTCTCGCTATTTTAACAATGCAAAACCGACGATTGCTCGTAAAATTTTTATTTTTTACGTAATTTTCACAAAAATAAAATTTTCACGCAAAAAAAACGCCCCGAAACGGCGTGGTTTCAGGGCAACGTTCGTTTATACAATTTTAAAGCAATGTTTGCAACAATTCGTCCCTGCTTTTCGGGGAAAGATAAACAGGCGGCACGTCCAACATAGTTTTGCAACCGTACATTTTTTCTTGATTCATACGATAGACGGCCCTCGCGCAAGCCACCAGCACGGACGAAGTAAATTCGGGATTGGAATCCAACTTCAACGAATATTCTATCACGTGCTTGTTTTCTTTATGCAAACCCGTTACGCCACTACGAACGACCAATCCGCCATGTGGCAAACCGCCGTGGTTTTTATCCAATTCTTCTTTGGATATAAAATGCACAGTCGTATTGTAATCGGCAAAATAATTGGGCATAGTTTTGATTTCTCGTTCGATACGCGCCTTGTCCGCGCCCTCTGCAACTACGACGAAACATTCCCGTTCGTGTTTTTCCGCCGCCGTCAGCGCAGGCGTTTCACCCTTTCTCACCGCTTTCAACGCACTCTGCATAGGAATTGTATATTGTCTTGCGTCCACGACCCCGTCGATTCGGCGAATCGCGTCCGAATGTCCTTGACTGACGCCCTTGCCCCAAAACGTATAATCTTGCCCCTCGCAAAGTACCACCCCCGAATACAAACGGGCGATTGAAAACATGCCCGGGTCCCATCCTGCGGAAACGAGCGCAGTCGTCTTTGCTTTTTCCGCCATTTCTTGTACGT
This sequence comes from Clostridia bacterium, assembly GCA_017463425.1. Taxonomy (GTDB): domain Bacteria; phylum Bacillota; class Clostridia; order Christensenellales; family Borkfalkiaceae; genus Scatosoma. The sequence continues at coordinate 37,005 of JAFTPE010000024.1, read as the reverse complement.
TTTTGACGTGTTGAGGGATATTTGCATGGGTATCAAAACTGTCTACGACGTTGAAATATTGCGCCAAATACGGCGTTTGTTTAGGAAGGTCGGTTGCGCTGCCGCCACAGAGAATCATGACGTCGATATCTTCTTTCATTTTCTCTACGTCTAAAGCCGAATATACGGGAATCCCCGTCAATGTTTTCAGCGTTTTAGGATCGCGGCGCGTAAACACGCCAACTGCCGTAAGGTCGGGGTTTTGTCTAAGGGCGAGTTCTACCCCCTTGCCCAAATTTCCGTAACCGTAAATGCCGACGCGAATTTTCATTTTTTATACCTCGCAATGATAGCTTTCGTTCATTATAGCACAAGCGCGCGTATTTTTCAAGCAACGGCGCGTATTTTTTTTGTGTGTTTTTTCTTATAATTTTTTATAGAAGATATTAAATTTACTTATATGAGAAAACCGACTCTTGCAAAAAGAATCGGTTTTGTTTCGTTTCAAGGTATATTTTTAATACATCTGTACGTATGCGTCGCGTTCTGCGCCAACGGATACGTATCTGATTTTGCAACCGCAAGCCTCTTCTAAATATCTTACGTAATCGAGCGCTTCTTTGGGCAAATCTTCTTTTTTACGACACTTGGAAATGTCGCAATTCCAACCTTTTACCGTTTTGAATACGGGTTTGCAATCGTCTAAAACGTCCACAAACGGAAATTCTTCGATAATTTCACCGTTAAGTTCGTACGCGACGCAAACCTCGATTTCTTCATAATCAGACAAAATGTCCATTTTCGTCAACGCGATTTCCGTCGCGCCTTGGCAACGGATTCCATAGCGAGAGGCTACGATATCAAAAGGACCTACGCGACGGGGTCTGCCCGTTGCCGCGCCGTATTCTCCGCCCAAATCACGCAAACGTTTTGCTTTTTCGTCGAAATATTCAGCCGTGAAAGGACCTTCCCCTACGCAGGTGGAATACGCTTTCATAATCCCAATGGAATTGTCGAGTTGTAATTGAGGTACGCCTGCGCCGATAGGAGCGTACGCCGCTATCGTCGACGACGACGACGTATAGGGATGAATACCAAAATCGATATCGCGCATTGCGCCAAGTTGCGCCTCGAACATAATGTCCTTGCCTTTTGCGTGCGCGTCGGTGAGATATAAACCAACGTCGCAAACGAACGGAGCTAATTCTTTTCCATACGTTTCAAAATACGAAATGATATCTTCCGTCTTAACGGGTTCAGCATTGTATCCGCCGACAACGGTAAGGTTTTTCCATTCCACGATATCTGCAACGCGCTTGTATAAACGTTCGGGATTGAGAAGTTCGCCCATACGGAACGCTTTTTTCAAATATTTATCCGCGTATACGGGCGCGATACCGCGACGAGTCGAACCGAATTTTTTACCTGCCAAACGGTCTTCTTCCAAACAATCTTGTAATACGTTATACGGCATAGTGATTACCGCGCGATCTGAAATTTTCAAGTTTTCAGGCGTAATTTTAATACCTGCCTCGCGCAATTTTGCAATTTCGCCGCAAAGATGTTTGATGTCGATAACCATACCGGGCCCCATAACGTTGACCACTTCTTCACGCAAAATCCCCGAAGGCAACAAATTGAGAATAAATTTTCCTCGTTCGTTGATAACGGTGTGTCCCGCATTGTTTCCGCCTTGATAACGGCATACAATGTCAAACTTTTCCGACAACAAGTCCACCATTCTGCCCTTGCCTTCGTCGCCCCAGTTGATACCGCAAATAGATGTAAGCATAATTTTTATGTTCTCCTTTGGTTTTTTCCGTATTAAAACACATTCAAAACGCGAAAAAACCGAGCCTTTTGGCGTTCTTTCCCAAAAAAGCTCTCCTTGCCGTTTGATTGTGCAACTTATTATACTCTATTTTTTTTCATATGTCAAGTACAAAACGCCTGTGCGCGATTTTTTTATAAAATATTGTATATAAATAGAATACCCGAAGAATACCGACAATGTATATCGAAAGCGCCTTTTCGGCATTTTTTTGCATTTTTTGTGAAATTTTTTCAAAAAAGTTTTTTCGCATTGTTGACAAACGTTAAAAAAAGCAGTATAATAAATAGGAAAATAACGAAAATAAGGAGGGCAACGTATGTATTGTAGAGAATGTGGGCAAAAACTTTCTTTGCGGTTTTGTGAAAACGAAGGATTGATTCCCTATTGCAGCCAATGCGAATCGTATATGTTTCCGCAATTTTCCGTTGCGGTGTCCATGGTTGTAACCAATCGCGCGCAAGATAAAATTTTGTTGGCAAAACACGTAGAAGACGACGATTTTATCTTATTTGCAGGTTATATTAAAAAAGGCGAAAACGCTGAAAAAACCATTCCTCGCGAAATCAAGGAAGAACTTGGTTTGGACGTTGTAAAGGTCAAATATATGTCTTCGCGTTATCACAACAAAAAAGAAGTGTTGATGCTCAATTTTATCGTAATCGTAGAAGAAAAAAACATTCGATTGAAAGAGGACGAAGTGTCCGAAGCGCGTTGGTGTAGCCCTGACGAGGCGTTGGCTTTGATTAGAAAGGGTACGACGGCAGAAGTGTTCCTCAACAACGCCGTACGCGAATTAAAGAAAAAAATCTAACCTATTATATTTTTTCATTTTTTGATCTTCTCCTAAAAACTCTCCCACTTGTTTATGCGGAGAGTTTTTTCTTTGTCTTTCAACCCGTACACGCCCACCCCGTTTTATTTTCAACGCGTACACGGTAGCCTCTTTTTATCTTTTTTGTTGAAAAACAACAAAAATAATTCTTCTTTTTTAAACAGCTTTTCTCGCTCATAGCATTGACTTTTTTCTCTTTTTTTGGTAAAATAGATAAAATGACGATTTTAAGAGAAAAACAAAAGACGAGAGGCGCGCTTATGAATGCATTGGGTTTTGACAACAAAAAATATCTGTCTATGCAATCGGAAAAAATTCAGGAACGAATCGATTCTTTCGGAGATAAATTGTATCTTGAATTTGGAGGAAAACTGTTTGACGATTACCATGCGTCGAGGGTTTTGCCCGGATTTGAACCAGACAGTAAAATCAAAATGTTGTTAAAGCTGAAAGACATAGCGGAAATCCTCGTCGTCATCAGCGCAAACGATATCATTAAAAACAAATATCGCAGCGATTTAGGGATTACGTACGACGCAGACGTTATACGGCTTTTAGACGTTTTCAAAAGCAAAGGTTTGTACGTTGGCAGCGTCGTTATGACTATGTATCATTCGCAACCTGCCGTAGACGGGTTTATCAAACGTTTAAACAATCTTGGCGTTGCTGTGTACAAGCATTATGCAATCGAGGGTTACCCCTCCGACGTACAAAAAATCGTCAGCGACGAAGGATATGGCAAAAATGAATATATCCCTACCAAACGGAGATTGGTAATCGTTACCGCGCCAGGTCCTGGCAGCGGAAAAATGGCGACCTGCCTTTCTCAGCTCTATCACGAAAATTTACACGGTGTGAAAGCAGGATATGCAAAATTTGAAACTTTCCCCGTTTGGAATTTGCCCTTATCGCACCCCGTCAACGTGGCGTACGAGGCGGCAACAGCCGATTTGAACGACGTCAATATGATTGACCCCTATCATCTCGAAGCCTATCAAACCTTGGCGGTGAATTACAATCGCGACGTGGAAATTTTCCCCGTTGTTTCGGCAATGCTTGAAAAAATCTTAGGATATTCCCCTTACAAATCCCCTACCGATATGGGCGTCAATATGGCAGGAAATTGCATTTTCGACGACGAAACTTGTAGACAAGCCTCTAAAAACGAAATCATTCGCCGTTATTACGCCGCGCTTTGCGACGCAAGGAAAGGCAGAATCGGCAAAGACGTCGTAGCGAAAATCGAACTGCTGATGAGCAAGACGGGCATTGACGTAGAAGATAGAAAAGCCGTTGCGCCTGCCCTTGAAAAAGCCAAACTCTCGGGCGGTCCTGCCGTGGCAATCGAGCTTAACGACGGCAGAATCGTAACGGGAAAAACAGGCGAACTTTTGGGCGCATCTGCGGCGTGTCTTTTGAACGCGTTAAAAGTGTTGGGTGGTATTGACGATTCTATACAACTCATCTCCCCCACCATAATCGAACCGTTGCAGAAATTAAAGGTCAATCATATGGGTTCGCTCAATCCAAGATTGCATACGGACGAAATACTGATGGCGTTGTCCATTTGCGCCGTGGGCGATCCTATGGCAAAACTCGCCATAGAGCAGTTGGATAAATTGAAAAATTGTGAAATTCATTCCACCGTTTTATTATCCCACGTAGACGAAAAGACCTTTAAAGCGTTGGGCTTGCACCTTACCTGCGAACCGCAACGACAGACCGATTTTAACTAAATCATAAATTGTTCCAAGCAAAAACCGCGGCTGTGTTTTTAACAACCGCGGTTTCGTTTTTTACTTTACCATCACACGTCCAATTTCATATCGCCGAATTGAATCCAACCTTTCTTTCTCATATATTCCGAAATGACGATATTCAAAATTGCAGGCAATACGAACATCAACAACACGATTCCCACGTAACCAAGCAAACCGCTAGTTTCTTCAATCAATCCGAATACGCCGACCAAACCGCTCGTTCCCATACCGACGCCCGACGCGCCGCATTTCAAACCGAACACGCACGTAGACAAAGGTCCGCAAATCGCGCTGGATATAATCATAGGCAACATAATCACAGGTTTTTTCATTATATTGGGGATTTGCAACATACTCGTTCCAATCCCTTGCGCTATCAAACCGCCCACTTTGTTTTCACGGTAACTCGCCACGGCAAAGCCTATCATATGACACGCGCACCCCACCGTTGCCGCTCCCCCTGCCAGCAACATTGCCTCCGACGTATTGCCCAACGCAAACGACAACCAAATTGCTGCGGAAGACGTGGGCATTGTCAAGACGATTCCCATAACGACTGCAATGATAATCCCCATAAAGAACGGCGTAATTGCGGTTGCTTTTTCGATACCTACACCCAACAAATTGATAAGCAAAATAAACGGATACGCAACGAACACGCCGCCAAATGCCAACAACATTGCGCCAAGCGGTACGATAATAATATCCAATTTCGTCTTTCCTGCGTACAATCCGACAATTTCTACCACGAACATTGTAACTACGTACGCGCCAATCGGGTTGCCCGGCGCGCCAAGCCCAAGCATTACGAAAGGAACTGCGCCCGGAATCAATTTATCTGCAAACGCCCCAACCATGCCTGCTACCGCCGCGGAAAACACCAATAATCTATTTTTCCCCAGCGCGTGCGCGATTCCTACGCCAATCCCCGCGCCCATCAACGATTTTGCAATATTGGCAATATATAACAACGTATTTCCAACGTAATTGTCGCCTATCCAACCTGCAATCTGCGCCAAAATCGTACCAGCTATTAAAGTTACGAACAATCCTTGCGCCATTCCTGAAAACGCCGTAATGAAAAACCGTTTCGGTAACGATTTCAAATACGCTTTTGCTTTTTCTTGTACGGAAATTTTCTTCTCGTCCATATGTATCTACTTCCTTTTTTTAGATTGTCAATATTATACCCCTAATATCGATAAAAATCAAGCGATTAAAATATATCGATTTAAAAATTGAAAAAATGTTCTTTTTTATCACTTTTTACAAAAAAATCACTCTCGAAAATGTCGAGCGTGATTTTTAAGATTGCGTTTTTAGGCTTTGCAATCAAGCCGTTTTGAAAAGAACAACTTATTTTCTTTCAAAGCTGTCGCAACAGGTGCAATGTTCTGCATCACAATCGCAGGTATTGCCTACGTGGATTTTTCTAAGCGTACAATAATCGCCTGCGCGGTTGTACTTACATTCGGTTACACCGCAACCAATACTGCTGTTTACTTCACGTTCATTTTCATTCATCATATTAAAATTCCTCCTTTAAAGGTAAAAGCAGTATGCGCAAAGTGTTTCAAGATTATTGACATTTTCGAAATTTTTTTGTAAAATAGAAATAGAAAGAAATTTTTAGCGGAAAAATTCGTTTTTCCTACAAGGAGGACAAGCATATGAAAGTTATTTTAAAAGCAGACGTAAAAGGTACGGGTAAAAAAGGCGACGTTGTAGAGGTTGCAGACGGATACGGCAGAAACTTTTTAATCAAGAAAGGTTTGGCTACCCTCGCCACCACGCAAAACGTACACGAGGTAGAACAGCAAAAAGCGGCGGCGGCGTTCCATAAAGCGGAAGAAGTGAAGGCGTTGAAAGCGTTGGCGGCGGATATTAACGGCAAATCTGTCAGCGTGAAAATCAAAGTTGGCGAAAACGGCAAAGTGTTCGGCAGCGTTACTGCGGCGCACGTAGGCGACGCATTGGCGGCAATGGGCTATGATATCGACAAAAAGAAAATCAAGATGGACAGCGTGAAAAGCGTTGGGTCGTATCCTGCGGAAATCCGTTTCATGGAAGGCGTTATCGCTAAAATTACCGTCGTTGTCGAAGGTTTGTAAGACATATTTGTATTTTCTTTCTTTATTATTATAAATGTAGCTGAAAAAGCAACCATTTTCGTTGCAAAAAGCAGGATTTTCGCGCTTTACGGCAAATTTTCGTCGTCAAACCGCTTTTTTTCGGAAAAAATGTAAAAAATCCTTTATTTTTCAAGGATTTCCGCATTTTTTTTGTGTTCGCCACTTGACAAAGGAAACAAAATAAGGTATAATGGAATTACTTAAAGATTTTCAAATGTTTTTAAGAAAAAAATATTTTTTAAAAAAGGGGATTAACTCTTATGAACAAAGGCGAATTGATTAAAGCAATGGCAGAAAAAGCAGGTTTCACGCACAAAGACGCAGCTGCTGCGTACGAAGCATTCGTTGCAACCGTTACGGACGCATTGAAAGCTGGCGACAAAGTTCAACTTATCGGTTTCGGTACGTTTGAAGTGAAAGACGTTCCCGCTAAGACGGGTATCAACCCTCAAACGAAGGCTCCCGTTAAAATTGCGGCATGCAAGAAACCCGTTATGAAGTTCGGTAAGGCTTATAAGGACCTCATCAACGACTAAGGAATAAGAGAAAAAAAACCGAGGTTTCCCCTCGGTTTTTTTCTTTACGTCAAATTTACATTTTTAAACGCCTGAACAAGTCAGGCGTTTTTTCATCTTTATTTTCTATCGGCAAAATAATCGATACGCATTGCTTTTTTTACCTCAGACAACGTTTGCGCCGCTACCGCGCGCGCCTTTTCGCTGCCTTGATACAGCATATCCCACACCGCGTCCAAATCTTTTGCCAATTCTTCTCTGCGAAGTCGAATGGGTTCTAACGTTTCTTGCATAACCGCATTGAGCAATTTTTTCACTTTCATATCCCCCAACCCGCCGCGTTCGTAATGCGCTTTTAATTCGTCCAAGTTGGCATATTCGGGCAGATACGTTTTAAAATGTTCGTCCGTGGAAAATGCGTCAAGGTAGATAAACGTCGGATTGTTCGACGTATTGCCGGGATCGGTTACCTTAATGTGATTCGGGTCGGTGTACATTCCCATTACTTTACGTTTGATTTCGTCCGCAGAATCAGAAAGGTAAATACAATTTCCAAGAGATTTGCTCATTTTCGCCATTCCGTCCGTACCGGGCAAACGCAAACACGATTTGTTTTCAGGCAACACAGCCTTGGGTTCAACCAACGTTTCTCCATACAAACCGTTAAAACTTCTCACGATTTCTCTCGCCTGTTCCAACATTGGCAACTGATCCTCACCCACAGGTACAGTCGTTGCCTTAAACGCGGTAATGTCCGCCGTTTGCGATACGGGATAAGTCAAAAAGCCCATAGGAATCGACGTTTCAAAATTCTTTTGTTTTAATTCCGTCTTCACAGTCGGGTTGCGTTCCAATCGGGAAAGCGTAACCAAATTCATATAATAAAACGTCAATTCCGTCAGCTGTTCCACGTGCGATTGTACGAAAATCGTCGATTTTTTCGGATCAATGCCGCAAGCGAGATAATCAAGGGCAACTTCCGTGATATTCGCCCGCACTTTTTCGGGATTATCAAAATTGTCCGTCAACGCTTGCGCGTCCGCAACCATTACGTAAATCTCGTCGAATTTTCCGCTGTTTTGCAATTCCACACGGCGTTTAAGCGAGCCTACGTAGTGTCCGATATGCAATTTACCCGAGGGTCTGTCCCCCGTCAAAATAATATTTTTCATTTTTTCTCCTTACTGTGGCGTACGGTATAATTTCCCTGCTTTTACCCATACTGTCTTTATGAAAAAAAACACGCTTTGTATTATCGCAATCTGTTTTATTTGCGCTATATTTTTAGTATTTTCAAGCACCCATGTCTTTGATGAACGGGCAAAAATGCCCGTTTCTACCACTCAAAAAACAGAATGGTCGACTCGAAAAAACCATACGTTGCCACGTTTAAAAATCCCCAAATCTTATTTCGCGCCGTAAGTATTGCGATAGGTATACATTGCAGGCAAATGTTCTTTGCCGTCCACGACGCCGTCCTCAATCGCCGCAATAATATCGTCCATCGTTACCACCGAATACACGTCGATACCGAATTCTTTTTTCGCCTCCGATACGGCGGAAAGGTCGCTGTTTAACGCCTTTTCTTGACGGTCTACGGAAATAACCATACCCACCACTTTGACTTTTGCCGCCGCTTCCAATTTAGGCAAAATTTCACGCAGAGCTTTTCCCGAAGTCATTACGTCCTCGATAATAATCACTTCCTCGCCGTCCTGTAATTGCTGTCCGACGAACAAGCCGCCTTCGCCGTGGTCTTTTACTTCTTTTCTGTCAAAGCAATAATTTACGTCGATTTCATAGCGGTGATATAACGCCACCGCCGTCGCAACGGACAACGGAATCCCTTTATAAGCGGGCCCTACGAGGGTGTCCGCTTTTAAATTGTTGTCGTGAATACAAGCGGCGTAATATTCTCCCAATTTCGCCAACTGCTTGCCTGTTTTATAATTGCCCGTATTGATGAAATACGGCGCAATCCGTCCGCTTTTTAAGGTAAATTCACCAAATTTCAACACGCCGTTTTTTACCATAAAACGAATAAATTCTTGTTTATAAGTATAGTTCATACCGCTCTCCTTACTATTTTGGTTTCGTTATTTCCGATTTATTTTCCGTTTAATTGTAACGTTCCCGTTAAGTCGGATACGCTTTCTACGCCGTGCTTATCGCACCAAGCGTTCAATCCGTCGATAATCTTTGGCATTGCGTACGGATCGGTAAAATTCGCCGTGCCGACCTGCACCGCCGTCGCGCCAGCCATTAAAAAATCAATCGCGTCCTCCGCGCAAGTAATGCCCCCCATACCGATTACGGGAATATCCACCGCCTGCGACGCCTCGTATACCATACGCACCGCTATCGGTTTTACCCCTGCGCCCGAAACACCGCCCGTATTGTTGGCGATAATCGGTTTTCTTCTTTCAATATCGATTGCCATACCCGTCAACGTATTGATTAAAGATATACAATCCGCGCCGCCGTTTTGTGCCGCTTTCGCGTTGTTTGCAATGTTCTCGACGTTGGGGGAGAGTTTGACAATCAACGGCGTGATTTTCAAACCGCTTTTGGCGTATTTGGTAACTTCTTCCACCGTTTCGGGTTTGATACCGAACGCCATACCGCCACTTTTTACGTTGGGGCAGGAAATGTTGAGTTCGATCATATCCACCAAACCATCTAATTTCGCGCAGATGTTTTTATAATCTTCCAAGGTTTTCCCAGCTACGTTTGCAATCACGCGCGTACCCGTATTTTTCAACCATTCCAAATCGTTTTGAATGAAATGTTCCACCCCTGGGTTTTGCAACCCGACTGCGTTTAAAATCACGCCGCGAGATTCTGCAATGCGGGGCGTGGGATTTCCCAAACGGGGGTGAATCGTCAGCCCTTTCGTGGAAACGCCGCCCAAAACGCCAATATCGTATAATTCGTTGTATTCGCGCCCAAAGCCAAACGTACCCGAAGCCGCGATTACGGGATTTTTAAATTGTACGCCGCAAAGCGTAACCGATAAATTCGCCATCGTATTTTTCCTTTTCGTTTTCGTTTTTCTGATTTTTCGTAAGCTGTATTAAAGCTCCACGTCGTTTGCGTTGAATACAGGTCCGTCCTTGCATACGCGCGCATGCTGACCGTTCGTCAAATTACATACGCACACCAAACACGCGCCGATTCCACAGCCCATACGTTCTTCCAAAGAAACGTAGCAAAGCAGGTTTTCCTTTTCCGTCAACGCTTTCAACGCGCGGAGCATTGGCGTCGGGCCACAAGCCAGCACTACGTCGGGGCGATTTCCCTTTTTCAAATCAGCCTCAAACGCCTGTACTGCATTCATTTTTTCGCCGTAACTGCCGTCGTCGGTTACGCCGACAAATTTGTTCGCTTTTTCAAACTCGTCCACGCCGCAAACCGCGCCCTTATTTCGATAGCCGATATATGCGGAAACGTCTTTATCTTTACCGTATTGGCGTAAAACCGAAATCAACGGAAACACGCCTACGCCACCGCCGACGAGGGCGATTTTCTTTTCATTTTCCTCGACAAAAAAACCGTTTCCAAGCGGCAACAGCACGTTTAATCTCGTACCTGCCCCCATCATTTTCAATCTCTGCGTGCCTTCGCCCTTAATTTGATAACAAAACGTTACCTTTGTATCTTCCACTTTGCAAATAGCAATCGGGCGACGGAGTAAATGCGTCCCTTCGACGGAAATGTTGCCAAACTGTCCGCAACGAACGTTCGCTTTTTCGCCCAAATCAAACGTTACCTCGTGAATGTTTTCCGCTATTTTTTCATTTTTTACAATCGTTGCAATATAATCTTTCATACGTTTTCCCGTTTATCTTCTCATCACACCGATTACGGAGCTGAGGTCTTTTTGCATTGCCACGCTCGCCGTGCGTGCCGCCTCGTAATACGTACCGCCGTTTTTCTTATACGCGCACAAAATCCCACGAGAATTGTTGACTACGCCGCCCAATCCGTTCGCGCCAAAACAGCTCTTTAACATTTCCGCATTGCCGCCTTGCGCGCCGTAACCAGGAATCAAAAAGAAAGTGTGCGGCAACACTTGACGAAGCCGAGCCGCCTCGGTGGGATGCGTTGCGCCAACCACCGCGCCAACCGCCGAATAGCCGTATTTGCCAACGGTGCTTTCGCCCCATTTTTCAACCAAGCCGCCCATATACTCGTACATGGGTACGCCGTTTTCCAAAACCATATTCTGAATTTCCGCGCCCGAGGGGTTGGAAGTTTTCACCAAAACGAACACGCCTTTGTCGTGTTTTTCACATTCTTCCACGAAAGGCGCAACGCCGTCCGTACCCAAATATCCGTTGATGGTTACGTAATCGGCAGGGAACGCCCTAAGCGTCTTATCGTTGACCGCAGTTTCCCCCAAAAACGTCTTGGCATAGCAAGCCGCTGTCGAACCAATATCGTTACGCTTTGCGTCCGCAATGACAACCAAACCTTTTTCCGCCGCGTATTTAAGAGTTTCTTCATACGCTTTCATTCCCGCAACGCCATACATTTCATAATAGGCAATCTGCACCTTTACGGACGGTACGATATCGTAAATATTGTCGATAATCTTTTTATTGAACTCGAACACGCGTTCCGCAACGCCCTCAAACGTATTGACGCCCGATTTCATATCGTCAGGAAGATAATCAAAAAGAGTGTCCAAGCCCACGCACGTGGGGTTTTGCATATCGATAATGCCTTCAATCAATCTATCTGTAATCATACTTTTCTCCTGTTTCTATTCTTTCTTTTACGCTTGGTATTTGATTTCGCCGTCTACAAGCGTATATTTGACTACACCGCTAAGCTCGTACCCCTTAAACGGATTGTTCTTGCCCTTGCTGACAAATTTTTCAGGGTCTATCGTCCATTTCTCGTCAATATCCGCAATCATCAAATCGGCAACGCCGCCCTCTTTGATTTCGCCACCGTCCAAGCCCAAAATTTGAGCGGGATTATACGACATCTTATCTGCAATTTCGCTCAAACTCAACAATCCCGTTTTATACAAGCTGGTGATAGCGAATCCAAACGAAGTTTCAATACCGCTGATACCAAACGCCGCGTTGTTATATTCGACGTTTTTATCGTCGGCATGGTGCGGGGCGTGGTCTGTTACGATACAATCCAGCGTACCGTCTTTCAACCCCTCCAAAATCGCTTGCTTGTCCACTTCTTCGCGAATGGGCGGATTGACCTTGGTATTCGTGTCGTACGTACGAATGATTTCATCCGTAAACGTATAATAATGCGGACAAGTTTCCGCCGTAACTTTCACCCCTGCCCGTTTCGCGTCGCGAATCATACGCACGCCGCTGTACGTCGAAACGTGGCAAATATGCACCGACGTATCCAACGTTTCCGCCAAAGCAATTTCCCTTGCGATAATCACGTCTTCCGCCGCGCGGGGAATCCCTTTCAAGCCTGCAATCGTCGCGCTGAGTCCCTCGTGTACAACGCCGCCGTCTACGAGGTCTTTGTCCTCGCAATGACACAGGCATTTGATATCAAAACCTTTTGCATATTCCATTGCAAGCCGCATAAGCCGCGCGTTTTTCACCGCTACGCCGTCGTCGGAAATCGCTACCGCGCCCGCTTTTTTCATACCTGCAATACCTGCCATTTCCTCGCCTTTCAAGCCTTTCGTTATTGCGCCGATAGGATGAATTTTACAAAGGTTTACTTCCTTTTCCCTCGCTTTGATATACGTTACGACGACTTTGTTATCCACAACAGGGTTGGTGTTGGGCATACAGCATACCTGCGTAAAGCCGCCTTTCACCGCCGCCTTTGCGCCGCTCTCGATATCCTCTTTTTTTTCAAACCCAGGTTCGCGAAGATGTACGTGCATATCGATAAGCCCAGGGAAAACGTGTTTCCCTTGCGCGTCAATTTCCTTTTCACCGTTTGCGGGAATGTTTTCGGCAATCTTTACAATTTTGCCGTTTTCAATCAGAATGTCTTTCTTTTCTACGCCGTTTTTTAAAACTACGCTACCGTTTCTGATAATCATACTCGTTCTCCTTATCTCGCGTCGTTCAACAATTTCAACGCCGCCATTCGCACCGCAACCCCCGACAACACTTGGTCCTCTATATGACTGCGTTCGTGGTCGATTACGCCGCTGGTTAATTCCACTCCGCGATTGACTGGCCCAGGGTGCAACACGATTGCTTTCGGTTTCGCATACGCCAACGCAGCCTCGTCTACGCCGTAATTTGCCGCGTATTCCCCAAGCGAGGGAAACGCGCCTGCCTGTTGCCGTTCAAGCTGGATTCTCAATCCCATTACGACGTCCGCCCCGTCTAAAGCCTCTTTTTTGGATTTGCAAAGTTTTGCGCCCAACTGGTCAATGCCTTTGGGGATTAAAGTTTCAGGGGCGTACATCACAACCTCTGCCCCCATCGTCTTTAATCCGAATAAATTGGATTTTGCCACGCGCGAATGTTTGATATCCCCTAAAATAGCCACTTTCAAGCCTTTCAAACTGCCAAACGTTTCACGCATAGTCAGCATATCCAACAACGCTTGCGTAGGATGTTCGTTCATACCGTCGCCTGCGTTCAATACACCTGCCTTTACGGTTTTTGCAAGCAGATATGGCGCGCCGCCCATCGGATGGCGTATCACGATAAAATCGTTTCTTTGCGCGTCCAGCGTTTTCCCTGTGTCCACCAACGTTTCGCCTTTTGCCACCGACGAATTTCCCGCCACGATATTGATCGTCGTCGCACCGAGATATTTCGCCGCTTGTTCAAAACTCGTCCTCGTTCTCGTGCTGTTTTCATAAAAAAGCACGGTTACGGTTTTACCGTCCAAATAGGACATTTTCTTTTCGCCGCGTTTGATACGGTTCTTAAATTCTTCCGCCAAATCGAGAATTTCCGTAATCTCGTCTTTTGACGCGTCAATCAACCCCAATAGGTCTTTTCTTTTGAGCATATTTTCTCCTTTTTTTTAAAAAGAACGCCTTGAAACGAAACGTTCAAGACGCAGAGTACCGATTTGGATTTGTTTCGTTTTATCGGCTAATATTATACCACTTTTTTCCGTCGTTGTAAAGAATTCGGACGGACTTTTTGAATAACTTTCTCAACTTTTCGACAACTTTTTGTATTTTCTTTGTTTTTCCATAAAAATCAGTAGATTTTTACCAACTTAAACCCCACTTTATCACACGAAGTCAATACGTAATCCACCCCGTTTATCGTCGTTTTCAAAGGAAAATACGCCGCGCCGTGAATATGTCCAAACACCACTTTGTCCACGCCGTTTTTCTCAAACAATTCGGTAAACAACGTCCCTTCCATCTTCAAATTAAACGGCGGAAAATGTGTCATAACTATCAATTTATCCCCCTCTTGACGCAACTTTTCTCCGTCCAACATAGCCAAACGAAACCGTTCCGCCTCCCGAAGATACAATTTTTGATCTTGCTCGGTATAATCCGCGCTCCCTGGACACGTCCACCCACGCGACCCGACGAATACGAAATTGCCTATCCTTACACCGTCCGTTTGCAGGAAGAAAAAGCTCTCGTCAGGCGCAGCGGCGCGGAGTTTTGAAATTCCGTTCCACCAATAATCGTGATTGCCTCGAATAAACAATTTTTTACCTGGCAAATCGGCGAGGGATTGCAAATCCACGAGAGCGTCGGAGAGTTTCATAGCCCAACTGATATCCCCCGAAATCAGGACGATATCTTCCTCTTTCACGACGGCGCGCCAATCGGATTTTATTTTTTCAAAATGCCCCTCCCAATTACCGCCGAACACGTCCATAGGCTTGTCCGCGGTGGCGGAAAGGTGCAAATCGCTGATTGCATAAATATTCATATCCCTATTATAGCAGTTTTCCCTGCAAAAAGCAAGAGCTTTTTGCAGGGAAAATACCGTTTTGTTTCTATCCGTTTTTTAATTATTGCAACACTTTCCGCCGCCCTTGCCCTGCGGGTACAAAGGCAATTCAAAGAATCCCGCGCAAACTTCTTGCGAATATTCTTGCGCAGGCGGAATCGCGCAATATCCGTACGTCGGCACAAGCAATTCCACGGGCATCGCAATCTTCAAAATGACCGTAGCGCAAATGCTGACGATAAACCCTTGCGTTGCCGCGTCGTATACGCCGTCGGGCGCAACCGCGCTGACCACCGCGCGCACCGTAAACGGTATAATAGACGGCGCAGGCACAAACAACAATACGTCTTGCGTCAACGACACCGAAGCCGTTGCGCTCCCGTCTACGCCGTTCGCGTCAGTGTACAACACTTCCAAAGGCACGGTAACCGTTGCTTGCACACGCGCGCAAGATTTATCCGCTTGGCGTTCGATATTGAGATTGGTAACGACTGCCTCGCTGCTTGTCGAACGCGCGCTGACGAACGTTAAAGGATATGTAGGGTTGGCAGGCGTGAGGTCCGTAAGCGTCAAAGTATAATTTTCCAACTGCGTTTGTTTAATACAAGCGTCGAAAATTTTCTCTGCCTGAATACACACTTTTTCCGTCAAACCGTTCAACGGACTGCCCGTAACCGCGCCAGGGCATTTATCCGATTGAAAATTAGAATAAAAGGACATGGTATACCTCCTGTTCACGAAACCGCTTTACGCGCGTTTTTCGTTTTCTTCTACTTTTATCGCGCGTTTTTCGGTTGTTCGCTTTTTGTTACTTATTATATAGTATTCCTTTTCCCCGTCCTTTTGTTCTTTTTATTTTGCCCATTTTCAGCTTTGACGGCGTTTACGATTTTTACGCCAAAATCACGCGCATACCGATATAGAACACGTCCGTACCGTTGACGGTGCGAAACGTTTCCTCACTGCCGCACAACAGCTCTTTCGTGTCCCCCTCGCGCACGATATACGCATTGCCGCTTTCGTTGGGGATTTTCAAAACCTGACCCATACAAGGCGGCTGTATAAGGGCGTTTTCTTTCGCCAACTTCCATTCGGAAACGGAAAACGCCTCCGCGATTTGTCGCAAAGTTTGCCCCTCTTTCACTTTATAATATTGGATACGCACGGTTTTTAACATTGTTCTTTATTCTATTCAAAATCAAAAAAAATTATGCTCTATTTTTTATTTGCTTTTGGCAACGTTTTATAAAGACAAGCATATTTTGTCCACAAGGCTCGTACAATAAACTATGAAAAATCGCATTTACACCACAGCCTCCGTCGTAACCGCGCTGTCCGTTGCCGAACGCGGCCTCGGGTTTTTATATCGAATCGTTTTATCACGCTTTATCGGTGCGGAAGGCGTTGGGCTGTATCAAGTGGCTTTATCCCTATTCTCCCTATTCCTCACAATCGGCACGGGTGGACTTCCCGTCAGCGTTTCCCGTATGATTTCCAAAAGCAAAGCCGAAAACAATCCGCGCGGCGAACGTCGCGCGATTTCTTCCGGGCTACTTCTCAGTCTATTGCTTACCTTGCCCCTATGTATCGTCCTTGGCGTTTTTGGAAAACGAATGACCTTTCTCTTTTCCGACGATCGTTGTTTGTCCGTATTTCGAATTTTGCTAATCGGGCTCGTTTTCACTTCGCTTTATGCGGTGATACGCGGATATTTTTGGGGTAATAAAAAATTTTTATTGTCCTCTGTTTTGGAAATTTCCGAAGAAACGGTGATGGTAATCGTGGGCGTATTGTTATTAAAAAACGTATCGTCGGCGCAAATCGGCGCAGAAAAAGCCGCTTGGGCGGCAGTTGTTTCCTACCTGTTTTCTTTCACCGCCGCCGTTCTTTGTTTTCTCTTTCAAGGCGGACGGCTTTCCTCGCCCAAACAAGCGTTAAAACCTTTGTTCAACGCAACCCTGCCTATCACTTCCGTCCGTGCGAGCGGTTCGTTCGTCAATTCAGCCGTAGCCGTTTTATTGCCTGCTATGTTGATTCGTTCGGGCATAAACGAAACGGAAGCGTTAAAATTATTCGGCGCGGCGTCGGGTATGGCCCTGCCCATACTTTTTATTCCCGCCACGATTATCGGCTCGATTTCCCTCGTACTCGTCCCTGAATTATCCGAAGATTTTTATCGGAAAAATTTTGAACGGCTGAATAAAAATTTGCAACGCGGATTGCGGTATTCCCTACTGGTTTCCTGTATCTTAATCCCCTTTTTCTACGCCCTTGGAAAAGACGTGGGACAAATCGCTTTTTCCAACGTTTTGGCAGGCGAAATTATCGTAAAAAGCTGCCCTATACTGCTCCCTATGAGTTTGACTATGATTTCGACGGGAATGTTAAATTCGATGGGCTTTGAAAAGAAAACCTTTCTTTTTTATTTCTACGGCGCGGCGGCAATGCTGCTTTGTGTACTTTGTTTACCGCCTGTTTGCGGTGTGTACGCCTATATGATTGGATTGGGCGCAAATTTTTCCATAAACGCCGTTTGCAACCTCTTATTTTTACATAAAAAATGCTCGTTTTTGCAAAAAGGACGTGGGCAGGTACGCGTTCACTCTATTTTTCTACCCCTTTTGTTTATCTTACCTGTATCCATCGTCGGACAGTTTTGTTCCGTCCTTTTTAAACGGTTTTTAGGCGAACTCTTGGCAGTGTTTCTTTCCGCTTGCGTTATGGGTCTTTTCACGATTGTTCTGTATCTGTTAACCAAACAAATTTCCTTTCACGATTTCCCCAAACTTTTCAAATCCCGAAAAAACGACGAATCTCGTACGTAACCTAGTTACTTTTTCGTTTTTTTGCGTTTTTATCGTAATTTTTCTTATTCGTATTCTTGACATTGTTGGAGATAAATAGTAAAATAGTATGTGAAAAAATTATATTAAACGTCAAGGAGATTTATTTATGGGTTACAAAACTAGAGAATGGCGTAATTCTATGCGCGTTACGTTAGACTACAACAATATGATGGACAGATTTTTGGGCGAAAAAGGTTTTACAGAAAGAAAACTTTCTTCGTATGCGTCCAAGGCAAATGCGGCATTCCGTTACGTAAAAGAAAACCGCGGCAAAGACGAATTGTATATGGGTTGGACGGAACTTCCTTACAATCAAAAGGAAATCGTTGCGGACATTTTAAAAACAGCGAAAGACATCAGAAAAAAATATCAATATTTCGTTGTTTTGGGTATTGGTGGCAGCGCGCTCGGCCCTATTATGGCGTTTAACGCACTCTGTCATTTGCATTATAACGATTTGCCCAAAGCAAAAAGAAAAGGTCCGAAATTTTACGTGGAGGACAACGTTGACCCCGTTCGTATGCGTGATTTGTTAGACGTAATCGAACCGGACAAAACCTGTTTTAACGTCATTTCCAAATCAGGCGCGACCAGCGAAACAATGGCGCAATACCTCATTATCCTCGACCAGTTGACCAAGGCAGGCGTAAACGTGAAAGACAACGTTATCTTCACCACAGACGCCATGAAAGGCAATTTGAAAAAGATTTCCGACGAATGTGGCGGAATTAAAAGCTACGTTCTTCCCGACGGCGTTGGCGGCAGATTTTCACAACTTTGTCCTGTAGGTTTGCTCCCTGCGGCTGTGGTTGGTATCGACATCAACGGATTGCTTGCAGGCGCGGCGTATATGGATTCGGTATGCAACAAGCCCTCTATGCGTAATAACCCCGCGTTGATGTCAGCTGTACTGCAAATTGCGGCAATGGAAGAAGGAAAAAATATCGGCGTTATGATGCCCTATTCGGACAATTTGAAATTCCTTGCGGATTGGTATTGCCAACTGTGGGCGGAATCTCTCGGCAAAAATGAAACGCTGGACGGCAAATCCTGCAACGTCGGACAAACCCCCGTTAAATCCTTGGGCGTTACCGACCAACATTCCCAAGTGCAACTTTACACCGAAGGGCCTTACGACAAAGTAGTAACTTTCCTGTCGCTGAAGAAATACGCATGCGAAATGCCCATTCCTCACGGTTGCGAATCCATTCCCGACGTGGCGTTCCTCGGCGGACATACCATGGAAGAACTCATTCAAGCGGAAAACGCAGCAACAGCGTACGCCCTTACCAAAGCGGGCAGAATGAATTATACCCTTTGGATTCCCGAACTTAACGCATTCACACTTGGACAGCTCTTGTTCTTGTTTGAATTGCAAACGGCATACGCAGGCGCAATGTTAAACATCAACACGTTCAATCAACCCGGTGTAGAAGAAGGCAAAAAAGCAACGTTTGCATTGCTCGGCAAATCGGGATATGCGGAAAAGAAAAAGGAACTCGATTCGTTGCCTGCAAAAGAAAATAAATGTATCATTTAAGCTGTAAAACATAGCAAATTACAATTTAAACGCATACCTGCCCTACTCGTTTGTGTAAGGCAGGTATTGTTTTTTTAATTTTATTCAAGAACGGGAAAAGTTATAGTCGTCGTACCATAATCAAAATAAGTTAGTTTATATGAAGATTCTATCGTTTCAAGATCTAATTCGAGAGTATATTCATATTCACAATAAACGAGCTTTTTATCTTCAAAACCGAGTTTGACGTTTCTAAAAGTAGATTCTCCAATAATAAGCTGATTTACAACGTATACGCCGTCTTTAAATTCAAAAGAATGATAATACTCTCGTAAAGCAACGGGTATACATTCACCTAAAGCATCCTCAATATCAAAACCTAATTTTGTATGTTGAGTTTTTTCCCAATCTTCTATGATCCAATTTTCCCTAATTTTTATTTCGTTTTTATAATATTTAAAAAAATTGTCGTCGCCATATTCCCAATACGTTTCTTGCCTTCCCGCTCTTTTATTCGTTACGTTTTCATCCCCTCTAAAATAATAAATCCCGTTTTGCGCGAGTTTCATTTCTTCTTTCATAATTTCAAAAACTGTCAAGGATACTGTTTTCGTTCCGTCTGTGTTTTTCTTGTATCTCGTGGCTTTATCATTTACTTCTTTCATAATCGTAATATTAGAAAAACCATTTTTTTTCAAAGCCTCTTTCCATTCCGTTTCCGTAACCGTTAGTGTCTTTTCATCCAAAGATGTATTACCACCATTACTACTATTTATCATAACGGAAGAACTTGAGCTTTCTCCCTCTGAACTGTGTTTATTCTCCTTATCGCAAGCTACGCTAAAAGCCAATGAGCAGACCGCAGTCAAACAAACCGCCATTGCAAAAACACGTTTCCTTACTTTCATATAGACGACCTCTTTTTGTTAATTTTCTTACATTATAACACATCAAACATATTTTTGCAATTCTTTTCGTGTATAAAATACCACGATATCGGATATACTCAAAAAGAGAAAACGAACGGAAACACACTGCTTTTACATATAATACGGTAAGGGAGTTTGTTCGGTTTTCAAAAGAGGTATTGTATGATGAACGTAAAACGCGGTGAACTGTATTATGCGGATTTATCCCCCGTGGTAGGGAGTGAACAAGGCGGAATCCGTCCCGTCCTCGTCGTGCAAAACGACATTGGGAATAAATATTCGCCCACGATTATCGCAGCCGCCGTTACCAGCAAAATCAACAAAGCAAAACTGCCCACTCATATCGAACTGCCGTCCGCGTACGGGTTAGCCAAAGACAGCGTGATTCTTCTCGAACAAATCCGCACGTTAGACAAACGACGTTTGAAAGAACGTATCGGGGAATTGCCACCTGCGACTATGTTACGGGTAAATCGTGCAATTTTAATCAGTTTAGGATTTCCCGTCAACAATTAAAACAAAGTTGTTTATAATTTTGCAAAAGCGGACAATTTCCGCAATCTTTTTTCCTCTATACTAGAGGGACATTGATTGCGGAGGTTTTTTATTTTGTTTCCAAAAAAAATCGATTTTTTTAACGTGTTTCTACATATAACGTTTGGGCTTTCTATCTTCTTTCTTTTTCACGTCTGTCCACACAGCGAGCCGTTTGGGCTAGCGTTATTATACGCCGTATCTTCCGTAGGGCTTTCCACAATCGCTTGCTCCGTTTTCTACGTCCTTTCCGCCCTGCCCTCGGCAAACCCCACGCTCGTCCTTTTATACGCCGGACAAGCCGTATTTCTCTCCGTTGGATTTTTATTGCAAAATCGGTTTCTTAAAGGCCGTTTGAAAGAATTTAATTTTCTGCCCTTGCTTTGTTTGTCGTTGAGCTTGGGCGGATTCGTTGCGTTTGCGCCGTTTTCTGCCTATCCCTTGCCTATTAATTTGGGATTTCGACTTGGCGCATTGTCGCAAAAAGTGGTGTTGGCTTGTCTTATCTTCTTACTCTCCGCCGCATTTTCCGTCGCAGTAAAAGCGTTACTCAACAAATTGTTAAAATGTCGATTACGCAATGACGAGTTGCTTTTCAACGTACTTTTATTTACGTTAATCGGGGTGGGAATATGCCGACTTTTGAGCGTGAGCGCGTACATGGGTATCGCATTTTTCATTTTATTGCTATTTTCGCAAACCACGAAAGATTCCACTTCGGTTATTTGCGCGTTCGTCCTTTCCTTGCCGCCTTTCTTCATTGCGCATTTCTCGCCCGAACGCTTTTTTGTGTACGGTGTTTGCGTTGCATTGTTTATCAAAAACGGACGGCTCGCCGCTACGTGCGCGTTGCTTACTGCATTTTTTACATACGCTTATTTCGACGGTGTGTACGCCTATCCAACGACTTATCTCGTGCAATCTGTTTTATCTGCCACCTTGCCCGCCTTGCTTTTTATCCTCACGCCTGCGCCTCTTTTACGAAGTTTGGAAGATAAATTGGTTTTTTATCGAGAAAAACATCTTTCAAGAATTGCCATCAACCGCAACCGCGCTACCGTGGGCGAAAAGCTGTTTGAACTCTCCTCCGTTTTCCGTGAAATTCAAACGACGTTTTCTTCCCTCGGCACAAACGAAGCCGAACAAGGCGCAAAAGAATTTATCCGCGGTTGCGTTATTGAAGACGTTTGTAAAAAATGTGAACGGTACCGTTCTTGCGTTCGCAAAGGTACGCAAACGGAAATAGATAAATTGGTGGATATCGGTTGTTTAAAGGGGCGCACTAGCCTTATCGACCTACCACGCGCCCTTGCCGACGACTGCATTTTACAAAGTGAAATCCTCTATGCCGTTAATCGAAAAATCGGGGATTATCAAAAATATATGTTGGAAACGGAGAATGCAGCCTCGGGGCGATTGCTACTTGCCAACCAAGCGCAGGGTGTAAGCGAAATTTTGAAAAATCTTGCCGTAGAACAATGTGAGCCGTTGCGAATTTATTCGGACAAAGAACGGGAATTAAACGTTGCCCTTTTACGCGTTGGTATTGTTTGTTCGGAAGTGTTGATTTACGGCGACGAGGACAACCTTACTTTGTCTTTAATTACGTTCGGCAAAGCGGACGTTAAAAAAATAGCCGCCGTCGCCTCTCATCTTTTCAACGTAACTATGGTAATTTCCCAACGAATCCCCTTGTCGAACGACAAATTTTGTTGCATTTTACGGAAAAAGCCCTATTTCGACGCGGCATTTGGCGTGGCAACCGTAAAAAAGGAGGGCGAAACCGCCAGCGGCGACACGCACACCGTTATCAAAATTGACGAACGGCGATTTATGGTCGCCCTCTCTGACGGAATGGGCAGCGGCGAATACGCGCGGCGTATTTCCGAAAGCACTATTTCCCTTTTAGAGAGTTTTTATCGAGCGAAAATGCCGTCTGACTTAGTCCTTTCCACTATCAACAAATTGCTTACGTTCAGCAAAGAAGAAACTTTTTCCTGTGTAGATATCGCAATCATTGATTTAGACAACGGCGCGGCAGATATCGTCAAAATCGGTTCGCCTTTGGGCTTTATCCTTTCGGGGTCGACGGTTAAGGTAATCGAAGGCAATTCTCTGCCGTTAGGGATTCTCGATTCCTTGCGCCCTGACACGGCGGCGTATTCTTTATGCCACGACGACGTGCTGCTGTTTTTAAGCGACGGAATCACCGACGCATTCGGCTCTACCACCGATTTGTACGAAGTTTTAAAATCCGTACCCGCGAACAATCCTCAACAGCTTGCAGACAATTTATTGCACCAGGCGTTGGCTGCATACGGTGGCAAAGCCAAGGACGATATGACCGCGCTCGCCGTGAGATTATTCAAGCCGTTGGACGTTGCTTAAAAAAACCTACTTAACGGCTTTATCGGATTCCAAAAGAACGTTTTAAAATCCAAAACAAATAACATTCTTTTCGACGTAAATAGGACGAAAAATTTTTAAATTCTTCGTCCTATATTCTTAGCATTTTACATATGGGAAAGTATAAGTGATACGGTAAAGTTTTCTCGTTTACATTTTTATATCTTCACCCTTATTTTATCTCCGTTTTTGCAGTCAACCTCGACAAGATTCCAATCGGCATAGTTCTTTTTATGCCGTCTGATTTCTTTTATAAATATGGAAGTTTGTTTTCTCGTCAGTCTTACCCCTTCTTTTTTTAACTTTCTCCGAATAATTCCTGCTGTAAAGCGATTTGCGATAAGTCCCGTGGGAAAAAGAAAAACGGTACGAGTATTTATTGTTATTTTCATCTTTTACTCCACAAAAACCCGAACTGTGTTCCCGTCAGTACTTTCCACCTCTATAATATTTCCTATAGCACCCTGTCTTACCATATCCATAATCTTGTTCAGGTCTATGTTTTTAAGTGCTTCATTTCCAGAAACTTGCGACATAGTCAGTCCGCTATCGATTGCAACTTCTATTATGGCAAGAGGAAGATTTACCTTTACCACGTCGCCGTCTTCGCTTTTGATTACGATACGGAGCATCATATCCTTGATATCTTTTCTATCGCTTTCGGGCAGTAATCTGACTTCGGAGGTTTCCCCTTTTTTGCTGGAGAGAAGTTCGTCAACGCTAACACCGAGAATTTTTGCAAGCAGAGGGAGCAGGGAAATATCGGGGCAGTTTTGGTCATTTTCCCATTTGCTTACCGCTTGAGGACTTACTCCGAGTTTTTCGGCAAGCACGTCTTGTTTTAGTTCCTTTTCATGGCGTAAATCTGAAATTCTTTTTCCTAAAGTTGTGTTCATTGTTAAAACTCCTTTTCTTTGATGGCTAAATTATATCACCGCAAACCTTTAAAGTCAAGATAACAACCGTTGAAAAAATGAACATTTACTCAACTAAACAGGGAATTTTCACTTAACTATTGGTTGTTTTGCATAATTATAGCAAAACAACCTACTTTTTGAAAGTAGGATTTTTTCACGTTAAACATTTTGTCGTTTTTTGTATTTTAATATGCCCGAGCAAAGATAATCATGTGCTTTGCATCTTTTCCGCAAACCGCGCATTTATCCGCCGTTTCGCCCTCTGCGTATACACGTGCCGTCGCCGCCGTTTGTTCTTTTATCTTGTCTTCGCATGCGCGGCAACCGCACCAACCTGCTTTTACGAAATTGCCTTGTTCCACGCCTGCAAGAATCCCTGCCATATCGTCCGCATAAACAATTCTTTCGTCGCGACGTTTTCTCGCAGCCTCCAACATGTCTTTCTGCACGCTTGCAAGCAATTCCTTAATACTGTTTGCCGCGTTTTCCAAAGGCATTTCAACTTTTTCCAAAGTATCTCTACGCGCGCAAAGCATTTTTCCTGCTTCGATATCACGAGGACCAAGTTCGATACGTACAGGCACGCCTTTCATTTCCCATTCGTTAAACTTCCAGCCAGGGCTGTTGTCGGTGTTGTCAAACGTAACGCGGATTCCTGCGTTTTCAAGTTGGGTTTTTAACGCTTCACAAGCCTCTACCACGCCGCCTTTTCTCGCCGCAATCGGAACGATTACGCATTGAATGGGCGCAACCACGGGCGGCAATACCAAGCCGCGCGCGTCGCCGTGCGTCATAATAATCGCGCCGATTAAACGGGTGGAAACACCCCAAGACGTCGTGTATGCGTTTTGCAACGCGCCGTCGTTGCCAAGGTATTGAATATCAAACGCTTTCGCAAAATTTTGCCCCAAATAATGCGACGTACCTGCTTGCAGGCTCTTACCGTCGTGCATCATTGCTTCCATTGTATAGGTTGCAACTGCGCCTGCAAAACGTTCCTTTTCCGTTTTTTGACCCGTGATTACGGGAATAGCAAGGCAATTTTCCGCAAATTCCTTATAAATTTGCAACATAGCCTGTGTTTCTTCTTCTGCCTCCTGCGCGGTTGCGTGCGCCGTATGACCTTCTTGCCATAAAAATTCGCTGGTACGCAAAAATGGACGCGTCGTTTTTTCCCAACGCATAACGTTACACCATTGATTCACTTTCAACGGCAAATCGCGATAAGATTGTACCCATTTCGCCATCATCGTGCCAATAATCGTTTCCGAAGTAGGACGAATCGCCAACGGTTCGGACAATTTTTCACCGCCTGCGTGCGTTACCACTGCCACTTCGGGCGCAAACCCCTCTACGTGTTCTGCCTCTTTCGTGAAATAACTCATGGGGATAAGTAAAGGGAAATATGCGTTTTGCACGCCACGCTTTTTAAAGCGCGCGTTCATTTCGTTTTGAATATTTTCCCAAATAGCGTAACCGTACGGGCGAATTACCATCGTACCCTTTACAGGCCCGTAATCCACAAGTTTCGTCTTTAATACGACGTCCGTATACCATTGCGGAAAATCCGCGTCAATATCCGCGATTTGTTCTACAAATTGATTTTCTTTTGCCATCTCCACTCTACCTCCTCAGGAAAACGACTAATTTCATTATATAATTATATCGTAAAACGCTACTTTTTTCAAGCGTTTTACAAGGCTTTTTACCGCTTTCTGTCTTTTGTTTAGAAAAATACGCTCCGCTGTCATAGGACGGCAGAGCGTGTTTGTTTATATTACTCGTTCGGGATTCCCTTTTTACCTTTACGCACTTGGAATACCTTACCGCAAGAGGGACAACGATTGTACATTACGCCGTCTTTTACCGACAAAGTTTTGTCGCATACAGGGCATTTAATTTCCCAGAACATAGGCGCATCGCCAATCGGCACAGACAAGCCCGTAGGGTCCATAGACGTAGGTAACGTAACCTTAACAGCCAAAGGATTATCAACCGAACCAAGCGCAGCCGTTTCTTGAACCTTTTCCTGTTCGGGCGCAGGCTCTTGTTCTTCCCAATCTTCAACGACTTCTCTCGATTGATCGGGTCTGTCTTCTCTATCGTCTTTCGGACGAATCAATAAATCCAAAACGAAACCTGCAATCCCTGCCAACGCGGCAATCAAGTAATTGTAAATCATCTTTCCGCTCAGCCAATCTTTGTCTACAATGAATAAACCGACGCTAAGCACAGCGGCAATCAGCACGAATATCGCATATTTACGCATCCCCGACGCTTCCATACCCGTCAAACCAAATTCTACGGACGAAGTTGCGCGAACGAGCAACAATACGATAAATACCGTCGCAATCAACTGCAAAATCACCCCGAGCATTACCATCAGTTCTTCTTTAAACAATTTGGGAATTGTAAAGCCAGGAATATATTTATACAACGTAAATACGGGCGCAACCATATATACGATTGCTACAACCACAACGACTTGGATAAAGTTACGGAGGAAATACAACCAAACGCTGTCTTTGCGTTTCTTTTCTTCAACCGTAACGCCCACCAAAAACAAACTGCTGGTTCCGCCGTACGTACCTGCTACAAAATGAACAATCAAACCAACCGCCAATGCAATATATCCCATCAAAGTAAATGCGTTTTCACCACGGGAAATACTGAATGCACCCTCCATCGGAGTCAGCAAATACATCAAGAAATAGCAAACGGTCATTGTTGCAAATGAAGACGAGAAAATATCTCCCAATTCTTCCATCGCGGCAACGTTTCTATTGAACGCGCTGACGTTTCGATAATTCTTTTTCGTCGCTTTATGTACGTATGAAAAACTCCTCATCAGGTTTCTCCAAACAACAATCAGCATTACGAGATAAATCACACCGACCATTGCGCCGTCAAATTTACCCGAGAATACGGCAAAAATCGGACGGAAAAAGTTGATAACGCAAAGGTTACCAAACATGCCCCCGTTTCCTTTTTCATACTTAATTTGAAGACAAGGCAACAACGACAAAACAGCCATCACCAACAAGCCAAGCAAATAAATCCAGGCTACGCGCTTTGCTTTTTTGTGCATCTTTTTCGCTTTTCTTCTTGATGCGGTAACACCACTCAGATTATACGCTCTCATCGCAAATCTCCTCAACGCAAAACGCCTTACTTACGGTTACGTTTTGCTTAATCGTATCAAACAAAGCGCAAAAACGCTTTGTCCACCCATTTGGGGTTTATACGGTTTGGCGGCACATAATGCCGCCAGCCGTTATTTCCATAAATTTTTCAAGCGTTTCCTTACTCTCCGTCATCAGGCGTATTGGGATACTGTCTACCAAGGAACGCAAAGAAGTCGTCTTGTTTCTTAACGGGATCTTTGGGTTTGATAAGAATATCGCACGTCAACGCCGCGCTGGAAGAAACCGCTAGCAACGCCAAACAAATGACGATTCCCCAGAAAATCGGCGTAAATACCCCCTTTGCCGTAGGATCGTCCAACGGTTTCGCCGTGGTAAACAACTGTTGCAACGTAACCGATACGCCCGAGCTGTTGGGTACGGTGATTACAAACATCACCATTACGAGATACACAGCCGTAACAATAATAAACGAAACCAACGCCAAACGATAATCGAATTTTCTTCTTTCCAACGATTCGTCCATACAATCGTATTCAAATTCTTTTATCGAAATTGCGTGAATAACCAAACTAAACATTGACAAACACATCAAAATCTTCAAAATCATCAAGATAATATCGAAAGGTTTGGAGGCTTTTACCAAATATTCCAATTCGCCAAAAGCGGGGAATAAATAAATGAATATCGCTACCATAAAGAAACAGAAGATGACCTGCGCAAAGTTTCTAAAGAAGAACATTGTCGTAGGATATTCTCTATTCCTTTCCACCAATACTGCGTCCGAGTCGTCCCATTTTCTGTCAAAGGTTGCTATAGAAGTCTTACCTTCCAACATAGTTTCTCGATTCCACTTTTCCCAATCTGGATCAAGGTCAAAGTCCATGGTATATTCGTTTACCGCCATATCGGGGACGGCCCTCATAGGGATACTCGTACGCGAATTTTCAACCATTCGAATTTTTGTAACCGAACCGTATAACGAGCCAACCAAGAAATGCGCAAAAACGCCAAAGCCCAACGCTATGTAGACAAAATACAAATACTGCGTATCACGAACCACGCCGCTTTCCGTCTTTATTAAGGTAGGTTTTAAAATCTCTGTTAACGAAGGGAACCCTGCTTTGGGGAACGTTTCCAACGCTTGATATTCAACCAAACCGACGGTTTTAAATATAATCCAAGCAAAGAATACGACAGCCGATATACGGAAAATCCATATAAACGTGGTTGCTTTTTTCCGCATCTCCTTACGGCTCTCTCTATACGCGTAAGCCGTATGTTCGTTCTTTGCATACCGATTCGTTTTAAAATATTTTTTCATTTGCGATCTTTGAGCTTTTAATTTACGCAAACGATTTTCACATTCGTTCAATTCCTTCCGAATCGTATTTCTGCTGTTCGGTTCGTTTTTATACGCAAGTTGCAAACCTTTTTGTCTTTCCTCTTCTGCCCTTATCGTATTTTTAAGCATTATCTTCGTTTCTTTCCATTTCGGATTTTTATATTTGACCGACGGCCCTAAAATCCGCTTTTTATCCAAAGGAATAAACAAAGCGATAAATCCGTATAAAATGAGAAGAATCAATTTAAGAAGGTAATAACCCAAAACCAAAATGAAATAGATAAACGGCAAAATGAGAATTAAGGCAAAGATAAATTTTGTATCAAATACCAACGCCCCGCTTGTCAAGCTGTTAATCAAATGCATTAACGCCTGCATAGAAACGGTGTCCATAAAGCCCGTACCTTTGGTTTCGCATTTGTTGAAATATTTATCCCAAAAATCAAAACCTAAAGTTCCACCCAATTCCAATAAGAACATATATCCCAAAGCGAGCAAAATCATAACGGTAGCAGAATAGAGCAGAGAAACCAATCTGGCTCTGCTTATTACCGATTCTGCATTTTTTCTCGATAATCTTGCCTCTCTCGAATAATTCTTTGACATATCATTCTACCTCAAATTATCTTATACTTTTCAACGTACAGCCCTGTCCGTAAAGAAATAATCCATATCCACTTCGTCCGCGCTTGCAAAAGGATTTCTTTCCGCATTTTTGATTTGTACGTCTTCAAAATTGCTATAATCTATGCCGTCAACGAACGCAGGCGCGTTTCTCATAAGGATTTCAATAATAAACATAACCAAGGACAGCCCTGCAATTATCAACACTTTCGTTGCGTCCACGTCTTCAAATTTGAATAAAGATTCGGGATACGCCATTGCGTAAAGCGCGCCGGCTGCGACCAACATCAAGGCAATGAACACTTTAAAATTCTTCATTCCGTTGCCCTCTGCACCGTCAAGGTTATATTCCGTTATATTGGTTGCGTGTACGATAAGCACCGCCCAAATAATGAAAATAACGATTTGCAAAATTGCAGGAATATCCACAACGATTGTACCGTTGAGCGCATTTTTCACGAAAACGTCAATCGAATTTACTTGTAACAACATGGTAGGGATTACCAAGGATACAATTACTTGCAACAAGTTACGAATAAACGGCGCAAAACGCCCCATTTGTCTTTTATTTTCCACAACGCCCGACCCGTCTTCCACGGAGAACAGGCTGATTTTCGCGCCCCAAACGCCAAGTACAAAGTGCAATACCACGCCCGCGCCGATAATCAACGCTACGTGAGGTACTGCAGGAAGGAATTGACTTTCATTAAACAGGTCTTTAAACCCTTCAAAAGAAAGCAATTCTGCGCTGCCGTAATTGCCGTTCAACAATGCAATCAACACGTTGCCGATAAGGATAACCGAAAAAGATGCAGAGAAAATTTGACCCATTTCCTGCATTGCGTATACGTTACGATTGAATCCATACGTCTTGCTGGCTTTCTTTTTATACAACCAATCGATTTTCGCTATGCTGACGAATACGTTGACCAACAAAATCACCAACATAATTATGTACAAAGCTCGACTGATGGTATCGACGTTTAAACCCAATTTCAAATCCGCCCAAACAGGTTTTTCACCAAGTATACTGATATAATCAATATTTAACGTGGGCAGAACCGCCAACGCCGCCAAAGCGATTGTTCCAAGCAAATAGAAAAACCCGACCCAAATCGCTTTCGTACGCGTTCTTGACACACGCTTTTTTAAGAAATATACTTCACTTCTAGGCTGTGTATATTTTGTTCTTCTCATTATGTAACCTCCGTAGGTTTTGACAAACTCGTCATCAGTTTGTTGGGCTTTACGCGCAAAGGAGCGCAAAAATCCCATCAATGCTCCTAATTATAAAACTATTATACCTCTTTTTCCCCTAATTGTCAACACCATTTTCTAAATATTTTTATAAAATATATATATTTTTTTACACTTTCACAATTCCATACGAAAAAACGCAGGTTTTTCCCTGCATTTTTTCGTATATTGACAATTTAAAACGGCGTTATCTTCCAAATTTTTCCTTGTATGCGGTCAAACACTTTGTAATAATATCCATAGCCTCATCTCTATGACAAATTTCTTTCACCGTGGTTTGTTTATGCTCCAACGATTTGTAAACCTCGAAAAAGTGCATCATTTCGTCAAACACGTGTTTGGGTAATTCGTGGATATCATAATAATTATTATACGTAGGATCGCCAAACGGAATTGCAATAATCTTTTCATCTAACGCCCCATTGTCTATCATAGTGATTACCCCAATAGGATAACAGTTGACCAGCGTCGCAGGATAAATGGTTTCGCCTCCCAACACCAATACGTCCAACGGGTCGCCGTCCTCAGCCAACGTCTTTGGAATAAACCCATAATTTGCCGGATACACCGTGGAAGTGTATAACACTCTGTCCAATTTTAACAATCCTGTTTCCTTATCCAATTCGTATTTCGTCTTACAGCCTTTGGGAATCTCGATAAACGCCTCAAAATTTCTGGGCGTAATCCGTTCCGACGAAATATCATGCCAAACGTTCATATTCTTTCCTCTACTTAAATTAAAATTTTATTTTTCCTATTTTAGCATATTTTTTATCAAATTGCAATATTTACAAACCGCTTTTGTGGGATTTTTTCGCTATTTTTTGTCTTTTTTTCGTTTTACTACCATTTTTCTATCAAAAAAGAAACTCGACAGATTTTACTCTGTCGGATTGTTTCTCATTTCTAATAATATCAAAATCGAACGTTGTATCATACACATTTCTTTTAAACGTTTTTCCGTTTCGTCGCTCATTACCCCGTCAAAAAAATCTTCTTCGTCTGTTATCGTGCTTTTCACTTCTTCTGGCAACAGAGCAAACATTTCTTTATCCTGTTTTTTATCTGCCTCCATATCCGCGTCTACTTGTGCGAAAAAATCGTCCAATTCCTTTTCCCTTGCCTGTTTTTCTGCCTCAGACTGATTGTTTTGCATTTCTAATCTTTTCTGTAATCTCTCCCAACTCGCTTTTTCTTCTTCGCTCCAATGGTCTTCAAAATTGCTTCTTCGCTCTTTTTCCATAGTTTCCCGAAATTCCTTTTCCATTTCGTGAAAAAACAACTTGTCTTCCGCCCACAATATCAACTCTGTCCGTTTTTCATTCGACGCATTCACGTAATATCTTCTCATATAACACCTCTTTCGTTTGTCTTTTAGGCAAAAAAATGCCGCCTCTTGCGAAACGGCAAATGTAAAAATGCCTCTCTCGCTTTGTTGCGACACAATTAAATTAACAACTAATTATTCGGAAAGTTGTAATGCGAAAAGATACACCTCTACCAAAGAAGTATATTCCAAAATAATTAGAAATATTTAATTATGTCGCATTCTCATTCTACCATTTTTTTCTGTTATTGTCAACGGTTTTTATAAAAAAATCCCCCGTCGTTGTGAAAAACGACGGGGAACACCTTTCTTCTATTTAAAAAATTTATCTTTGAACACGACCGCTTGCGTCGCCGCCTGCAAGGTTCTTCACTTCCGCAACGGAAACCATATTGTAATCGCCTTCAATCGAATGTTTCAAGCAGCTTGCAGCCACCGCAAATTCAATCGCGCTCTGCGCGTCATAACCGTTCACGAGCGAATAAATCAAACCGCCGCCAAACGAATCGCCGCCGCCTACGCGGTCTACGATATGCATACTGTATTTCTTAGAGAAATACGCTTCGCCGCCTGTATACAACATACCCGACCAATCGTTGTCGTTCGCACTCTTGCTTTCTCTCAACGTAATTGCAACGCCCTTAAAATGGAAACGATCCGTCAGTTTCTTCGCCACGGAAATATATCCGTTTCTGTCCAATTTACCGCCGTAAATGTCGGTGTTGTCTGCCTCGATACCAAATACGTCTTTCGCGTCTTCTTCGTTAGCGATACAATAATCGATATATTCGCACAATTTTGCCATCACTTCGCCTGCTTTTTCCTTGCTCCAAAGTTTTTTACGGAAGTTCAAATCGCAGGAAATCGTGATATTCTTCGCTTTAGCCGCTTTACAAGCCTCCAAGCAAATTTCTGCCGTTTCGTCCGACAAAGCCGGGGTAATTCCCGTGAAATGGAACCATTCTACACCCTCGAAAATGGTATTCCAATCAAAATCGGCTTTTTTCGCCATTGCGATTGCGGAATACGCGCGGTCGTAAACGACCTTGGACGGTCTTTGACTTGCGCCCTTTTCACAATAATAAATACCCACTCTTTCGCCGCCACGTACGATTTTCGTCGTATCTACGCCAAATTTACGCAACGAATTTACCGCCGCTTGACCGATTTCGTGCGTAGGCAATTTGGATACGAACGCTACGTCCATACCGTAGTTTGCAAGGGAAACAGCTACGTTTGCCTCTGCACCGCCGAACGTTGCCTCGTACTTTTCGCTCTGTACGAAACGCAAATAATTTTCGGGCGCTAAACGCAACATCAATTCACCGAAAGTAACGATTTTTTTCATAATATTACACCTCTATTTTTATTTTATTTTTATTTTTGTTTTTACTATTGTCTATACATCAATTATATACGCATTTAAATCAAAAAAGCAAGACAAATCTTTCTACGTTCTTTGATATTCTTACAAATATCCGTTATCACTCGTTTTCTTGTTCCAACGATTTAAAACCTTGTCCGCGCACTTCCACCGATTCGTTTACGATAATAAACGCGTGGGGGTCTATGGTTTTGACAATTTGTTTGAGCTGGGGCAGTTGAGGATTTTTCACGCAAGTCAACAACACGTTATGTTCCTTTTGCGTATACATACCCTGTCCGTCCAACATTGTAATCCCGCGAGGGCTGTTTTTCAACAGCGTTTCGGAAATTTCTGCGCCCTTGTCCGTGATAATGATACAAAGTTTGGATTTTTCCAACCCTACGAGAATGATTTCCGATACTTTTGTACTCACAAACACGACAATCAACGCGTGCAACATATTGGCAGGATTTTTGGTTACGATTGCGCCCAATACGACGATTATACCGTCTAAAATCCCTACGCAAACGGGAATATTCAGCGATTTGATAAACCGAGATATCAATCTGCCCAACAATTCCGTTCCACCGCTAGAAAATTGATATCGTACGAACAATCCTATCCCTATGCCTTGACAAATACCGCCGTACAAAGACGACAACACGCCGTCCGTCGTCAAGCACGGAAAAAATGCCAACAAGTCGGTTATGATACCAAGCGTTGCTACCGTCAACAAACAACGAATAATAAATTTCCAACCTTGAAATTTAATCCCGAAAATGAGAATGGGCAAATTGATTGCAATGGAAACCATACCGACGGGAATATTCTCGTTTAACAAACTGATTAACACGGAAAGCCCCGTTACGCCACCTGCTACAATCGAATTGGGCGCAAGGAACAGGCTGGTGCTGATGCCGTATGCAATACAGCCAAGCACCATAAACAAATATCCTTTCGCCTCATTCCAAAACTTTTCTTTCGTTAGCATTTAAGAGCCTCGTCGACAAAGAAACTGCCTCCGACTGCGTAAATCTTTTCCCAAGCCAAAAATTCGTCGATATTTTCACGGTTTACGCCACCCGTAGGAATGAATTTGATTTGAGGGAACGGAGCAACCAACGCTTTCATTGCTTTCAATCCGCCGTACACGTTTGCAGGGAAGAATTTTACGATGGTAATTCCCAATTCCAACGCCTGCATAATTTCGGTAGGCGTAACGCAACCAGGATAATAGGGAATATTTCTTTCCTTACAAATTTTCGCAACCGCCACGGAAAGACCAGGGGATACGATAAATTTCGCGCCTGCAGCCAACGCAGCCTCGCATTGTTCAGCATTGATAACCGTGCCTGCCCCGACGTTCATATCGGGATAATTTTTAACGGCGTACGCAATCGCCTCCGCCGCGCAAGCCGTGCGGAAGGTAATTTCCGCACAGTTGATACCACTCTTTTTCAGCGCGGATAAAATTTTGTCCGTTTCGGACAGTTCTTTGATAACCACTACGGGAATACATTTATCCATAAGTTTTCTCCTATTGATGTTTATTTTTACGGCATACGCCGTTTTTAACGTTTATTGTTTAAACCGCCCAAACACTTCGTTTACCTTTGCAAAGTTGGCAAACGTGCCGGGATATCTTTGAATGATTTTCATCATCTGACCGATTTGCTTTTTACGGATAATGCACACAAGCATATATTTTTCGGTGTGCGAATACATACCTTGCACCCGAATTTCCGTAACGCCGTGTTTCAATTCTTCTAACAATACTTTGGACACTTCGTCGGGTTTATCCGTAATAATTTCAAATTTATATCCGTTTTTAATACCCGTCAACACGTTATCCACCACAACGTTGGCGATAAACAGGTTCAACAGCGTACAAATCACGGGCGTAATGCGCATACCGTACACGAAAAAGGCAACGAACACCACGCTTCCGTCCAATAAAAAGGACACGTATGCAATATTGGTTGCAGGTTTAAAACGTTTGATGAGCGCGGAAATGGCGTACGTACCGCCACTCGCGCCGAATCTTCTCAGCATTAAGGAAAAGCCAAACCCCGAAATCACGCCCGTTGCAATACACGCAAACACGATTTCAAAATCTTCGCCGTTGTTGGCGGCGGAATAGGGTTTGAATCCTATCAGTTCAAACAATTCCGCGCTGAACGATTGCACACTCATATATAAAATGAGAATCAATCCAAGTTTTCTATTAACGAAAATGCTAACGAGCACGAAAATAGGGATATTGAATGCAAGCATCAACAACGCCCAACTAACCTGATACCCCGTTAAATAATAGGTTATCGTCGCAAGACCGCCCACACCGCCCGGCGCAAACCCGTTGCTGTTTTGAAAAAAGTAATACGCGATTGCCACGACCAATCCTGCTATCACTGCGCAAAATACGTCGCCAATACCCTGTTTTATCTTTTCGTTCATTGGATATTCCTCTATTGAAAGAAACGGTTTTTTCTTAATATTCCTTTACACACCAAAATATGCAATGGAATTATGATAACAAACGTCGGCAACGACTTTTCCAACCAAGGTTTCGTCGCTGGTCATTTCACCTTTTTCCATCATTCCGCCTAAATAGTTGCAAAGAATACGTCTGAAATAATGATGACGAGGATAGGACAAGAGCGAACGGCTGTCTGTCAACATACCGATAAACGCCCCGATATGCCCCGTTGCCGTCAAATCTTCCAGATGTTTTTCCATTCCGATTTTGTTATCCAAGAACCACCAAGCAGGTCCGTATTGCAATTTTCCTTTCGCCGCGCCGCTTTGGAAACAACCAATCAACGTCATAATTTCCGAATTCATCTTCGGATTGAGGTTGAACACAATCGTCTTAGGAAGTGAATTTTCATTGTTCAATTTATCAAACAAACGGGACATATATTTGATGCTGTTTTCTTCGGAAATGCTGTCATAGCCCGTATCCAAGCCCAATTTTTCGAGCATAACGGAATTGTTGTTACGCATTGCGCCTACGTGCAATTCGGTTGCCACGTCGTATTTTGCATACAACTTGAATAAGAAATAGGTCAAATAGCCTTTGAAAATTTTCGCGCTTTCTTCGCAGATACATTTCCCTGCCAGCGCCTTTTTCAGCACTTTGTTCGCTTGCTTTTTATCCGCAACGGGATATACGCTTTCTACCGCGATATCGCTTGCCACCGTACCCACCTTTTTAAACGCAACGAGTCTTGCTTCAATCGCCTGTTCCAAATCGTCGATGGTTTCGATTTTGTTCGTCAACGCCTCCAATTTTTCAATAAAGGCTTTGTACCCTTTCGCGTCGATATTCATAATCTTATCCGCGCGGAATGCAGGGATTACCTTGAATTTATAATCCTTTTTTGCAATTTCTTCAAACGTTGTCAAATCGTCGAAAATTTCGTTCGTCGTGAACAAGTGCGACACGTTAGAACGTTCGATAAGGCTCTGAGGCGTAACGTTGTTCGCTTTTATGTACGCGTTACATTCTTCCCAAATCGCCTCTGCGTTTTGTTCGTTGATTTCCTTTTCGCAACCAAAAAATTCTTTCAATTCCACTTGCGACCAATGATACAAGGGGTTACCAAACGCCGTACCCAAAACACGGCAATAAGTAAGGAATTTTTCTTTATTGGTCGTATTTTTGCCCGTGATATATTCTTCGTCCACACCAAAATTACGCATCAAACGCCACTTATAATGATCGCCAGCAAGCCAAATTTGGAACACGTCCTCAAAAGGCTTGTTTTCCAAAATCTGCTTTTCGGGCAAATGGCAATGGTAATCGAAAATCGGCATATCTTTTGCATATGTAAAATACAATTTTTCCGCCGTCTTAT
>JAFTPE010000048.1 GCA_017463425.1 Clostridia bacterium | reverse complement strand
TTTTTGCTGTAATTGGTAATATTATCAAATTTTTGATATTTTTCTTAAAAATTTACCAAAAATCGAGCCTTTTTTGGAAAAAAAAGCCTTTTTTCTTGTCTTTATATACAACTTTTGGAAAAAGTTTTGGTAAAACTTGTTTTTCGCATATCATTTTCCATTGACATAAACAAAGATTTTTGGTATACTGAAAATGTACACGCAAAAGAATATATGATATGCTAAGGAGAAAATGAATATGGAAGATAAGGAAATCTATTCCAAAACGGTGGAGAACAGAACTTCTCGTACCTTGGGACATATGGCGGCGATCAAACGTATGATGGACGAAGGTCGTAATTATTACGACGTACTCATACAGTTGGCGGCAGTCAAGGCGGAAATTGAAGGCATCAACAAGTTGATTATCAAAGAACGCCTTGAATCGGACATTCAAAAAGCCGTCGACACCAATGACAAAGCGGTCATTGATACCCTGGTATCTTCCATCGATAAAATCCTTTAACGGATTGTTTTATTACGCCGAGATTGGATCGTCCTCGCTTTTTTCCGACGATCCGCTATCATTACAATCTCCTCTGATACCGAAAAAGACTATGGCAAATCCATAGTCTTTTTCCCTTTTTATTCGGTTTTTATAATGAAATTACTCCGCGTTCCAACAATACGTCGGCAAGCCGCGCAAACCGCGCAGGCGACAGCGTTTCCCCTCTTGCCTTTTCGTCGATTTCCGCCTCGGCAAGAATGGATTTTGCCTGCTGGCGAGAAAGCGAAAAACTGTTAACGAGGTTGTTTTCCAAGGTTTTTCGCCTATTCAAAAAGGCGCATTTTACCGTCATTCGGTAGGCGCGTTCGTCTTTCACCTTTACCCTGCCCCGTTCAAAATCAATTTTGACCACCGCAGAATCGACGTTGGGACGTGGATAAAACATATTCCTCGACACCTTTTTTACGATATGCGCGTTGCCCTTTAACGCAATAGCCGCCGTAATCGAACCGTATTCGGGCGTGTTTTCTTTCGCGCAAAACCGCAAAGCCACTTCCTCTTGCACCATAATCGACAAACCTTGCACTTTGTCGCTTTCCTCTAACAATTTGGTTACGAGAGGAGTCGTGATATAATAGGGCAAATTGGCAACGACGACGTAATCTTCAATTTCCCGTTCAAATTCTTTCAAATCCAACTTGTTGAAATCCCGAAAAATCACCTCGACGTTTTCCAATCCTGCCAACGTTTCGGATAAAACGGGCTGCAAATCACGGTCAATGTCAAACGCATACACCTTTTTTGCCGTTTCGGCTAGCGCGCGCGTCAGCGTACCTGCGCCACAACCGATTTCCACCACCGTCGTTTCGTTGGTTATCCCCGACGCTTCTACAATCGAATGTAACAAATTGCCGTCGGATATGAAATTTTGACCAAATTGCTTTTTAAAATGAAAGCCGTGCTTTTCCAGCACCAAACGAAGTTCTTGCATAATATTTCCCGTGAAACGTTATTTAAAAAATTAGGAATCCGTAATATATGCACGGACGTAGAGCGGCACTTTTACACTTTCTGCCAGCCGTTTACAGGCCTCCACCTCTTCCTCTCCGATACAATCGACGATAGAAAACCGACAGTTGATTCCGTTTCTTCGGCATTGTTTTGCAAAATCGACCATTGCCGTAAATCCGTTTTCGCCAAACTGCGAACGGCAAATAGGCTGATATTTCTCCGCGCAAGAGGCGTTGAGGGAAACGTTGACAAAATCCAACTTCCCTTTCAAATCGGGAATGATATCCCGCTTGTTAATCAAATTCCCTTGCCCGTTGGTGTTCAAACGAGTTTTCACACCCTTTTCGTGGAAATAATCGCAAAGTTTTAACATTTCCGCCACTTTGTACGTCGGTTCGCCAAAACCGCAGAATACGACTTCTTTAAACCGCGTCAAATCACCAAAACCGTTGACTTGCGCAATTACCTTGTCCACCGTCGGCTCGCCGTGGCGAAGCCAAAGATGATGTCCGTAATAACTCGTCCGTTCGTTCCGCACGCAAAAATCGCAACCGTTCGAGCATTTGTTGGTCAGGTTGATATATAAATTTCCGTCCAACATATACACGTAGGTATCCTTGCGGTTTTCGTCCTTTTTATCGTTTGCCTTTTCTTTGTTGGAAACGTTTTGTTGTTTAGCCGAATGATTTTGGTTTTTCTGAGACTGCGTCGCAGGCTGTTGTTTGCCTGCGTTTTGATTGTTGTGCGGCTTGTTTTTCTGCTTGTTGCCGTTTTGTTGGCTTTGTTGCGTCTGCTGAGCCTGCGCGATTTGTTGTTGATTTTGCTGATTTTGTTGATTTTGCTGATTTTGTTGATTTTGCGCAGCGTTGTTTCCGCCGCCCGAATGACGATGGCGACGCTTTCTTTTTCTTCCGCCTTGTTGAGTTTGTTCTTTGTTCTTATTTTCTTCCATAATCCTATTTCAGCTTGAAAAACAATGTTTTTGCATTACGCTCTAACTGTTTTTCCAGCTCCTCCGTCGTTTGATTGCGAAGCGTAGCCAACTGTTCCACCACGTACTTCACGTTTTTTGGTTCGTTCGGAAACGTGCCCCTAAAAGGGACAGGCGTTAAATACGGACAGTCCGTTTCCGATAAAATGCAGGGGGCAGGTACGCGTTGAACACATTCTTGCACCTTTTTTGCGTTCTTAAAAGTGGACGTTCCGCCAAATGAAAAACTCAGTCCCAACTCGGCAAAACGGTCTAACATTTCAGGCGAATACGAATAACAATGCATCAATCCGCCTTGGCAAAGCAAGCCCCGATTTTCCTGCAACAATTCCAAGGTTTCCTGCGCGGCGTCGCGGCTGTGCAACACCACGGGCAAGCCTTCTTCGTGCGCCAAAACCAGTTGTTCTACAAATAATTTCCTTTGAATTAGCGGCGAGGGATTGTCGTCAAAATGATAATCCAACCCTATCTCGCCCACGGCGATACATTTTTCGTCCTTACACAGCGCGCGGATTTTTTCCAAATCGCCGTCGTTGTATTTTTTCAACTCGCTAGGGTGAAATCCCGCGCAAAAATATACCTGTTCGTATTCACGGCTGAGTTTCGCCGCCTCGATAGAGGAATCGAGGTCGTATCCCGAACAAACGATTCGTTTCACGCCGACGGCTGTCGCCCTGTCTATCACCGCGGACACGCCGCCCACGTCCTCGTATTCGCCACCCGTTAAGTGGCAATGAATGTCGATATACATACGTTTATCCTAAATTTGCGCCGCTTTTCACGTCTTTATCAGGCACGACGAGCGCAAGCGTTCCGTCCTCGTCCTCCGCAGCCAAAATCATACCTTCCGATTTGACGCCGCACACCGTTCTAGGCGCAAGATTGGTTACGAATACCACTTTCTTGCCCACCATTTCTTCGGGGGTATAATGTTTTGCAATGCCCGATACAATCGAACGCACTTCGTCGCCAAATTTCACCGTTTCGTGCAACAGTTTCGACGATTTCGGCACTTTTTCACAGGCGATAATTTCCCCTACGCGAAGTTGCACTTTTGTAAAATCGTCAAAGCTAATTTCGGGCATCTTTTCTTCTGCTTTTTCTTCCGCCTTATCGGGCGCAGTCGCCGCCGCAGGCGCATTGTCCGCCTGTTCCGCCGCAAACGCCGCCATTTGCGCCGCGCTGATTTTTTCAATTTCAGCAAGCAAAGGTTTCATATCCGTAATACGCACAAACAAAGGCGCAATCGCCGTAACCGTAACGCTCTCGCGTAAACCGAACTTCGCGCAATCGTCCAGCGAACGGTTTTCACCGTTGAACGCCGCAAAAATTTTCGCGCTGGTTTCGGGCATAAAGCTGTCCACCAACGCCGCGCCGATTTGAATCGCTTCGGATAGATTGTACAACACGTCGTTGAGCCGCGCTTTTTTCGCCTCGTCCTTGGCAAGCGCCCAAGGCATGGTTTCGTCGATATATTTATTCGCACGGCGGAAAATTGCAAACACTTCGGAAATGGCGTCCGCAATCCGCAACTCGTCTGCTTTTGCGCGCACTTTTGCCACCGCGCCTATAATCGTAGCTTTAAATTCTGCGTCGGGTTCTTCCTCATTGGCTTGCAACGACTTCACCACGCTGCCGCCGAAATATTTGTCAATCATTGCCACGCTGCGGCTGACGAGATTACCCAAAACGTTGGCAAGGTCGGTGTTAAACCGTTCGGCTACCAACTCCCACGTAATTTGTCCGTCGTTGTCAAACGGCATCTCGTGCAATACGAAATACCGTACCGCATCTACACCAAACAGCCGAGCCATATCGTCGGCATAAATTACGTTGCCTTTGGATTTACTCATTTTTCCGTCGCCTCTAAGCAACCACGGGTGTCCAAACACCTGCTTGGGCAACGGTTCGCCCATTGCCATAAGGAAAATGGGCCAATAAATGGTGTGGAAACGCAAAATGTCCTTGCCAATCAAATGCAAATCCGCCGGCCAATATTTTTTATACTGCTCGGTATGATTGCCCTCAGCGTCGTATCCTATCCCCGTGATATAGTTGGTCAAAGCGTCCATCCAAACGTACACGACGTGCTTGGGGTCGAATTCCACAGGCACACCCCACGTAAACGAAGTACGCGATACGCACAAATCCTGCAACCCTTTCAACAAAAAGTTGTTCATCATCTCGTTTTTACGGGAAACGGGTTGAATAAATTCGGGATGCGTATTGATATGCTCGATTAAGCGATCGGCATATTTGCTCATTTTAAAGAAATACGCCTCCTCTCTTGCGGGTTTTACGTCCCGTCCGCAATCGGGGCATTTTCCGTCCACGAGTTGGCTTTCCGTCCAAAACGATTCGCAAGGCGTACAATACATACCCTCATAATGCCCTTTATAAATATCCCCTTGATCGTAGAGCTTTTTAAAGATTTTCGCCACCTGTTTCATATGGTCGGCGTCCGTCGTACGGATAAATCTGTCGTACGAAGTGCCAACAAGATCCCAAATCCCCTTGATTTCGCCTGCAATTCCGTCTACGTACGCTTGCGGCGTAATGCCTGCCGCCTCCGCCTTTTCCTGAATTTTTTGTCCGTGTTCGTCCGTGCCTGTTTGGAAAAATACGTCATATCCTTCCTTACGTTTAAACCGCGCAATCGCGTCCGCCAAAATCGCCTCGTACGTGTTGCCGATATGCGGTTTTCCCGACGTGTACGCAATCGCCGTCGTGATATAATAAGGTTTCTTTTCCATACCTTTTCTCCTCTTTTTGCTTTCTATCCTTTTTATTATACACCTTTTGGGCAAAAAAGTAAAACGTTTTATACTCTTACACCGACAAAACCCGTCATTTTCCAAAAGGAAAAGTCATATAATTATGCTATGAACACTCTTTTTGTTATCGTTTTTTTAGCCTGCGCCGCATTGCTGTTCGTTTCCGCGCCTGAAAATTTTCTTACCGCTTTGCTGGACGGAGCAAGCAAAAGCGCAACGCTTTGCTGTTCGCTTATCGCCACGTACGCCGTTTGGCTGGGGCTTATGCGCGTTTGGGAAGATTGCGGTATCGCGCGAAAAACGTCAAGGCTTTTAAAACCTGCCTTAAAACGGTTGTTTCAAACGGACGACAATGCCGCCATTGACGCAATTTCTATGAATATTTCCGTCAACCTGCTCGGCATTTCCGGCGCGGCAACGCCGTATGGAATCACAGCCGCAAAATTGTTGGATAAAACGCCTCAGGCAGAATATGCCTCGGCAATGTTTTTCGTCTTAAACGCAACGTCGTTGCAAATTTTACCCACGTCCTTAATCGCCGTGCGCGTAGCCCTCCACAGCGCCGCGCCCAACGATATCGTATTGCCCATTTTACTCACGTCCGCCCTCTCTACCGTTTTGGGTGTAATTTTAACGCGAATTTTTATAAAACCCGTCCAATCCCACAAGGTTTCCGCCGCCAAAAAACAAACCGAATTTTTTAAAACGCATAGGGCAGGTATTTGATGACGCACTTTTTTTCCTTATTGATTCCTCTGATTTTCTTTCTCTCGTTTGGATACGCCCTTTTTAAAAAAGTGAAAGTGTACGACAGTTTTACCGAGGGCGTAAAAGGCGCAATTCCCCTCGTCGTGTCCGTCTTTCCGTATATCGCCAGCGTTACAATGCTATCAAAATTGTTGCAAGCGAGCGGCTTGGAAAATTATATTTCGCATTTTTTAGCGCCGACGTTTGATAAAATCGGCGTTCCCGAAGAACTTGCTCCCCTCGTCCTTGTAAAACCGCTGTCGGGCAGCGGCGCGCTGGCGGTGTTATCCGAGCTCCTCGAACGCTACGGCGTGGACAGTTATATTGCCCGTTGCGCCTGCGTCGTATACGGCTCGTCCGAAACCATTTTTTATATCGGAGCGGTGTATTTTGCAGGACTAAAACGAAAGAGCCTCCCTGCGGCAATTTTGATCGCTCTGTTTTCCTACCTCGTTTCTATCATTTTCGGTTGCTTTTTATGTCGAATAATGTGAATTTTCGTTTTTGTGAATTTTTCTTTTCACATTCCATTTCTCGTAATTTTTTGTGAACTTTTGTGAACTTTTGATTTTTCTAACAAAAACCGACTAAAAAAGTGTTATTTTGTTAATTTGCAACATTTTTTGCGAGAAAGATATACTTTTAAAAAAGTTTAAAATTTTTTCATAAATTTCTTTACTTTTTTATTCAAACGTGTTAAAATATATTTGTAAATCGGTTGGGGACAACCGAACTAAAAAATCGCTCATCATTTTCCCCCTTATCATATAGGTAATCGGCTTGGAACGTTATGTTCTAAGCCGATTATCATTTTATTGTGTTTTTATGCGGAACGGTCAAGACCGTTCCCTACAAAGGTTGATAGTTTGTCATACCGAGCGGAATGAACGTAGTGAATGTAGTCGAGTGTATCTCCCTACGATATTTGAGATACGCTCCATTCGCTGTCGCTCAGTCGGTATGACAGGACATCATCATTCTTCACGGGATTCGCCCTAACAATTCGTCTACCGTAATGCCGTAAAAATCCGCCAACCGCAT
Organism: Clostridia bacterium; assembly: GCA_017463425.1. Taxonomy (GTDB): domain Bacteria; phylum Bacillota; class Clostridia; order Christensenellales; family Borkfalkiaceae; genus Scatosoma. Next base: position 4,541 of record JAFTPE010000048.1, on the reverse strand, counting down.
ACAATCCGCAACGTTGGGAATATTCACCCCCTGTTCCCACGCGCTGATGGTCGATTGCGGAATTTGCGTGGCTTTTGACAATTCCGTTTGCGTTATATTATGCACTCGCCTAATCGTCCTTAATTCTTCCCCTATTTTTTCCTGAACATTTTCCATTTTTTCTTCCTCACCATAAAAAAAGTGCGCCTACCGAAGTAAACGCACAAAAACGCAGATTCGATAGTCGCTAAACAAAACACTAAAAGAGCGAAGTTTCCTTGGCACTATAAGCATTTGAATCTGCATTTTATCAAATTCATTGCTTATAATCGCACGCCCTAAAAAGCGTCTATAAAAACAAAGACACTTCGGCACTTTTTCGTTTTGTTTAGCGATATTAGTATACCATATAAAAAACGTTTTGTCTATTGGTTTTTGATATGTATTGGATTTTTTGTTTAACGGATTTCCGATATCCGCGCAAAAATCCGACGATTTGTAGTATGCTGTTCACACTTCTCGAAAGTGCGAACTTTTTTATTTTTATGCAGAACGGTCAAAACCATTCCCTACGGTGTGTGGTGTTGTGATACCGAATTGCGCCACGTCGTCATTCAGAGGCGCAACGCGCCGTAGGAATCTCGTGGCGTAATTCATTCCTTTACGCTTTGAATCGCCTCGACAACTTCTTTCACGTACGCTTGGCAAATTTCTTGCGTTTCCGCCTCTACCATTACGCGGATTACGGGTTCAGTACCCGATTCCCGCACCAAAATCCTGCCCGTTTCGCCCAATTTTCTTTCCACGTCTTTCACCGCCTTTTGCACCGTCGGGTTTTCCCGTGCCGCCGCTTTATCCAAAACCCGTACGTTTTCCAAATATTGCGGATAAATATGTACGGGGGCGGCAAGGTCGCTCATTTTCGATTTTTTCTCAATCAGCACTTCCATCAATTTCAAACTGGTCAACACACCGTCGCCCGTGCAAGCGTATTTGGAAAAAATAATATGCCCCGATTGCTCGCCCCCTAGCGAATTGTTGTGTTTGGTCATATATTCGTATACAAACCTATCTCCCACAGCCGTTTTCGCATATTCTACGCCCAACTCATCAAACGCCTTATACAGCCCGAAATTGGACATCACGGTAGTAACGACGGTGTTGTTTACCAAATCACCGCGCTCTTTCATATAGCGGGCGCAAATATACATAATCAAATCCCCGTCAACCACGTTCCCCTTTTCGTCCACGCAAAGGCATCTGTCCGCGTCGCCGTCGTAGGCAAACCCCACGTCCAAACCGTTTTCCACAACGAATTTTTGCAAGCCCTCGATATGCGTAGACCCTGCGCCGAAATTGATATTCGTGCCGTTTGGCTCGGCATTGATAACGTACGTCGTCGCGCCCAGCGCGTCAAACACCGCTTTTGCAATCGTCCACGCGCTGCCGTTGGCGCAATCCAAGCCCACTTTAAAGCCCTTAAAGCTGTGTATTCCCAAAGAAATCAAGTAGCCAACGTACCGATTTCTGCCCGCAACGAAATCCTCCGTCCTGCCGATTTCTTCTCTTTTCGCATACGGAATTTCCGTATATTCCTGCCCGAATACGTGCACTCTGCCGTCCAAGTATTCTTCTAACAAAACAATCGTTTCGTCGTCCATTTTTTCCCCGAATTGGTTGAACAGTTTGATGCCGTTATCGTAATAGGGATTATGGCTTGCGGAAATCATCACGCCGCAATCAAAATTCTCCGTCCGCACGACATAGGAAACCGACGGGGTTGTGGTTACGTGCAGAAGATACGCGTCCGCGCCCGACGCCACCAAACCGCCCACCAAAGCGTATTCAAACATATACCCCGACCTGCGCGTGTCCTTGCCTATCACCACGCGGGGTTTTTCGTTTTGCCCTGCGCGGGATTTTTTTTCTTTTAAATACCAACCCAAAAACCGCCCTACTTTAAAAGCATGCTCCGCCGTCAGGTTCTCGTTCGCCTCGCCACGAAACCCGTCTGTTCCAAAATATTTACCCATTTTTATTTCCTCTTATATCTTATAAATTTTTACCGATTTTTTATTGCGCCGATTTTTCCACAACCACGCCATTCGTTTTATAAATACTGTTTTCTTTCACCGTTCCGCGTACGCAAGAAAGAGGGTATACGTTGGTATTTCTGCCGATTACCGAACCGGGGTTTAACACGCTGTTACAGCCAATTTCCGCGTAATCGCCAAGCATTGCGCCCACTTTTTTTCTGCCCGTTGCGACGGTTTCGCCCTCAAAGCGCACCGACACGGGCGTTTTGTCCGCTTTCACGTTGGAGGTAATCGAGCCTGCGCCCATATGCGCCTTAAAGCCTAAAATACTGTCGCCAACATAATTATAATGCGGCGTTTGTACGCCGTCGAATAAAATGACGTTTTTCAGCTCTACCGAATTTCCCACCACGCAATTTTTCCCTATCAACGCGCTACCGCGTATATACGCGCAATGCCGTACCTGCGTGTTTTCTCCGATAATACACGGCGCGCCGATATACGCCGTCGGCGCAATTTCTACGCTGTTATGTACCCAAATTTCAGGCGAAATTTGACGGTATTCCGTTTCGTTTAAAGTTCGCCCAAGCGTCTTTATAAAATCGCTCAGCCCCTCCAACGCCTCCCACGGATACGTAAACTTCGCAAGATATTCTTTCGCCAACGTACGTTCCAAATCAAACAAGTCCTCTATCGTATACATCTTTTCACCTCCTTTTTATTATAATACAGCTTTTTATTTCTTGTCAATCCCTTACGGAATTTTTACAATATTTTCTAAAACTGTGTATTTCTTTCAGTTTTCTGTTGTATTCTTTCGCATTTTTTTGATAAAAATTCCGCGGTTGTTCATTCCGCGGAGATTGTAACGATTGTTTTTTCTAATTTTATACGGATTCGCCCATTTCATAGGCAATTTGCATCAGTTCGGGGCGTTGTTGCACTTCGCCTTTTTCGTGTACGCCTCTGCCGTACAGAGTGCCTTTTTCTTCATACCCGTCGATACACATTGCAAATCCGTGGAAACAGGAGAGGGTAATATCCAACGTATCGTCGTCCGCCTCGGCGGCGGTGGCTATGTAATACAGTTCTTTATTGGCAATTTCCGTCCAGCGCGCCACCGTGCGGTCAATCACCGCTTTTAATTGCGCGCAAATGGAATAGAAGTACACGGGGCTGGATAAAACGAGTACGTCGCAGTCGATAATTTTCTGTAAAATTTCGGCCATATCGTCATTCAACGCACACCTGCCCCCATTGTTTCTACAAAAATAGCAACCCGTGCAAGGCGCAATTTTCTTTTCGGCAACCCGAATTTTTTCCACTTGATGCCCTGCTTTTTTTGCGCCTTTTGCAAATTCGTCGCATAAAATATCCGAATTTCCGCCCTTTCTGGGGCTACCTGATAAAATAAGTACCTTTTTCATACTATGCTCCTTTATTTCGTATTTTTTATTTTCGGAACAACCTTGACTGTTCCCTACGTTAAACCGTCATACCGACCAAGTGAGCAAAGTATGTCATTGGTATCAACATCAAGTAATTGACAAAGATTTGCAAAAGTAATAACGTTTAAAACTCTTTCAATCCTAAAATATAATCCGTAGAAATATTAAAAATTTGCGCTATTGTTATCACGTGAAAAATCGAGGGAAATCCTTTACCCTTTTCCCATAAAGAAATATTATCTTGTGAGACAGATAACAATTTCCCAAACTCTGCTTGCGTTAAATTATTTTCTTTTCGTATTTCTCTAATTCTATTTGCAATGATTTCCATATAATTATAATACGAAAATTTCTCGTAATTTACTTGACATACGAGAAATTCTCGTATATAATTATAAAAGAAGAAAAAAATACAAACATTTTAAACTTTGCCAATTATCGCTCTTCGATAGTCGCTAAACATTACGGTAAACGCCCCCTGCTGTTGCGGAGGGCGTTTATCAAATTGTATTCAAATCTTATTTTGCGCAATTTTTCTTGAGGGTTTCAAGGTTCGCCATAATTTCTTTAGGCATCTTGTCGCCGAAGTTTTCTGCGTAGTACGTCGTGATTTCTTCTGCTTCCGCAGCCCAACGTTCTTTGTCAACTTCGAGCAATTTATCAAGCGTAGCCGCGTCGATATCGCAGTTTTCAATATTGATATCTTTTGCGTAAGGAAGGTAACCGATAGCCGTTTCTCTTGCGTCCACTTTGCCTTCGCATCTATCCTAAATCCAGTCAAGAACGCGCATATTGTCGCCGAAGCCGGGCCACATAAAGTTGCCGTTTTCGTCCTGACGGAACCAGTTTACGTTGAAGATCTTGGGTTGTTTGCTTTCTTCTACTTTCGCGCCCATATTGATCCAATGCTGGAAGTATTGGTCTACCGAATAGCCCATGAAAGGTTTCATTGCCATAGGATCGTGGCGGAGTACGCCAACCGCACCCGTAGCCGCAGCCGTCGTTTCGGAGGACATGATCGTACCGACGAACGTACCGTGGTTCCAATCGCGGGATTGATAAACGAGCGGCGTCGTGG
>JAFTPE010000023.1 GCA_017463425.1 Clostridia bacterium | reverse complement strand
CATTTTCCTATGCGTGAAAACGTAAATACACACATAGGAAGGTAACAACATGTTTACCGAAAGAGATTTTGAAACACTTGAACAAGCCGCAAGATTGATTCTTGACGTTATCGAACGGCACCGTATCCACGAAGAAAACGCTGCGGACAGAAGAAACGCGTTTGAAATCGTAGAGAATAGCGATTTTGGAAAAATACTCCCCTTTCCGGGGCGTATTAAGGAGGCGAAAGAAGAACAAGAGGCAACCATCGACGCGGGGACGTCGGCGGAGATAGAACAGAGCTTTGTCGAATTTACTGACAAGGAGATACAACAAATGCCTATTACATTTAACAAAATTATTACTATCAATCGAAAATGCTGTCATATACGCAAACACCAAAGCGGAGAAAATACCACTACTTATGAAATCCGTTTTCGGCGTGACGGGTATGATATATCTGCCTGCGGAAAGACAATCGAACTCGCCAAAGCGAAGATGCTCAAAAAAATGCGAACCGCAAAGAAGAAAGATAAAAACGATAAAACGTATAACGGAGTCCCAATGACATTCAATGCCTTTGCCATGTATTATTTTGAGAATTTTCGGCGCGAAAAGGTCGCCGCTATAACCTTTAAAGCGGATATGTATCGATATAATTTACACATCAAACCGCATTTTGACGAAATGCGGTTAAGCAAAATTACCCCTCTCGACTGCAAAAGACTTTTGGACAAGGTAAAAGCTGAAGGGAAAGGAAAAACGGCGGACGAATTATATTCACTGATGTCGATTATCTTCAAGGGAGCAATCGCTCACGGTATCATACAGCGTAATCCTCTCGACGTGGTTTTCCACATACAACACGAAACTGAAAGCGGATCCGCCTTAACAAAAGTTGAAGAAGAAATGCTATTTAAAAATATGAAAGGCGATAATTATAGAACCGCCGCAGCACTCGTCTTGTATTGTGGATTGCGACCCAACGAATTGCAATACGCGCGTATCGCAGGAGATTTTATTGAAACGGTAAACAGCAAACGGAAACATAAAAAAACCGAATACAAAAAAATCCCTATCATTGAACGTTTACGCCCCTTTCTCCCGGAAGACGGTATTTTTGAAAAAGTAAACCTCGAATTGTTGAGAGAGAAAGTGCGGCTTGCATTACCGAACCACAAGCTATACGATTTAAGAACAACTTTTTATTCACGCTGTAAAGAACTTGGCGTTACCGAACACGCTCTGAAAGAGTTTGCTGGGCATTCCCTTGGGGCTTTGGGAAACGCTTATACTGACCTTTCAGACGAATACCTTCTTTCAGAAGGTAAAAAACTGAATTTATGGTAAACTTCCCCGTTTTCTTCCCCAACTTTTTAACATTTATATAATTTGGAGCAAAAAAAACGGCAGTTTTTAACGTTTTTTCGCTAAAAAACTGCCGTTTTTGGTGACCCGTACGGGACTCGAACCCATGATACCACCGTGAGAGGGTGGTGTCTTAACCGCTTGACCAACGGGCCTTATTCTGTTGTTTTTTCTCGTCCCGTTACGGGTATCTGCCGAAACCCCACAGGGGTCCCCTCGGCAGGGTGTCGCGGACAAGTCCGCTCGCGCGAACCCATGATACCACCATGTAGGCGACTGTCTTAACCGCTTGACCAACGAGCCTTTATTTATTTTGCCTATGTAGTATATCACATTTTATCTCGAATATCAACTGTTTTTCAAAGCAAAATAAAAAAAATATCAAAAAATATCTTTCATCACAACTACTTGTTTTCAAAAAATGAAATTCAACGCGTACCTGTCCCCTATGTATAAGGAAAAAGGTGGGCATTGCCCACCCTGTTTCAGTCTTCCATTCCTTCGTTCAATTTCGCAAGCAACGTTTCCAAATCCTGTCCGTGAACTGCAACCGCTTGCTCAATCGTTTCTTCGTGCGCAATCGCGCAACCGAAGCAATGCATCCCTGCCGCCATCAAAATTTCAGGCGCGTTGGGGTTCATTTCCAAGCAATCTGCAATCAAAGTATCTGCCGTAATCTTAGCCATTTTATTTATCTCCTTGTATTTATTTTTTCAATATTATTGTAACACGTTTTCAACGTTTTCAAACGCTTTTTTTCCGAAAAAGCCAACGATTTCTGTTAAACGTATCTACCAAACCGCTTTTTCACGGGTCGCGACACAGGAAAAGAAAGCCTTTCCCCCGACAACATTTCCTTCATGTTGTCTTGAATCATATCCCATTCCTTGGCATAACCCGCCTTTTCAAAAGCCAATTTCGCCTTTGCATAATCAGGTGCGCGGAATATCGTATCGTGCGTATCCGACCCCAAACAATGCACCAACCCGTGTTTCAGTAGCGCAAACGCAAGGCGTTTCTCTCGTTTATCCAAAAACGCGCCGCTGTTCACCTGTATCAAACACCCCATATGCACCAATTCCGACACAATCGACGGATTTTCCCAAACTTCGTGATACCGCTCGATATGCGCGACAATCGGCGTATATCTCGTATCGTTGATAAATTGGTTTAAACAATTAAACATCTGTTCTGTCCAAGCCCGACTGAACGGGAATTCAAACAAAACGTATTTCGTTCCCTCAAGGGCAAGTTTACAAAGCTCGTCGCTTTCAGGCATATTGATGCCTGTAAAATACACTTCTGCGCCCAATCGTACTTCTACGCCCTCAGGCAAGAGCGGCTGAATTTTTTCAAAAGCCGCTTGCCGCCTTGCCAAAAACTGAGCAGGACTGCGTTTTCTGCCGTAATAGTGTGGCGTAAACACAATCTGCTTTACGCCTTGCTGCATTTCCGCCGACAAAATTTCTATTGCGGCATTCACGTCCTCCGCGCCGTCGTCAATATCTGGCAATATATGCGTATGAATATCCGTCATATCGCTCACCTTTCCCCTTATTCTTTGTTCGCGTTTGTAAAATTTTATTTGAAATATTTCACGCCGCTTTCAAAAATTTTCATATCAAAGTTACCATCTACGTTCTTATACAGGTTGTCGCCCGTACGTTCGCTGTGTCCCATCTTACCAAGCACTCTGCCGTCGGGCGAGGTAATCCCCTCTATCGCCCACAAAGAACCGTTTGGATTATACGGCGAAACCATCGTCGGCGCGCCCGAAAGGTCGGCATATTGCGTTGCGATTTGCCCGTTTGCTTTCATTTTTTCCAGGGCCGCCATCGGCGCAACGATTTTTCCTTCGCCGTGAGATACAGGCACTTTGTAGACTTCGCCCACTTTGCAAGCCGACAACCACGGCGACAAGTTGGAGGCTACGCGCACGTCTACAATCGTGGATACGTGGCGAGAAATGTTGTTAAAGGTCAACGTCGGCGAATCTGCCGTCATTTCTTTAACGTGTCCGTACGGCACAAGCCCAAGTTTAATAAGAGCCTGGAATCCGTTACAAATACCCAAAGCCAAACCGTCGCGATTGTTCAACAACTCTTCCACTTGTTCTGCAATATACGGATTACGGAACGTCGTTGCGATAAATTTACCGCTGCCGTCCGGTTCGTCGCCGCCCGAGAAACCGCCAGGGAACGCGATAATATTAGCATTTTTAATCGCTTTGACGATACGTTCTACGCTGTCCTCGATATCTGCCGCCGAACGGTTGCGAACGACCACCGTTTCCACGTCCGCGCCTGCAAGAATAAATTTCCGAGCCGTATCCAATTCGCAATTCGTACCAGGGAATACGGGAATAAACACGCGAGGTTTTGCAACCTTCGTCGCAATATTGGTATACTTTGCGCCTGCGGTATAATCACAATTCACTGCCGTCCCGTCTGCAGGCGCAGTAACCGCAAATACGCCTTTGAGCGTCGATAAATATGCGTCCTCTACACCGTCGAGCGCAACGCTTTCATTCCCGCAAACAAAACGTTCACCGCATACCTGCCCCACTCGTTTTTTAGAAATACAACCGCAAATGGCGTTTTCATCTTTCAACGATACGACGAGGTCTCCATACCCTTCGGTATACAATTCGTCAGCAGTCATATCAAATTTCACACCCAAGCCGTTGCCGAGCGCAGATTTGATAACCGCCGCGCCTACACCGCCGTTTTCCACAACGGTAGCGAAAGAAATATTTCCATTTTCAATATTTTTATATACTTCTTCGTATACCTTTTTCAACGCCTCGAAATCGGGTACGGAATGTTCGTCCTTAGGCACGGGAATATAATACAGCGTTTCTCCGCCTTTCAAAACGTTGGTTATCAGTTTGCTTGCCTTTGCAGGCGCAAGCGCAAACGAGATAAGCGTAGGCGGAACGTGAATGTTCTCAAACGTACCACTCATACTATCCTTACCGCCAATCGCGCCAAGCCCAAGCCCAATTTGCGCGTACACCGCGCCAAGCAACGCCGACGCGGGAACACCCCAAACCTTTGCCTCTTTCGTCATTCTTTGGAAAAATTCCTGCAAGGTCAAGCGAACGTCGCTGTACTTCGCGCCTGTAACCACCACTTTGGATACGGAGGCAACGATAGAATAAATTGCGCCGATAAACGGGCTGGTTTCCATAAGATAGGGCGAATATCCGTATGCGGAAACGGTGCAAACGTCCGTTTCGCCACCGCAGATTTTTGCCGCCATTGCAATAGCGGGCGTTAATTGTTTTTTACCCCCCCAAGGCATATACACCGTACGCGCGCCAATCGTAGAATCGAACGTTTCGGACAAGCCTTTCTTCGCGCATACGTTCAAATCGGAAATCACTTTCTTCGTTTCTTCCGCAAATTTCAAGCCCGACTTTTTATCAAACCAACGTGTCGTCTTATCGCTGATTTCCACTTCGGCTTCCTGTTTCACGCCGTTCGTATTCAAGAACTCACGGGAGATGTCCACAATAGCCTTGCCTTTGAGGAACATCTTCATTCTACCCGTATCCGTAACCACAGCCACAGGCGTTGCGGACAGGTTTTCTTCCGCCGCCAAAGCGATAAACGAATCCACGTCGCTTTCCGCCACCACGACAGCCATACGTTCTTGCGATTCGGAAATTGCGAGTTCCGTTCCGTTCAAGCCTTCGTATTTTTTAGGCACTTTATCCAAATCGATATTCAAGCCGTCGGCAAGTTCCCCAATCGCAACTGAAACGCCGCCTGCGCCGAAATCGTTACATTTTTTAATCTTACGCGTCGCTTCCTTATTTAAGAACAAGCGTTGCAACTTTCTTTCCGTCAACGCATTCCCTTTCTGCACTTCCGCACCGCAAGTTTCCACCGAGTGCGAATCGTGCGCCTTGGACGAACCCGTTGCGCCGCCGCAACCGTCGCGACCCGTTTCACCGCCGAGCAATATAATCACGTCGCCTGCCTTGGGTGCTTCACGGTATACCATTTCTTTGCGCGCGCCACCAACGACGAATCCCGTTTCCAAACGTTTTGCTTTATACCCCTCGTGATACACTTCGTCTACGATACCCGTTGCCAAACCGATTTGGTTGCCGTACGAGGAGAACCCTGCCGCCGCGCGTTGGGTAATGGCGCGTTGAGGAAGTTTCCCTGGCAACGTATCTTCCAACTTTTCACGAGGATCGGATGCGCCCGTGATACGCATTGCTTGATACACGTACGTTCTACCGCTCAACGGGTCGCGAATTGCGCCGCCAAGACAGGTAGCCGCGCCGCCGAACGGTTCGATTTCCGTCGGGTGGTTGTGCGTTTCATTTTTGAACATCACAAGATATTGTTCTTTCTTACCGTCAATTTCCGCCTCGATTTGAATGGAACAAGCGTTGATTTCGTCGGAAATATCCAAATTGTCTAATTTTCCGTCTTTTTTCAACTTCTTCGCCGCAATCGTCGCCAAATCCATAAGACAGGGATATTTATCGGGGCGGTTGCCGTTGAGTTCTTTATACAAATCTTCGTACAAATGATACGCCTTTGCAACGCCGGGATTTTCCGACGTAATTTTTACGTTTTTCAATTCGGTTGCAAACGTCGTATGACGGCAATGATCCGACCAATACGTATCAATTACTTTGAGTTCGGTTTCTTTCGGGTCGCGTCCCTCTTTTTTGAAATAATCGCGAACGAACGCCAAATCCGCAACGCTCATTGCAAAGCCGACGTTTTTATGATACGCCGCAATTTCTTCGTCCGACATAGCGATAAATCCTGCCACGTCTTGAATTTCTGCGCCCTCTACCGTTTCTCTTGCCAAAGTCGTGGGCTTTTCAAACCCCACTTCCTCGCTTTCCACGGGATTGATGATATGCTTTTTAATTTCGTCAAGCTGCGCGTCCGTTACACCCTTTGCCATATACACTCTTGCGCATTTGACCATAGGACGAGCCTTTCTCGTCAACAGCTGCACGCATTGCGCCGCGCTGTCTGCGCGTTGATCGTATTGCCCCGTCAAATAACTGACTGCAAACGCTTTATATCCCTCGGGAATTTCCAACGTTTCCAAATACACGTCGTCCACGGGCGGTTCGGAAAATACCGTTCCAAGAGCCGCTTTCAGTTCTTCTTCATTCAAACCCTCTACGTCATAACGCAACACCAAACGAAAATCTTCCGTATCAATATTGAGTAGCGTCTTGATATCCGCCGCCTCTTTTCTTGCCTGTACGTTGTCTTTCTTTTCAACAAAAATTCTGTAAATCATACCGTCTTTCCTTCTATGCTTTCTCTTTCAACTTTGTTTGTTCTCTTATTCTTTTGCGATATCGCGATATTTAATGCCGATATCCTTACGATAATACATACCGTCGAAGTGAATTTTTTCCGCATTCGCGTACACCTTTTTTCTCGCCTCTTCGATATCTGCGCCTCTCGCGCAAACCCCAAGTACTCTGCCGCCGCTCGTTACCACTTTGCCGTCCTTTACCGCCGTTCCCGCATGGCACAAAATTACGTCGTCGTCGATATCTCCAAACGTGATTTCTTTGCCCTTTTCATACTTTTCGGGATAACCGCCGCTGGCAAGCACCAAACATACGCAAGCGCCGTCGTTCCATTCAATTTCCACTTCGTCCAAACGTTCGTCGGTGATTGCCTCGAAAATTTCCATCAAATCGGTTTTGAGCATCGGCAAAATCACCTGCGTTTCAGGGTCGCCAAATCGCGCGTTGTATTCAATCACTTTCATTCCGTCTTTCGTTTTCATCAAACCAAAATACAAAACGCCTTTAAAAGTTCGCCCCTCTGCGTTCATTGCACGTATCGTGGGCAACATAATTTTTTCCAACACTTCTTTTTCCGTTTTTTCACCATAGAACGGTGCAGGAGAAAACGTACCCATACCGCCCGTATTCAAACCTTGATCGTTATCAAGCGCGCGCTTGTGATCGCAACTGGTAATCATAGGCTTTATCGTTTTTCCGTCCGTAAACGCAAGCGCGGACACTTCAGGGCCTACCAAAAATTCTTCCACGACGACTTTGTTGCCTGCCGTACCGAATTTTTTATCCAGCATCATTTCTTTCAAACCGTCCAACGCTTCGTCCCTCGTCATACAAATCAAAACGCCTTTTCCAAGAGCCAAACCGTCCGCCTTTAACACCACGGGGATTTCACACGTTTCCACGTATTTTTTCGCCGTTTCATACTCAGAAAACGTTTCGTATTGCGCTGTCGGAATATTGTATTTTTTCATAAGTTCTTTGGAAAACGCTTTACTCGCCTCGATAATCGCGGCGTTCTTACGCGGTCCAAACGTACGGTGTCCACGGCTTTCCAATTCGTCCACCAAGCCCAAAGCCAAGGGATCGTCGGGCGCAACCACGGTATATTCCACGTCCTTATGCATATCTACCCAATCCCCGACTGCCTTTATATCGCAATAATCCACGTCCACGAGTTCGGCAAGTTCACCAATCCCCGCGTTTCCTTTCATTGCATAAATTTTATCCACTTTCGGCGATTTTTTCAACGCCTGTACGATAGCGTGTTCACGACCACCGTTTCCAACAACCAAAACGTTCATATTCCTTCTCCGTTCGTTCTATTTTCGTTCGTATTTCTCTTTCTTTTTAAAAAGCCAAAATCCTTTATCGGAATTCGATTAAAGGATTTTTACCTTTCTGCCCTCTTTTATGATTTTGCCTTCGCACAGCAATTTCACGCAAAGCGGCAACATAACGTGTTCTTCTTTTAATATCCTTGCTTGCAACGTTTCAGGCGTATCGTCCGCCTCCACAGGCACGGCGCGTTGCATAATAATCGCGCCTCCGTCCACGTCCGCCTCCACGAAATGCACCGTAGCGCCGCTGAGTTTCACTCCGTATTCAATCGCCGCCGTATGTACCCTTAATCCGTAATAACCCATACCGCAAAAGGAGGGAATCAACGAGGGATGAATGTTAATAATCGCGTTTTCAAACGCCTTGATGAACGCAGGCGAAACGACGAACAACCAACCTGCAAGCACAACGTATTCGACGCCGTTTTCCTTTAAAACGTCGGCTATCTTTACGTAAAATTCTTCCTTGCTTGCATATACGTCCTTTTCGTAAACCAGAGTTTTTATCCCTGCCTTATTCGCGCGTTCAATCGCGCCAATTCCAGGTTTTGACGCCACGAGATATGCAATTTCGCAAAATTTTTCTTGCTCGTTGGCGTCGATAATCGATTGAAAATCCGTACCGCCGCCCGATGCAAACACCGCTATCTTTTTCATATCCTTTCCTTTTTATTTTAACGTAACGCCCTTGCCTGCAACCGTCTTACCGATTACCACGACGTCTTCGCCCGTTTCTTTCAGCGCCGCCATTGCAGCGTCTACGTTTTCTTTCGCTACGCATACAACCATACCGATACCCATATTGAACGTATTGTAAATCTGTTCGTCGGTAATCCCTGCGCGTTCTTGCATGACTTTGAATACGGGGGGTACGTCGTAAGAATTTTTCTCAATTTCGCAACCAACGCCCTCGGGTAAAATTCTGGGAATATTTTCAATAAATCCACCGCCCGTAATATGCGCGATACCTTTGACCGAAACCTTTTCAATCAAGGACAAAATGCTCTTTACGTAAATACGCGTGGGCTTTAACAACACTTCCGCCGCCGTTGCGCCCAATTTTTCGTCATACTGCTCCAAAGCAGCTTTATCCTCGTCGCCGAACAATTTACGAACGAGGGAATATCCGTTAGAATGTACGCCCGTGGATTTGAGCCCAATCAATACGTCGCCGGGAACAATACTCTTACCGTTGATAACCTTTTTCTTATCCACGATACCAACCGCAAAACCGGCAAGGTCGTATTCACCGTCGGGATAAAATCCGGGCATCTCCGCCGTTTCACCGCCAATCAACGCGCAACCTGCTTGACGACACCCCTCCGCAATGCCTTTTACCACTTCCGCTTCCGATTCGGGATACAATCTACCGCAAGCGTAATAATCCAAGAAAAACAAAGGTTTTGCGCCTTGGCAAACGATATCGTTCACACACATTGCCACCGCGTCAATACCAATAGTGTCGTGTTTTTCTAATAAAAACGCATATTTGAGTTTCGTACCAACTCCGTCCGTGCCTGCAACCAAAACGGGTTCTTCCATCTTTTCGCCTGCAATCGAATAAAATCCGCCAAACGAGCCTAAATCCCCGATAACGTTGTTGTCATAGGTGGATTTTACGTGTTTTTTCATGAGGTCTACGGCTTTGTAACCTCTCGTTACGTCAACACCGCTGTCTTTGTAAGAAATAGCCATAATTTATTTATCTCCAATTTATTTTTTTTTCTCAATTTTTATTTTCGGATATTTTATAATCGTATTTGCTTTCGCCTGTATCCTTCGGCAAATCGGTTGGATACACTCCGTCAAAACACGCTTTGCAATACCCTTTGCAAGTTCCCGATTCGCCCAATTTAGTTACGTCTTCCAAGGGCAAGAATCCAACCGAGTCCGCCCCGAAGAGTTTCGCCATTTCGTCTGGCGTATATTTACAGGCTATCAATTCGTCTTTCGACCCAATATCCGTACCGTAATAACAAGGATTTAAAAATGCAGGCGCAGACGAACGAATATGAATTTCTGTCGCCCCTGCGTCGCGCAACAATTTCACCACTCTTACGCACGTCGTGCCTCGAACGATAGAATCGTCCACCAAAATCACACGCTTACCACGCACCGTTTCGGCAACGGGGTTCAATTTTATCTTCACTTTGTCTTCTCGCACGTTTTGACCTGGGTCGATAAACGTTCTACCGATATATTTATTTTTAATCAACCCCAAGCCGTAGGGAATCCCCGATTCTTCTGCGTACCCTATCGCTGCGTCAATACCCGAATCGGGTGCGCCGATTACTACGTCCGCATCCACGGGATGCGCCTTTGCCAAAAATGCGCCAGCGCGTTTTCTCGCAAGATGTACCGAACAACCGTTTATCACCGAATCTGGACGAGCCGTATATAAATATTCAAATACACACAGACGTTCGGGTTTTTTATCGCAATGCTCACGCATACACGTAACTCCGTCTTTGGAAAACACGACGATTTCCCCCGGGTCAATTTCTCTTACGAACGTCGCGCCAACCGTATTCAAAGCGCAGGTTTCACTAGCCACCACGTATTCCCCGTCGCCACGAATCCCATAACAAAGCGGATGTAACCCGTTTTCGTCGCGCACCGCAATCAACTTTTGAGGCGACATTACCAAAAGGGAATATCCGCCTTTTAATTTTTCCATCGCCTTACTAATTGCCGTTTCCGTTGAAGGCGCGCTCAAACGCGCTTTCGTTATCATATACGCAATCACTTCCACTTCATTTGCCGTATGGAAAATCGCGCCCTCCAATTCCAATTCTTTTCTAAGCTGCGCGTAATTCACCAGCCCGCCGTCGTGAGAAATGGCAAGCCTGCCTTTGATATGATTGACAAGCATGGGTTCGGCGTTGATTCTATCCTTTGTTGCGCTCGTACCGTAACGAACGT
Source organism: Clostridia bacterium (assembly GCA_017463425.1). Lineage (GTDB taxonomy): Bacteria > Bacillota > Clostridia > Christensenellales > Borkfalkiaceae > Scatosoma. The sequence continues at coordinate 47,876 of JAFTPE010000023.1, read as the reverse complement.
TCCCAAGCGCCATTTGACCTAACCCAAGACTTTCCAAAATACGCGGAGTAAACACTTCGTTTACAATCCCCGAATCTTTATACGAATGAAACACACCGTCGTCGTTTACTACGATACCGCTGCTTGCCTGTCCTCTATGTTGCAAGGCGTACAGTCCGTAATAGGTGCTGGACGCAACGTTTTCCGTGTTTAAACCGAAAACACCAAATACAGCCATAATTACTTAAATCCTCCTTTGTCTTTTCATCTTTTCCCGACAACGTTTTCCGCCGTATCCTTACAATAATTCTTGCAACGCTTTATCGTCCGCGTTGATTTTTTCTTGCATTGCTTTTTTATAATCTGCCAACTGTTTTTCGATTTCGGGATATTTGATTCCCAAAATCTGTAACGCCAACAACCCTGCGTTCTCTCCGCCGTTTACGCCCACCGTCGCCACGGGAATCCCCGCAGGCATCTGTACAATAGAAAGCAAACTATCCAAACCGCCCATCATGTCCGTTTTCACAGGCAATCCGATTACGGGCAAAGTGGTGAGCGCCGCTATCACGCCGCCAAGATGCGCCGCTTTGCCAGCTGCGCAAATCAACACCTCAACCCCACGTTCTCTTGCCGTAGCTGCGTATTCGTGCGCCTCGTCGGGGGTACGGTGCGCGGAAATGACGCGAACTTCCGTTTCTACGCCAAATTTTTTCAATACGTTTACCGCAGGTTTCACCACGTCAAAATCCGATTTGCTACCCATTAAAATTCCAACTTTACTCATATCTTTTCACTCCGTTTTTATTTTTCATTTTATCAAAATATTGACGAAAAAAGGAGCGCGACGTTGCACTCCTCCCGTTTTATTTGTTCGTTTTATCAAAAATAGCGCTTTTTGCCTGAAAAAAAGGCGCAATTCGACTAGGGTTTTCGCAAACGGAAAACGTTCCGAACAGCCCAAGTTTTCCTACATTTTTCATTCGTTTCATATAGCGCCCTCTTTGTTTTCGTTTTCTCCTCTTTTCTTCTTACCCACCTATCGTTATTATTATAACAAAAATATTTAAAAAAGGCAACCGCAGGGCGAAAATTTTCTTCTGTTTTTTTGTTTGTAAAATTTTCACAAAAGAAATGAAAATTTTGTCATATTTTGAAAAAACAGACTTTATTTTTCTATAGGATATGCTTGGAATATTTTTAAAAAATCCGTTTCCCCTACGATTTCAAACAATCGGTCTTTATTCTCTCCCTCTTCCAACCAAAAATGTGTTTCGTCAAACAGATATAGCCAATAAAAATCCGAATACAAAACGTATTTTTTCACTTTATCCGAAACCATTTGTGTTTCTTTAAATACAAGTTTGCCTATAATATCTTCTATATTTTCGTAAGTTCTAATTTGCTCACCGTAAACGTTCAACGTATTCGTCGTTGCCTTCGTCGAAAATCTATAATACGTTTCCCCCGCCGTCAAATCGGGAATATCCTTATTCGCCACGTATCCAACGCCGTTTCCGATATAATCGCCGCCACTTCGAACAACGGTATACGTCCCCTTATCGGTACGTATTGTCAACGTCGTTCTTACCTCATCTCTCGTCGGTTCGTTTTCCAAAAGTTTTTTAAAACCCAGCATTTGCAAAAATGAAAACACTTGTTCGATATCCGATTGTGATGTGCTTTCTATTATCGAAATAAATTCGCCATTTTCAAGCCCATTGTCGCTATATTCCTTTTTCACGGAAAGGATATCTGATTGTTCTAATTCGTCAATCCAAGGAAACACTTGATTTGCCTGTACGGGAAACCTCGGGTCGTAATCGTAAATTGCTGAGAGGTTTATTGTTGCCGACATATTCGCATCAACGCCCTCGTCGCAAAAACGCGTTGGATACGTACCGTATAACGTCTTGTTTTCGTATGTATTTGACAGACTCTGATAGCTGTTATCCGAAGAAATCACGTATTGAGGTTGCTCTTTGGCAAGCGGACGTCCCGATTTTGCAAACAAACCGTCTTTTGTATACTCCAATTCCACCACCTGCGCCGCGATTTTGACAACCGATTTCACCTCTCCGTCTTGGATAACAACAGTGGAAGGATAGGTTTCTTGCAAATACATTTCACCTGTATACCCCACTTTTATCACGTCGCCTGCAATCAAGTCTATAAAATATTCGTCAGGGTTAAAAAACAAATTGCTGTCGTTTAGCAAAATCGTCAATTCGTCCTTTTTATACTGTCCGTAATCGCAACGAACAGTAAATTCCGTGTAACGGATATTCCCCTCCAACTGCGACGGCGTATCGTCTTGATTGATATCGCAAGAAGAACACCCTAACATCAAACAAGCGATAAATATTGTCAAAATTGAAACAATCCAACCTTTTTTTCTCGTCAACATTGCCCTTCCTCCCTTATCTTTTCACGCAAAAATAGTATACCAAAAAACAAGCCGTTTGTCAATGAATTTTAATTATCCCCTAATTTAAGCGTTTTAAGAAATTTCTCGTATTTTTATCCATTTTTGCTTGACTTTTCCTTTTAATTAAAGTCAACGATTTTTTATTGTAAATCGCACAACCGTCAAGACTGTTCTCTACAAAGGGTGGTAGTCCTGTCATACCGAGCGAAATGAACGTAGTGAATGTAGTCGAGCGTATCCCCTCAAATAAAACAAAAAAAATCTTTTCAATCCATTGCTTTTTCTTCTAAAATATGGTTTATACTTTTGATGATAGTAGCGGATTTCTTTGTGAAATCAGAGCTGATGCTCAATGAGTGTTTGGCTGTCTACTATCTTTTTTTGCGCCTTTTTCCTCAATTTTTTCCCTTTTTAACCGTTAAAATGCGCGCCAAGTAAAACTTTCCCATATTTTATAAGTTTTCACGTGAAATCAAACCACAGAAACTGCGTCCTCGGTGATGCGCTACCCCACGGTGATGACCTATTAAGCCTATGCTTGGATAAAAAAATTCGACAAGTCAAAACTTGTCGAATTTTTTCTGGCTGGGGCGAAGTGATTCGAACACCCGAATGACGGAGTCAGAGTCCGTTGCCTTACCGCTTGGCGACGCCCCAATATTTTTATTACAAAACGTAAAACCACTACGTTTACGTGCGTTATTTTATCAAACTTTTCCTTTTTTGGCAAGCATTTTCATATGTTTTTTCAAAATTCGCCAAAAAAAAATTAAATCTTTTCTTTTTTTCCTTTGCAGGTTTGTTATGATAAAATCAACTCATTTTATTCGGAGGTTTTCTCTATGTTTCTCACCGATCTTACGCCAAAACCCGTATTCGTTGGCAACAACCGCCGCGGCGTTTGTCTTGGCGTTGGAATTTCTTTAAAATCCCACGCCGTAAAATATCTGTTTTGTTCCAGCATTTTTAATGCAAAACATTCCGCCTCGCAAAGCGCAAACGCGGATTTTGCCGTCGGCATTTCTTCCGTATGCGCAATCAACGACCAAATTCATTTGTCCAAATTACGTTCCGTCGTGCCTAAAAATTGCGTGAAAATTTTTATCGGTATGCCTGTATATTCCAACGACGGAGTGTTTTTAGGCAACGTTGCCGACGTCGAATTGCAAAATTATGCCGCCATTCGTCTACTCACAGATACAAACGTCAGCCATTCCATTTTGTCTATCGCCAACGGTGCAGACGCGTTGATTTTACGAAAAGAACAACCTTTTCCTCTTGGTCAACGCATACCTGCCCCTCTCGTGTCGCATTTTTCAGACAAAACGAACCCCGTCGTTACCCGTCCAATTTTACGAAATGCAATTCAAAACGGACGACTGATTGCGTTGACGCTTTCCTTACCGCCTTTTCAATCTTTTTCCTAAAACGAACACGACGCATATCGTCAAACGGAATATTTTGCCGACAATTTCAACAGCGCGGAAAACAATTCGTTGACGACGCGCACGTCGCTAGAGCTCCATTTTCTCTTACCCAAATACGCCGCAAACAGTTTCGTCATCTCCTCCGATTCGAGGCGCTCCGCTTTTGTCAGGGGCGCTTCTTTTATTTTCGTCAACAACTTTCGTACGTGTTCCAACCGCACCAATGCCTTTTGCCCCTCGTCCTCTTCTAAAAAACGCGTTTCCGTTTCGTTTTCCTCTCCGTTCAAGGCAGTATTCAAACGCGCGCGGATATACGAATTGTCTTTTTCAGGCAAAGTATACAACAATCGACGGGCAATTTCCGCGCGTTGTTTACGACGACGAAGTACCCGTTCGCGCAAGGCGAAAAACGCCGTCAACAATAGATAATTCACCCCTCCGACCATAAAAAATAAGGACAAACATATCCTATTCGCGTCCGCGTGCATATCCAATGCAGACAAAGCAGCGCAAACACCGCCGCCGATCAACACGCAAAACGCAATATACACGTTTCTTTCTTTGCAAACGTATCCCAAAGTCAACGCCACGATTAGCAACGTAGCAATCGTAATCATAGCCACGCCCAAATTTCCGTTTGTCCCAAGCAATTTTGCCAACCAATCAAAAAAATACATAAAAAACGCCTCCTTTCAAGCGTATAAACTATTCCCAAAAGGCAGGCGCATTTTTTATTTAATTTTCACATTTTTTGTCTTTTTTTGTATTTTAACCTGAACTTCTTTCCTAAAACGTGATAGGCAGGTACGCGTTGAACAATTTTCACTCGCTTACATATCCACTTGAAATCCGCGATAAATATTCACGATAACACAACGAATTTTACCCTCATCCAATCCCAAAATCTTCGACACCGCCAATCGATACAATTTCAGTTGAGGCATATAATGCGCGCGAAGTTCTTCTTCGCCTTTTCGAGAATATTTATAATCGATAATGCGCGCCTCGTCTTCGCCCACCGCCAACAAATCGATTGCGCCTTGAAACAACGTTTCCTCCTTTTGCGCATCACCGCAAAACGCCGTTTTATCATACGTTTCGTAGGTTTTTTCAATCGGCAACGATACCAAAAACTGTTGTTCCTTATACAAACGCATTCCAGCCAGCTCAAAAAACACTTGATTGGATAAAATTTCGCGCAATTTTTCCACGTCTAGCAGATTCGCTTCGTCTGCATTTTCCTCTTTCATACGCGTAACCACGTCCAAAATACGCTCTTTTAAAACATTCTCACTCGCTTTTTCTCCGTTTTCATCAAATAATAAAGAAAAATCAAACCGTTCCAAAAAAGCGTGATACGCCAAACCCAATTCTACGCTCGTACTGTCTTTTTCCGACGCCTCGTCGTCAAACAAGCCTTGCGTTAATAAGGTTTCTTTGATAGAACCTTGACCAAAGCCTTTTATTTCCGCGCCTGTCGTATGCCCGTCGTCTGTCATCAGCGCCGTCGCCGAGCTTTTCACAGGCAAATTTTCGCAACCCGTATGCGGATATTGCCATAAAAACGAATCCATAATTTCGCGCGTCAACGTTTCGTCGGGCTTGAATACAAACGCCGTACGCTCCTGCTTAGGCAAATCGGGCGTTTCTTCCCTCTCCACATACTGTTGCCACACCTTAAAATCGGTAAATTCCGCAAACGATTTTGCATAGCGCACGTTTGGCATCACGGACGGTTTTTCAAACAACATATGCAACGTATGCTTTGCGCGCGTCAACGCAACGTAATACAAATTCAGTTCGTCTGCAATCGCCCCACTAGCCTCCTTTTCCTCATGCAACCGCCTCAAAAGCGTCGAACTTTTCGTCATTTTTACTACGTCAAATGCGCGCGGCGCTAGCCCGTACGTTTCTTCTACGAACACTTCGTCGTGGTCCAGCCCTCGGAACGGCGCGCTGAGATTGTCCAAAATTACGATTGGATATTCCAACCCTTTAGACGAATGCATCGTCAACGCTTTCACCGAATCCTCTCCGCCGTTTTCGCTGTATTCCACCGTGTATTCCAAATCACGCAAACGCTCTAAAAACGCATGCACGCAAAGCGGTTCGGGGACGGCGGTTTCTTCTATAAATCTATGGATTCGTCGCATACAAGCCACTCCGTTTTCACGCGATAAAAAATCCGCCTCCATACGCGTTTCCGACAAAAGTTTCGTCAACAATTCCCCTGTATCCAAAACACGCGAAAGATTGCGTATTTTTTCAAAATATTCGTAAAATTTCTGCAACTTATACGCTACCATATCCGATTTTTCCTCAGCGTATTTACGGCACGCGCAACGGAAAAACGTTTCTTCCTTGTACGCAAGCCGTATCAAAGTCAGTTCGTCCGCGCTAAAACCGCCCATGGAAGATAGCAACGCGCTACAAAGCGGTACGTCCTGCTGAGCGTTGTCTATCAAGGACAAAATATCTATCAAAGTTTTCACTTCGGCATACGCGCATACGTTTACAGCCGCCGCCGCGCTAACGGGTATCCCCTCGGCAGACAGCGCCGCCACCGTTTCCGCAATTTGTCCTTGCTTTTTACGGGATAAAATGGCGATATCCGAATATTGCGCCATACGGTATTCGCCTAAATCCGCGTCAAAAATTTTGTGTTTTCGTTCTTCTTCTATAATCGCGCGAATGGTTTTCGCCGCAAGGCTTTCGCTCTGTCCTCGCTTTCCCGTCTTTTCCTTTACCGAATACACGCCTCGCCTTTCTATCGGCGTTTTTTCCTCTTTCCCAAGAAAATGAATCCGCACCTTTCCGCTGTTCAACGCGTACCTGCCCCCCCTCTCCATATAAGAATCGGCAGAATAATCTACGTTACAAGTTTGCAAATTCATTGCAAGGGAAAACTGCGTATTCACAGCATTTAGCACTTCGTCTGCGCTTCGGAAATTCCTTGTCATTGCCAAATTGTTTCCGCCCGTTTTCTCAAATTCCCGCTGTTTTTCCACGAAAAATTTCGATTTGCTGCCTCGAAACCCATAAATGGATTGTTTGACGTCGCCTACCAAAAACAAATTTTCACCGCTAAGCCGAGAAATAATTTCTTCCTGCACGGGGTTTACGTCCTGATATTCGTCCACGAACACGTAGCGGTATTTTTCTTGCATTTCACACACAATCGTTTCATTTTTCAAAAGTTCCAACGCTTTATGTTCCAAATCGTTATAATCCAAAACGCCACGTTCCGTCTTTTTCTTCGCATACGCATCGTCGAATTTTATCAGATATTCCGCCAAAGCCGCCGCCGTTTCCCCCGATTGTAAAAAACGCTCCAATTCCTCTTGATAGGACAGCGTTTTCTCCAACTCGTCCTCGAAAATTTTTACGACTTTCGTCTTTAAGAAAGCCAATTTTTCTATATGTTCTCGCTTGATTTCGTCGTCGTTTTTGCTCGATCTATTCTGCGTAAATTTTGGTTTTTGTACCGCGCAAGCCTCAAAATATCCAGACGCGGCGCAAATTTCTTGCAAACATTCTATCAATTCGCTAGATAATTTGCTTTGGGAAAGGGCTTGTATCTCCTCAAAATACGCCCGTTCCGCCTCCAACAGTCCCAAATAATACGCGCACTTGTCTTTCAAACGCGTAAACAAATCGGCGCAAACGCAATCAAACGTCTTTTCGTCATAATTTCCCGACCTTTGTAAATATTCACGATAATCGGCTCGATTTCGCAACGTTTCATACGCCGTCATAAAAATTTTTCTCAGAGCGTTGTCGCTCTTTTTTCTCCAATACACAGACAAGAGCCGTAAAAATTTTTCGTCTTTGCTTTCGTATCCCTCGTCCAAAACTTCGTCCAAAGCCGCATTTTTCAAGGCTTTTCCCTCAGCATCGTCCCCACCGATCACTTTAAAAGCGTTGTCCACGCCCGCAATAAAGAAATGACTGCGTATCAGTTTCGCGCAAAAGGAATGAATGGTCGAAATATCCGCACTAGGCACTTCCGACAACCGTTTTTTCAATTCCGCTCGTTTCTCCGCGCTCGTTTCCTCGGCATTGATCGCCTCAATCAGTTCTTTGCTTAACTTTTCCTTCATCTGCGCCGCGGCCTTTTTCGTAAACGTAACCGCCAACACTTCTTCTACGCTGCATCCCGATTTGATAAGACGGATAATTTTTTCTATCATAACCGTCGTTTTTCCGCTGCCTGCGGAGGCGGATACAATCGTTTTGCCCTGCGCCTCGATTGCCGCCCGTTGTTCGTCGGTAAACCTGTTTCCCATTCGTCCGTCCTCCTCAATCGTCCTTTCCGCCCTCGCGCAATTCCCGCGCAATCGCCGCTATCGTTTTTGGGTCAATATCGCTTTCCTTTCTCGTTTCAAACACGTCCTTATCAAAACCGCACATTCCGCCATATTGACAGTATTCACAGTTCCCTGCGTACGGCGACGGCGCAATATATCCCTCTTTCAATTCCTTAGCACCTTGCCTAGCCACATGCACCGAATAATCGAGAAAATCCCGAAACGTTTCCTCGTCCATTACCTTTTTCGCAAGCGCGCTGTTCTTCAAAGACGCGGCAAAATATTCACTCTTTTTATCTTCCGTGATATCTCTATCTCCGCATTTAAGAGCCTCCGTATCCCCGTTCAAAAATCCTTTCATTCTAAATTTTCCGTCCGTATCGTCGCTGTATTCGACAGACGCAGGAAAATAAAACACCCCAGCAGGCACTCTCTCCCCTTTTAGCGCTGACATATACAACTGCATTTGCAGTTTTCTGCCCGTATAATAGGACGCTGCGCTGTCGTCGATTTTTCCCGTTTTATAATCGATAACACGGATAAACTTTTCCGTACCGTCCACCCTATCCACTTTGCCGTGAAATTCGTTTGTCTCCACCGTTTTTTCCGTATCCTCTACGACGAAATCCGAATGTTTAATCTGCCGATACGCCGCCACGGCAACGTCCGCGCCCTCTTGTAATAATTTCTCTGAAAAATAATTTCCCGACGCCGTATCCTGCTGCATTGTATATACGGATTTTTGCAACAATTCCGCGCCAACCTCTAAGGCGTATTCGCGGAGTTTTTCTTCCGTTTCAATTTTCGCAACCGCATTTGCAACGCGTTGCAACAAATCGTGAATAAAATTACCCGTATCCACCGCCAGCACCGCCGCCTCGTCGCGCGTTTTCAATTTTAAACCGCGTTCCGCAAAATGTCGAAACGGACAAGAAAAATACCCCTCCAATGCCGTGGGCGATATCTTTCCGTCGTGAAAAAACAGCTTTTCTCCGTTTTCAACGCATACCTGCCCCGTCCGTTCCGCCAAATAATCGTCCTGTTCGTGAATACTCAGCTTGTCCAAAGCCGCATACAGAGAAGAATATTCCCTTCTCGTATCCTCCCGCCGTTGTTCGTATTCGTTTTTCTCAATCAACAGTTGCCGAATGGCAGGCGCAACCGCCGAACAGCGATAAGCAAAATCTTTCGTTGCCGCTTTTTTCCGTCTTTGCAATTTCCCTCCGCTTGCGTTGCAAAAAATTCGGTCCACGTATCTGAAAATATCACTCGTTGCAGGTTCGTTCCCGTCTGCCGCCAAAGGATAGGAAAGATACAACCTATCTAAAAACGTACACAAATTCAAACAAACGCTCTCACGGCTGCGCAAATTCACCTCCGCTACCGTCGGTTCTAACCGCGTTTGCACTTCGGCGAGTCTTTCTATTTCCTTATCCGACACAATCGCCGTATCGTTGCCACAGCGCGGCACTTCTTCCGTCAAGCCAAGCGCAAACAATACGTTCACTTTTTCAATGCGGCTGTCGGCAATATCCCCAACGAACACAGCGTCCGTTTTTAAAGGGATCAACGAAATTTCCGTTGCGTCCAACCCGTCTTGTAACACAGCCTCAAATTCCGCAACGGTCATTTCCCTATCGCCCGTCAACAGTTCCGCCTCTTCCAAAACACTCGTTAAAGCATAATAAATTTGTGATAAATACCCTTTTTGCGACAAATCGTCCACGGCATTTTCCAAGTCTTCCAACTTTTCTTTCACCGAAAAATCGTCTAAAATTTTCCGTACTGCATTGCAATATCCTCTGCCCGTGGCTTTATTTTTTATATTTTCCGTCGCAAGCAACGCCCTCTTTCGTCCGTCCTCCAATCGCGCAATATCAAACAGAGTTTCCACAGCCTCGCCTCGTTTGATTTCCCGCTTTGCTCCCCCTCTGTAATTGGCAAATTTCAATAAATAATTTCGATACTCGTCGCTCTCTCCAAAAAACAAATTTTGCGCCAACGATTGCACGGATATAGGTGAAAATTTCTCTCGAACCACCCGAAAACAATCCAACAAAAACCGACTGACCGGGTGGCGTTTTAACGATTTTTTCTCGTCGATAAAATACGGAATCCCATATTCCCCAAGCGCTTTTTTAATCGGCAACGCATACGCCGAAACGTCAGGAACGAGCGCCGCAAAATCTCGATATCTCAACGCAGGATTTTCCTGCATAGCGCGACGAATTTGCACGGCGACGTATTCCGTTTCCGCAGTTTTGTCATCCGCCTCGAAAATACGTACGTTGTCCGTAGACGTCCTATCCCCTTTTCGTTCGGGGTTAAACAAACCTTTTCTCAAAAGCTCCGCAGCCCCGTCTAACGGTGCGCCCATTTCTCTTATATGCAATTTCCCATATTCCGAGCATACTTTTTTAAACGTCGTTATCGCGTGGTTACAATAAATATCTTCTTCCCCTGTCAAAAATATCCCTACGACGTTTTTCGCGCTCTCTACCGCCGCCCGAATGGTTTGCGCCGCCTGCGCCGTAAAAGACGAAAAACATAAAAAGAACACGTTTGTTTCTTTCATATCTTCCATATCTTTAATACGGCTTGGCAATAAAGTCAAATATTTACTCTCATCCAAAAATCCGTTCTCTTGCAAAAAACGATTATATCCCTCGTAAATCAACGCCAAATCTTCAATTTTGTTTTTCAGCATATCGTCAGGGAGCAACGCCAAACTCTCTTTTAAAACGTCGGGCGTTATTTCCGAGGCGGACATTTGCGCCAACGTTTCATAAATACATTTCGCATTGTTTCCCACGCCTGTCGTCGTCGTAAAACAGCGCAACTTCTCCTCGCGGATAAGACGGGTCATCACTTCGCCCACCGCCATCACCGAGCCTTGTTTGGAAATAGATTTTTCATTGGTTTTCAAAAACCGCGCAAACGTGGACACGGAAGAAAAAAACGTACCGCCCGTTGCGCGCGCCAACGCCCGTTCTGCAATCAAAGTCAATCTATCCTCGCAAAAAACAAGATTTTTATCCCCTGCCTGTTCATACGCCGCCACGTATTGCGCCATTGCGTCCATACATTCGGACAACGTGTAGGCTTTCAGGATTAAATTCATTTTTCGCCTCCTTCCACGCGGCTCTTTTCGCGCGTAAAACCTTTTCTTCTTCTATTATAGCATATTTATCGTAAAAATTTCAGCTTTTTTTCACAAGAATTTTCGTGAAATCTTGATTTTGTTTTTACAAATTCAAAATTATGTGGTATAATAATAAAACGAACGCCGAAAAAATAAAATCTACGGCGTTTTGACGGAGAATATCTATTATGAAACTCAACGATTGTAAAAAACGTAAAAAAATACTTTCTTTGGGGGCAGTTTTACTTTGCGCGAGTATTTTTGTTTCGTGTACCAACACCAACAATAAAGTTATCTTTTCCGAATATTGGACGGAAAACGCAAACATTGCCACCGAAAACATAAATGAAGAATTGGAATACGCCGTTACGTTTGAAAAAGGAACGGGCTTGGATATGCAATACAACCTCGATTATACAAACGGAACGTATATCACTCGTTTGAAAACCGAGCAGTTGGACGGCAAAACCGTATACGTTTACGAAACGGATTTTTCCATTACCGTCACGTACTTGTATAAAGGCGAATCCGTCGATTTGCAAGACAGCGTAAAGACGTCTGTCAAATTTGAAAAAGCGTCAAGCGCGCTCTACCCCATTTCTTCCCATAAAGAAATCGTCAGCCATTCCCCTCAAAACGGCGCGGCAAATTCGTTAGAAAACTGTTATGCCGAATATAAATACAATATCGACACCACCTACGACAACGAAGGCAAGGGCGTATGCGTAATTACGAAACCCGAAGAGGAAGAGTCCAATTCCATCACGTCCGAATTTTCAATCGATACGAAAAAATACAATTATTTGGACAACGAACAACTTCTGTTCGCGCTTCGCGGGCTTTCTCCTGCGTCGATTTCCCCGCCCACCTTTTCCGTATACAATGCGTTTGCGAACTCCGTGCAAAAAATCAAAGTTTCCTTTTCCTCTGAAACGGGCGCGGATTTTGAATTTTTGAACAACGGCGTTTCCGTTAAGGACACGATTTCCTATTATTCCGCAGACATTTCTATCAATTCGCAAAACCCTGGCGCAACGCAAACGGCTTGGATTGCAAAAACGGTAGATCCCAGCAAAAACACCTATCGCAACGTAGTATTGAAATTGAAAACGCCTATGTCGTACAACCTTGGTACGTTGGTTTACACCTTGAAATCGGCAAACTTTTCAAAATAAACAAACTTCATTAAAATATAAAGAACGGTTTTCCATTACGGATAGCCGTTCCTTTTTTTACTCACTTTTCATATACCGAACGTTTTAAAACGCCCACGTAAGGCAGATTGCGATACTTCTCTGCATAATCCAATCCGTACCCGATTACAAATTCGTCCTCGATATCAAAACAGGTATAATCGGGATCGATTGCCGCCGTTCGACGTGCTTTTTTATCTAAAAGGGTTACGATTTTCACGCTGGCAGGATTTCTTTCTTGCAACATATTTTTCAATCGAAACAACGTATTGCCCGAATCGATAATATCTTCCACAATCAAAACGTGTCTATTCGCAATATCCTCGCTCAAATCCTGTTTGACGGTCAAAGTACCCGACGTTTCCGTACCGTTTCCGTAAGAAGAAACTTTCATAAAATCAATCGCCAAATCCGTTTCCATTTCTCGAATCAAATCGGAAAAGAACACGACGCTACCTTTCAATATGCAAATCAAAACGGGGTTTTTGCCTTGATATTCCTCGTCCAAAACCTTCGCAATTTCTTTTACGCGCGTTGCAATTTGCTCCTTTGACAACAACACGTATTCCGCGTCTTTATGCACGTTCGCCATAATGTTAAACCTCACTTTTTCTTTTGTATTTTAATATACGCTATGCGTTTTGTTTCCTCTGTTATTTTTATCGTTTCGGCTATCTCCACACCGCAAACGACAAACACCTTATTCCCGTCTTTTTCGGCAATCAACGGCAACCACGCCCGTTCTTTCGGCGGAATTTTCCTTTCGTTGAAAAACTTTTTCAACGTCTTTTTCCCGCCAAACGTCTGCATTTCATCTCCCTCTTTCCGAAACCGAAACACAACGTTTTTAGGCAACGTATCCATATCTATTTTTAAAACGTTCCACTCCGCTCTCTCTTCGTCAAACGGCGCAAAACTTAACTTCACCTCGTACCTGCCCCCATCGAATCCATTTTCATCAAACGGTTTCGCCTCCATAAAAGGCAACGACGGCATTTCCGTTTCCTCATAAAACAGGACGCCTTTTTCTTTCTTTTCCGCGCGGATATTTTTCGGCAAACAAATCTTTGCGCCTCGTTCGAGATTTTGCAATCCAAACAGCGAATCCAAATGCGCGGCGGTATAATCCCGTTCCACCCCCATATTCTTCATCACGAGCAAACAAGCCCGTTTAAACAAGGACGGTTTTTGAGAAAATGCCACCAACCACCTTTCGTCTGCAAAATCTTCTAACTTAGCCACCAACGTTTCCGCATATTCATACAACAATTCGTCGTCCTCAGCGGCAAGCAAAGCAAACTTCGCCAAATTCCCCGACGCACCGTCTATCGCCTCGTTTAATTTCGGTAGCACTTGCCAACGCAATTTATTCCGCGTTGCGTCCAACGACGTATTCGTCCTATCCACGCGATAGGAAAGCCCGTGCTTTTCTGCGTACTTCTCGATTTCCTTTCTACTAATTCCAAGCAACGGCCTTAACATATATCCGTTTTTCTCTCTCATTCCTTGTACGCCTGTCAAAGACGTACCGCGCGCCAAACGGAACAGCACCGTTTCCGCCTCGTCGTCCAAGTGATGCGCCGTGGCGATAAAATCGGCTTTTTTTTCTTCAATCAAATGGGCAAAACACGCATATCGAAAATCTCGCGCCGCCGTTTCAAGGCTCTTTTTTTCTTCCTTGGCTTTCATCGGACAATCCATTGAAAATACGTGCAATTCCACACCCAAATCCTTGCAAAACCTTTGGACAAATCGCATGTCTTCCACACTTTCGTCGCCTCTGATTCCGTGTTCACAATGCACCGCGCTCAAAAGAAAACCGCAGGATTTTTCCAGAGTTTTCATTTTATGCAACAACACGACGGAATCCACCCCGCCGCTGATTGCCACACAAATTTTTTTACCAAGAAACTCGTTTAAATCCATCATACTTTCAGTATATCACAATCGGAAAAAATTGTCAACAAAAAAAGTATTTTTCTTTCAACGCTTGCTTTTTATTCCAAGGCGTGTTATAATGAACGTATCAATAAAAAAAATCCAAGGAGAAAATATAAAGATGAGAACAATCAAAGCTATGCCGCTTTCCAAAAAGGCGTTCGCGCCGTACGGAGAATATTATTCTTTTACAAAACCCGACGGTTACGCGTTGCAAGGTGAAATTCACCGTTTCTTCCCTGACCGTATAACCGCATATCAGGGAAACCAAATCGGTCTTTCTCCCATTCTCGTTAAAAAACCCGAAAAGATGCTGATTAAGCAAATCGAATACCACACCACCACTTGCGAAATGATTATGCCGTTAAACGACGATATGATTTTACACGTGGCGCAACCCTCCGCAGGCAAACCTATCCCCGAGGAAACCGTAGCGTTTATCGTTCCGAAAAACACCCTCGTAAAAATGAACGCTTGCGTTTGGCATCTCGCGCCGCTTCCAAAAACTAAGGAAGAGCTGGCTGCAATGATTGTTTTGCCCGAATGTACGTATATAAACGATTGCACCGTCGTCGATTTGAAAGAAGACGAACAATTCGTTATCGAACTGTAATATCACCAATTTTAAACACATTGCGTCTGTCAAAATTGACAGACGCCTTTTTTATATTTTTTTACGGCAATTCTATTTCATAAAGGTCTTTTTCAGGCAACGGTTTCGTCGAATTTTCCACAAACTTTTTCACTTCCGCAGCTGCCTTTTCAATCGCAACGTTCGTCCCCGCGCCTGCAATACAACCGCCGGGACAGCCCATTCCCTCAATTAAACACCCATCCTTTTTTCCAAGTTTCGCCAAAAGCAACATCTTTTTACATTCTTCCAAGCCCTCGGCGTGTTCGATTTTTACTTCCACGTTGGGATAATAGGCTTTTACGCATTTTTCAATCGCCGCCGCAACACCGCCGGCAACGGCGTACCCACGCCCTGCGCCCGTCGCTTCGTGCAACGATTTTTCGCCCACGTATTTGGAAAAATCAATATTTTTTGCGTCGAATATCCCCGACAATTCCTCAAACGTAATAACGAAATCCACGTCGCTGCGCACTGATTCGCGCGAGGCTTCCAATTTCTTTGCCGCGCACGGCCCGATAAACACCACGCGCGCGTTTGGCGTACGCTGTTTGATACGCCGCGCCGTCGCCACCATAGGCGTCAACGATTGCGACACTTTATCAATCAGTTGCGGAAACTGTTTCTTTGCCAACATTGCCCACGAAGGACAACACGACGTCAACAAAAACGGCAATTTCCCGCTGACCACTTCGTCTACGTACTGATGCGCCTCCGTCGCCGCAGCCACGTCCGCGCCACTCGCCACTTCATGCACTTCTTTAAACCCAATTTCCAACAACGCGCCTTTGATAATCGCAGGCGTAATACCTTCCCCAAATTGCCCCATAATCGCAGGCGCAACCTCCGCCACGACGTAATCGCCTTTGCGAATCGCGCGAATGAGTTGAAAAATCTGTGATTTGTCCGCTATCGCCCCGAATGGACAACTGACCATACATTGACCGCAGCCCACGCATTTGTCGTTGTCTATCTGCGCGCGCCCAAGCGAATCGGTAGACACCGCCTTCACGCCACACGCCTTAGAACAAGGGCGTTGCTTGTACGCAATCGCGTCGTAAGGACATGCCTTTTTACATTTCCCACACCGAATACATTTGCTTTGGTCTATCACCGTTTCCCCGTCCACAACCGAAATGGCATTCTTTGGACACACAGCAACGCAAGCCTTTGCCACACAACTGCGACATTGATTGCTTACTTCGTAAACGTTGTCGGGGCATTTGTCGCAAGCCGACGGAATCACCTGCATCAACGGCGGTTCGTAATATTTATCGGAAATATCGCTCTGATTGATTCCCTCGGTAATATGCACGGGCTTGTCGGCAGGTCGCAACGACATACCCATAGCAAGCCTCACTTGCTCGGCTGCAATCGCCCGTTCGCGATAAATACTCTCCCGAAACCGCGGTTCTTCCGTCGGCGTAATAATATACGGAATCGCCTCAATCGCGTCGTTTACGTTTTCAGGCTCTGCCTCATACGCCACTTTCGCCACTTCTTTAAACACTTCGTGGCGCAATTTCCGAACGGAAGTTTCCAAACCTCTCATTGCTGTTCTCCTTGATTTGTATATTTTCTTAATCATTATAACAAAAAGCGCGAAACTTGTCAATTCTTCAGCGCTTTGTTTTCAGTTTTTTATCAATCCCTATCTATAACGCTCACCTTTTTCCGTAATACGCATTCAAATACATCTGTTTTATTTCTTTGACAAGCGGATATCTCGGATTCGCGCCCGTACATTGGTCGTCAAACGCGTCGCGGCTCATCTCGTCCAAACACTCCAAAAATTCTTCCTCCGTGCCTTTTTCTCCTATCGCTTCTTTGATCGTTTTGGGCAATTCCAACACCTCTTGCAACCGCTGTATTTTTTCGATAAACGCCTCAAACAATTCCTCGTCCGTATCTCCCTCGCAACCGATATACCTCGCCACTTTTGCATACCGAGCCAAACAATCAGGATACGCGTATTGCGGAAACGTACCCATTTTTTCAGGCGACGGCTCGGCGTTGAATCGCATCACTTCCACAAGCAACAACGAATTTGCCATTCCGTGTGGCAAATGCCACCTTGCCCCAAGTTTATGCGCCATCGAATGGCACACTCCCAAAAACGCATTCGCAAACGCCATACCTGACATCGTGGCGGCGTTCGCCACCTTTTCACGCGCCGTCATATCCCCACGTCCTTCCAAAAATGCAGGGGGCAGGTACGCAACGAGCAAGGAAATTGCCTCATATGCAAGCCCGTTTGTAAAATCAGATGCAAGCAACGACGCCACCGCCTCCACAGCGTGCGATAAAGCGTCTATCCCTGCGTACGCCGTCAATTTTTTGGGAATATCCATCATCAATTCCACGTCGCAAATCGCCATCGTTGGCATCAATTCGTAATCCGCCAACGGATATTTCGCGCCCGTTTTCTCGTCGGTAATCACGGCAAACGGCGTTACTTCGCTGCCTGTTCCCGCCGTCGTGGGAATTGCGACGAATATTGCTTTTTGTCCCATTTTCGGAAAACCGAACACCCGTTTCCGAATATCCATAAACCGCATAGCAAGGTCGGAAAAATCCACAGACGGGTGTTCGTACAACACCCACATAATCTTCGCCGCGTCCATAGGCGAACCGCCGCCCAGCGCAATCACCACGTCTGGCTCGAACGCCGCCATTCGCCGCGCACCCTCTTTCGCGCAAGCCAAAGTCGGGTCAGGCGTTACTTCAAAAAATTCGGTATGCGCAATGCCCAACTCGTCCAGCTCGTCCGTAATTTTTTTCGCCATACCCGATTTATATAAAAATTCGTCCGTAACGACAAACGCGCGCGTCCGTTTTTTTGGCTCTGCTACCAATTCTTTCAAGGCAGTCGTTAAACAACCGCGTTTGAAATACACCTTTTCAGGCGCGCGAAACCACAGCATATTTTCCCGCTTTTCCGCAACGGTTTTGACGTTAATCAACTCTTTAATCCCCACGTTTTCGCATACGCTGTTTCCTCCCCACGAACCACAACCAAGGGTCAACGACGGAGTTAGACGGAAATTGTATAAATCTCCTATACCGCCTTGCGCCGCAGGCGTATTGACGAGGATTCGGCAGGTTTTCATCCATTCGCAAAACGCCTCAAACCGCTCCGTCGCTTTTTCCACGTCGATATAAATCGCTGCGGTATGCCCAAAACCGCCGCCACGCACCAATGCGTCCGCTTTCTCCAATGCATCTTTAAAATCCGCCGCCCGATACATAGCCAACACAGGCGACAATTTTTCCTTTGCAAACGGCTCGTCGTCGCCTACGGACGACACTTCCGCAACGAGAATTTTCGTCGTTTCAGGCACTTCAAAACCACAAAGCTGTGCTATTTTTCTCGCGCTTTGTCCTACGACCTTGGCGTTTAACACACCGCCTGCAAACATCAATTCTCTCAACGCATTCGCCTCGTCGTCCTTTAAAAAATAGCAACCTTGCTCCGAAAATTCCTTTTTCACGTCCTCGTAAATTTCCGTCGCAACCACCGCCGCTTGCTCGGACGCGCATATCACCCCATTATCAAACGTTTTGGAATGAACGATAGACGCCACCGCCGCGCGAATATCCGCCGTCAAATCAATCACGGCAGGCGTATTTCCTGCCCCTACGCCAATAGCAGGCTTTCCCGAACTGTACGCCGCGCGCACCATACTCGGTCCGCCCGTCGCCAAAATAATATCCGATTCTTTCATAAGCTCGGCAGACAACGCCACGCTGGGCGTTTCTATCCAACCAATAATATCTTTTGGCGCGCCCGCTTCCACCGCCGCCTCCAAAACGATTTTCGCAGCCGCAATCGTACAATTTTTCGCGCGTGGATGGGGCGAAATAATCAATCCGTTGCGAGTTTTTAAACAAATCAAAGCCTTAAATATCGCGGTAGAAGTGGGATTCGTCGTCGGAATGATCGCCGCCGCTACGCCAATAGATTCGGCAATCCGCGTATACCCGTTCGCCTCGTCGTGCTCGATAACGCCGCATGTTTTTTCGTCTTTATACCGATTGTAAATATATTCAGCGGCGTAATGGTTTTTCAAAACTTTATCTTCAAACACGCCCATGCCCGTTTCGTCCACCGCCATCTGCGCCAAATCAATCCTAGCCGCATTCGCCGCCGTCGCCGCCGCCTTAAAAATTTCGTCTACGCGTTCTTGCGAATAGGCGGAAAACACCACTTGCGCATGTCGAACGCGTTTTAAAAGAGCGTGCAATTCCTCATTGGCGCGCTCTTCTCCTACGTTGTCTGTCTTTTTCGTTTTTTCTTCTTTCTTCGTCATAATCCTCCTTACTCCGCAGCGGTTACGCCCGAAAGGAGCAAGAAAAACAATGACCGCTACGCTTTACCGATCACCCGTCCTGTACAATTTTCCCGCAAGCATAGCCAGCGAGGCAGCCAAATCCTCGGTTTTCAACACCACTTCTTTCGGCGCGCGCAAAGGCGCAGGCGCAAAGTTCCACACCGCCTTAATCCCCGAATCAATCATTTGATTCAATACGTCCTGCGCGGCGGTTTTCGGCACGGTGATAATCCCGATTTTAATCTTATTTTCTTCCACAAACGTTTTCATTTCCGACAAAGGCAAAATCCGTTTTCCCGCGACTTGCGATCCGATCAATTTTTCGGATACGTCAAACGCCGCAACAATTTGCAACCCGTTGTTTTTAAAGCCTTCATAGCCCAAAAACGCGCGCCCCAAACCACCTGCGCCAACGATAATCGCGTCGGATAAATTGTCGTACCCCAAAAATTTTTCAATATCGACAATCAAACGGCTGATGGCAAACCCCAATCTCGGTCTACCTGCTTCGGAAGAAACCAGAGCCAAATCTTTTCGTACAAGTACCGACGATACGGAAATATTTTGCGCAATAACCGTCGAAGAAATGTATTGCGCGCCCTTAGAATTTTCTTCCTGTAAAAAATGCAAATACAACGGCATTCTCGCCAACGTTGCTTTTGAAATGGTGTTTTCCTTTTCTTTCATATCGATTTCACCTTTTTATAATTGGTTTACTAAGACAAAACCTTTCATTATTATACACCAAAGTATCGATAAAAACAAGCGATTTTTTATTTAAAAAGCAAATTTGTTAAAATTTTTTCGATAAAAAATAACCATTGTACATAAATACATATGTAAATATCATCTTATATTGCATATTGTTATTCGTTTCCCATTTTTTGTTTCACGCTGTTTTAGTCGTTCCTCTCTGTCCTACCGCCCAAGCAAACAATGCCCCACGCCTGTCATACCGACTGAACAAACAACGCCCCACGTTTGTCATACCGACTGAACAAACAATGCCCCACGTTTGTCATACCGACTGAACAAACAACGCCCCACGCCTGTCATACCGACTGAACAAACAATACCCCACGTTTGTCATACCGACTGAGCCGTAGGCGAATGGAGCGTATCTCTTTTTTTGCAATCGCCTATTTTTTTACTTGCAATCCTATGAAAAAAGTGGTAAAATAAAATTGCAACCCAAATTAAATACTTTTTTACGGATAACGTATACTTTTTAGGTAAAGTGTACCTTTTTTCGCTTTTTAAAAATCGTTTTTCGTAAAAGTATTTTAAAATTGGTGTCGCAACTAAGCGATAAGGACATTTTACAGATGTCGTTTATCGTTTGGTAACGACATCTTTTTATAACAGGAGATTTTATGAAAAAACTAATTAAAATTTTCTCAACCCTGTTCGCTTGCTCTGTGCTTGCGTTTTCTATTTCTGCCTGCACAGATAATACCGCAACGCAATCGGGCAACGATTTTTCCTCCACTCACACGCACGAATACACTGCAACCGTAACCTCGCCCACTTGTATAGAGCAAGGTTATACCACGCACACTTGCACTTGCGGTGACGAATATGTGGATTCGTACGTAAACGCAACCAATCACAACTTTATGTATTACGTTTACGACAACAACGCTACTTGCCTTGAAAACGGTACGGAAACAGCTGTCTGTGTTAATAAAGGTTGTATGGAAAGCAATACTCGCGTAAAAGCAAATTCTCTTACATCGCACACCGTAGACGATTCGGGGCGGTGTAGTATCTGCAACCAAACAATTGTTTCCACCAAAGGCATTTTATACGGTGTATCCGACGACGGTACATACGCCGAAGTACTCAGTTTTTACGGCGACGATACGGAAATCACTATCGCCTCTATTTATAACGATCTGCCCGTTAAAACTATATACAAAGCCGCTTTTAGAGAAACGCGTATCATCTCCGTCATAATTCCCAACAGCGTTACTTCTATCGGCTATGAGGCGTTTAGTAAGTGTGATAACTTAACCACAGTTTCTATCGGAAACGGCGTTACTTCTATCGACAATTGGGCGTTCTCTTATTGCGACAACTTAGCCAATGTTATCATTCCCGACAGCGTTACTTCTATCGGTGAGGCTACGTTCTATGGTTGCAACAGCTTAACCAATGTTTCTATTCCCGACAGCGTTACTTCTATCGGCACGTATGCGTTCTCTAATTGCGACAAATTACAATTCAACATTTATAAAAATTGTAGATATTTAGGAAACGACTA
This sequence comes from Clostridia bacterium, assembly GCA_017463425.1. Taxonomy (GTDB): domain Bacteria; phylum Bacillota; class Clostridia; order Christensenellales; family Borkfalkiaceae; genus Scatosoma. Next base: position 26,237 of record JAFTPE010000023.1, on the reverse strand, counting down.
CAATCCTTATCTTGCTTTGATTGACACCACCAACTTATATTCCAATTCGTACGAAATCCACGAAAACACAAAACTTATCGCCGACCGTGCTTTTTTCCTTTGCCCTCACATAACTGTAATCGTTATTCCCGACAGCGTTACCTCTATCGGCAATTCCGCATTCGAGGGTCTCCTCGACTTAAGCAAAGTTTTCATTGGAAACGGTGTTACTTCTATCGGTGATGCTACGTTCTATTGTTGCATCAACTTAACCAATATTTTCCTTCCCGACAGCGTTACTTTTATTGGAAAGTACGCTTTCTCTGACTGCTACAACTTAACAAGCGTCATCTTCAAAAATCCAGTCGGCTGGAGTAGCGATGGTTACTATAAAATCCCCAGCGAAGCACTCGGCAATCCTGCTACGGCAGCCAAATATTTAAAATCTACTTATTCCTCCTATACTTGGCAAAGAACGGAATAAAACAAATTTCAAAAACACGCGAAAAGGCGACGGATTTTTCTCAAATCCGCCGCCTTTGTTTTTATTTCAACCAATCCTGCCTGCTTCTACAACAACACCTTTAAAATTTCTGCCTTTTCTTGCGCGCCTCCGCCGTACCGTCTTGGCAAAACTTGTTCGTTCGGCGTGATATCCAACGCAATTTTTCCGTCCTTTATCACGACGATACGCTGTCCCAACGCCCACGCCTCTTCTAAATCGTGCGTTACGAACACCGCCGTCTGTTTCTTTTCTTTCCAAAGCTCCGCAAAAAAGGCAATCAACCGAATTTTTAACGCCGTGTCCAATGACGAAAACGGCTCGTCCAACAAAAGCAAAGGCGAATCGACGACGAACGCGCGCGCAATCGCCACCCGTTGTTTTTCACCGCCCGACAATTCGTTCGGGCGTTTATTTCTGTGTTCTTTCAATTCCGTCTTTTGTAAAATTTCTTCGATAACCTCGTACCTGCCCCCCACGTACGACAAATTTTGTTCCACCGTAAGGTTGGGCAACAATCTCGGTTCTTGAAAAATATACGCCACGTTTTTTGGTATGTTTTCCAATTCCCCCTCGCAATCCGTCAATCCTGCCAAAATATTTAAAAGCGTAGTTTTCCCGCACCCTGACGCGCCGAGCAAACACAACACTTCCCCCTCGCAAATTTCCAAGTCGAAATTGTCAAATACACGCTTTTTTCCGTACGATTTTGAAATACACAGTTTCATTTCACCCTCCTCTCCACGAAATAAGCCAAACACGATATCAAGGATTCCAGAACAATCCCGACAAAAAACGTCAACGCCACCAACGCAAACAGCGTCGGCATTTCCAAATACAACCGCGCCTCTTGCATCATTCCGCCTACGCTTTGATAGGTGCTTGCCAGCACTTCCGCCGACACCACCAATTTCAATGAAAAAGCAAGCGCTGCGCCCGATTCACGCAACGCATACGGCGCAGCGTTTGGCAAATACAAAGAAAAAATTCTGCGTTTTGTCGGCACGTTATACACACGGCTCATTTCCACCAAATCCGAATTCACGGAAAAAAGAGCCGACAAAAATCCTGTGTACAGCATAGGAAACAACGACAAAAACGCAATTACAATCGGGGCAATTCCCGCGCCCGTCCACACCAATACGATAAGCAGCACCGCAAGCGCAGGGAGCGAACGCAAAGCTGACACAATCGGCGACAAAATCCCTCGAAACGTGGGGGACAGGTACGCGATTACCGCAAAAATCCCCGCTGGCGCAACCGAACAAAAAAACGCCGTCAACACCCTTAACAGAGTTTTTAAAAACGCCTTATAAAACGCCCCGTCTGTCAACAATTCGCCAATGGATTTTAAACAATCGAAAAAATCGGGAACGAGCAATTCATTCCCGACAAACCAATGCGCCCCTATCCAGCACACCGCCAACAACGCCAAAGCTACCAACGTCTGCCACGCGTGTTTCCATACGATTGCTTTCCAATTTTTTCTTATCACTTGCTCCGACATACCGACTCCCTCGCCTACTTTGGAAAAAATCCGTCGTTTCTAAAAATAGAAAAATCCTTCTCCAACGAGTTTCGCCGCATTTTCATTTACGGCAATCATTCGCTGTAAATACCGTTTCACTTCCTCTTTTGCCATAGAATTATCGACAAATCCAATACCACATCTCGCCAATGTTTCCCGTGTCAAAACATTCGCTTTTAAAGTAGTAGAGTACGAGGTATCCTCCAAATGCGCGGATACGGTTTGCACAATTTTTTCTCCGCCCAATTCCCAAACCGTCGGCAAACACGCCGAAGTTTTCAAAGCGTTAATAAACGCCGATAACCATTCTCTTTCGTTTTCTGCTATCGTTTTTTTGAAAACCACCACCGCTTGCGGATATCCAACGTAAACTTGCACCGCGCCACCAGCCGACGCAAAAGCCGCGTCCGTTTGGTTGCTATCGTGATACAACAGCGCCAAATCCGCCACGATAGAAAACCCGTTTCGGCTGACTTGCACACTTGCCGCAGGTTCAGCCACCAACCAACACGCTACGTCCGACAACGGATCTACCGCCGTCGCGTCCGAAATCACTTGCAAATTCACTTTATCTTCGGCGATCTCCCCGTCGTTCTTTATCTCCTGCCACGCAACGCCGTATCCGTTTAAAACACTCTTAAAGGTTAGCCCCGGCACTTCGTTTATCTTCATCACCCCGACGGTTTTTCCAATCAAATGCGAAATATCCTCGTATCCAAAATTTAAAAAATCCGCAATCACTCCGTCGTTGTTGGAAATCAAATACAAATTCCCATTCGTTACCACTCCAATCGCTTGATATCTCGCCCCGTCGCCAACCAGCTTACTCGCCGCCGTAACGGGCAATACGCAAACGTCCGCATTCTTCGTTTCGTCTTTGTTTGTAATCTTACTAGCAATCAAATTGGGGCTTACCACCCGATACACCATTCGCTTATCTTCTATGAAGGTTTTTTCCGCCATCATCTGCGCCAACGCAATCGCAGGCGCACCGTCAGGCATATACACCTCAATTTTTTCTAAATCCTCCGTCGGCTTCTTGCTGTTCTCACAGGCGCAAATCCCTAAAAAAACAAACAATAACCCAAGCGTTATGGCAAAAAACTTTCTCCAACCCTTTCTTCTCATTTTTTTACACCGTTTTTACGTTCAACGCATACCTGCCTTGCCCGTTTAGCCGTTATACACCGCCTCTAATCTATGAATAGGCAAACCGCGTTCCACCCATTTTTGTTCGTATTCGGTTACGATATTCCAACTCGGATTCCCATTTTCATGCAAATCAAAAGTAACGTTCTCCAAATCAAATCCGCACGCGCGAAATTCTTCCAAGGAAAACTCGAAAAAATCCCTATCGTCCGTTTTTTGTAAAATCCGTCCGCCCTTTTTCAACAATTTTTTATACATCTCTAAAAAATTTCTATGCGTCAATCTTTGCGTCGCATACCCAAGTTTTGGCAAAGGCGTAGAAAAATTAAGGTAAATACAATCCAAACTGCCCTCAGGGATATAGCACGGCAAACATTCCGCGCGAATATTGAGAAAACGAATATTCTCTATCCCTTGCCTTTTCACTTCTTCCATCGGTGTCAAAATCACGTTGCTCATCTTTTCCAAAGCAAGATAATTTACACCCAAATTCTCTTTCGCCAAGGCGCACACAAAACCGCCCTTTCCGCAGCCAATTTCCAAAGCAACGGGATTGTCGTTCCCGAACACGACAGAAAAATCAATCAACGCCCGATAGGAACGCGCCGCCTCTTGCATATTCAGAATCCCATTCGCGCCACGCGCCAACAGCAAATCTCCACACGCCTCCATACGCGCGTCAAAATTCCGTTTTTTTCTCATTCGCATAGACATATCGTTTCGACCTCATTTCTCACTTTCTGCCCGTACTGCCAAAACCACCCTCGCCGCGCGCGGTTTCATTCAATTCGTCCACCACTTCAAAATCCACTTTTAAAAACGGAGCGATTACCAACTGCGCAATCCTCTCTTTCGGCTCAATTTTTTGTTCACTCACCGAATGATTGTGCAAAGCCACCATCACTTCGCCTCGATAATCCGAATCAATAACCCCCACCTTATTCGCAGGCGCTAACCCACGCTTGCTCGCCAAACCACTGCGCGCATGCACAAACCCTGCATACCCCTCGGGGATTTCAATCGCCAAACCCGTTTTAACGAATTTGGTTTCACCGGGGGCAAACACAATTTCTTTATCGCAAAGCGCGTACAAATCCGCACCTGCGGCAAATTCCGTCCCGTAAGTAGGCAACACGGCGTTTTCGTCCAATTTTTTAACGGCAATTTTAGGCATAATTTTTCTCCTTGGTTATATATTTTTTATTATTCGACAGTATTATACCACTTTCCGTCTAAAAAAGCAAGCGTAGGATAAAATCCCACGCTTAAAACTTTTCCACTTTTTATTCATCTGGAACAAAATCCAACAAATAATCATACAAAGGCGCGTACATCTCGCCCAAATATTGCGCCGCCACCTTATCCGCCTTAAACGCCTCAAATCGTTCTTTCCCGTCCGCGTACGCCGTTTCATAATACGTTTTCACTATCGAAAACCGTTCTAAATAATCCAACGAATAATCCACCGTATACGGCGCGGACTCCGTGGTCGTATCGTCAGGTTTCGCCGAATACTGCAAGTAGAACAACAAAGCGTCCCGCACCGCGGCAACCTCTTGTTCGTACGCCGTCTGCAACTTCTCCTGCGCCAAAGGCCAAATCTCCGAAAGAAACACCCCGTTTTTCACCAAACGGTGTTTTTCCTTCAACAAATCCTCCTCCAAATTTGCCGCCAAACGGTTTTTCTTCAACTGCGCCGACTTTACTTCCAACAACTGTTCTTCCGTCAACGCAGCAAATTGCGCAGGCGTATACGTAATAATATCAATTTCCATATCTCACCCCTTATAAATATTCAATTTCCGCCTCGACTTTTTCTATCTTCGCACCCTTTTTTAACGAAAAATCCAACGAAAACCGCTCTCCGCGCAACCCTACTTTCACGCAATCGCAACCGCCCGTCAAATCCATTTCCAAACGTTTCGCCCCAAGCGCGCTTTTCACCGTCAACAAAAATCCCCCTTCTCCCTCTATTTTTAAAGTTTTCAAGGTCTTTCTGCCGTTTACGCCAAAATCTGTCGTCGTTAAAAAAGAATATTCCTCGCCCGTCGGCAAATCCACGTCATCTAAAACCCAACACACGTCGTCCTCGGTTTGACAATACGTTTTTCCGTCCACAAAGCTCAAACCGTCTATTTTCGTATTTTCAAACGCAAAATACCCGTTTTTCCCGTCAGAATCCAAAACGATAACCCGTTCCGTATCCGCCTCGTCGATAAATTTCAATAAAAATTGATCGCCACATCTAGCAAACGCGCAACGCTGCCCCTCTTTCTTAGGCTTTATTTCCATATCCGCAAAAGAGTCTTTCACGGTATTTCCGTCAAACCTCTTGATTCCGTTTTCCGTTAAAAAATATAACGCGCCACCCGATACTCCGATTGCGTTTTCAAAAATCCTACCGCCGCTATACGCCACGCCCGTCGGCTGAAACTCTCTCGCCGCGCCCGAAATCCCCAAACGCATTATGCCGTATTCAAAAAATACGTACAAATCGTTTTCAAACACCGCAAAATCGACAATTTCTCCACGCTCAGACGAAAAATACAACCGTCCGCTCTCGTCAATGGTATTTTCAAACTCCGTCGGCTCGAACGGAGCAGAATAAATCAACGTATACGGCTTTGCGCCAACAAACACACGCCCGTTACAAACGCAGCCGCAAACAGGGTTATCCAATCCAACGATAGAACTGCCCTGCCAACCCAAATTTTTATCGAACGAATATACGCCGCTTTTCCCGATAGATAACAAATGCGGGTTTCTTGACAAATCCAACGCCTCGTGCAAGCGCACGCCTGCGCCCCAATCTCCCCGCCTTAAAAAAACGCCGCTTTCCTCGTCCCGAAAATAAAAATTCCCCTCGCGCGTCATAAAACACAAACGCTCCGCGTCCGCGCCGTCGTCGTCTTTCCCCCGCCAAAGGAAAAACTGCTCCGCTACAACCCCCAACGGCGCAACGACGTTTCTACCTGCGCCGTCTACACAAGCCCTTATTCCAAAACCCGTTTTCAATCTGCCGTCAAAACAGTTGCAATTCGCGCTCTTTTCTGCATATAAAATACCCGATTCCCTTTTTCCTTGGTGGCATCTCGTTACGGAAAATCCGTCAAAGCCCACCGTTTTTACTTTGGATTTTGAAACGAACGCTTTCTTTTCCACTCTCATCATACCCACCTTCTCGATGCAATACGCCGACACGGTTGCGCCGTGTAGGTCGCCTTGATCGCCTCTTTGTATTTCTTATCCCAAATCGCAGCTTCTTCAAACAACCCCGTCGCCAGAGCGTATTCTGCCGCCACCCCATACGCCATCAACCTTACGGAAACTTGCATTTCAAAATCACTCTTATCCGTCATTTGTTTCTTTTCGGGCGTATACGTGTACGAAATTTTCACGCGCCCAGGTTGCGTGGATAAATAATCAGGAAAAATAGAAAACGCCGTCGAATTGTCCCATTCGTCCGTTACTTTGATAACGCGTACAGGCGCGTATCTCAGCATCAAATACGAAATTTTCCCACTCGCCGAATCCACGGTATCTTCCGCGCGCAACGGCAAATAATCCAACGCCAACTCGTTTTCCACCAAATTAAAACATTCCAACAACAATTCCAACTGCTTTTTCCCCGTTTCGTTTCCCTCGTCAAGATACGCACGCACAGCGTCTGCAATCCCCAATTCCATCGCCGCCGTCAACACCACTTCTTGTACTTTCATTACTCGCCTCCTAATTTCAAAAAGAGTACCCACGCACCCTTTCAACGCGTACATGGGTACTCCGTTCCTATTTAAAACGGGTCAACCGTTTTACAATTTATACCTCCGTGATATCCACCAAACGCCCCTGACCGCAAGGACGTTCGCACATCAATTCGGCATATTTAACCAACGTCGCAGTATAGAGAGGTTTGCCGGGCACTTGTTTCAAAATTTTCCCGTCCTCACCCTCCAACCATTGCCAATCACAAAGTTGATGCAATTTAAAATCGTCAGTATTCAATAAATACATTGTTTTTTCGGGACAGAAACGATCCGCAACGATAGGCACGCCGTGGAAATCAAGCGCCGTAAACCCGTCCACTTCCATCGTCGGCAATGCAAGGTTGTTTTCACGGAAATACTGCACTAATGCGCGTCTTACCCCCCACGAACATACGATAAAATTGATTTTGCTTCCCGAAGTTTCTTCAATCTTATCCATCGCCTTTTGAATCACGAGTTCGCTGATTGCGCCCACGTTATCTTTTGAATAGGGTTTCATCACACTCTTTTGCTTGTCTACGCCGTACAACGTCGCGTCCTTGGAAAATAACGCGCCCAGCCCCGTAATTTCATACCCCATCGAAGATTGTAAAAACACCCCCGATCCGGCAGGCACTTCGTCCTCGGTAAACGTCGCGTTTTCCAACGTAATGCTGTTCATATTTCTATCCACTTCCACCACGCGCAAATTCTTCGCGCCGTCCACTTCTTGCTTAAGGGGCGTATACAAATCCACACGCATACCCTCAACAATTCCGTTTACGTTGTCCAAATACATCACGCCCTCGTCAATTTCTTCAATCGTTGCCAACTTACCCGTACCGTCGCCGAACAACATTCTCCCGAAATTAAACGTCGAACTTTTAATCAGCGATTGCATTTCGTCGTTGAGTAGATTGACAAACGCCCCCTCGTTGTTTGCCGACGCTCGAATCGCCTTATCCGAAATTTCAATCGTGCCGTAAAGATTTTTCAAAGGCGTTACAAATTGCAAATACTCACCCTGCGACGCATTGGGCAGATTGCCCGTTTCACTTCCCGCGCCAATACCGCCGTTAATCCCTACTTTCACCATTTTTCTTACGTCTTTGCCAACCACGTCCGCGCTCGTACGCTGAATTTTTGCGAGCAACGGATTCGTCTTGAAATTCAATGCCTCCGCCACCGCGTCCAAATAAAAAGATTTTAATGCGTTATCCGCCGTTTGAATTGTAACCATACTATTTTTTCTCCTTCATTTTTAAAAATTTTTTCAATTACATTTTGCAACGTTTTCCCCGTTGCAACACGTATCGCCCACCGTCGTCCAACCCGTCATACCGACCGAGCGTCAGCAAGTGGAGTGTATCTCAAAATCCCCCTTTCTTCGTAGGGCAAGAAAAAACCATTCCACTCTTAAGCGATCCGCTTATTCTTTCGTTGCGGTTTTAAAATACCGCAACGCCATACCGCCTGCCTCCCCGATACTTTTCGCCCGTATCGGCGGCGCGGCAATCGTTCCCACGTTTCCCACCGTCAAAGGCGCGCCTGCTTTTCCTATCGAAGACAGATATTCTCCAATGATTCTCAATCGCACCTCCTCGTTGCTCCTCGCTCTTGCATACAAATCCTCCACCGCAGTCTTCGCGCCCTCAACTTCCGCCACGGACGTTCCTTTTTCCGTCAAGAGTTTTTCCACCCTTTCCGTTTGCACCTCGCCTTGCGTTTCCTTCGGTTTCGTTTCTGCTTTCACGAGTTCTTCCCCCTCGGCAACGTTCTCCGCCCTTTCCACGTTGTCCATTTCCACGACGTTTCCCGTTTCCTTTTCCAAATCAGGCGTTTGTAAAACCGTTTCTTCGGGTTTTTCTTCCCTTTCCGCGCCGTCTTTCGATTTTTCGACTTCCGTCAAAAATTCATCAAATTCTTTCGCTTCCTCACGCCGTAACGCCGCGTTTCTTTTCAGTTTTTCCACCCCCGAACGCCCCGTTTCCGACGAATCGTTTTCCAAAGAAAAATTCTCCGCTTTCGCTTCTAGTTCTTTCAAGCGCTGACTGCGTTTTGTAAATTCCGCCTCCAACGCCTGATACGCCCGCGCAAGGGCGTCCACGTCCTTAAACTTATTCGGTACAGTCGGGGCTTTCTCCTCGTCTTTGCGCCAATCCCGCGCGACTTTTCCACTCGCCTTCGCAACTTCCCCCGTCCGAATGTCTTTGCCGTAAACGTTCTCCTCTGCTTTTATCATTTTTTATTCCTCCTTTTTATTTTTCTTCAATTTCTTATGCGCTTCAATATGAGCCAACCATCTCTTTTTCAACTCCGCTCTGTTTTCCGAATTTTTAAATTCCGACGACAACAAAAACCTCGTATGTTCTCCGATATGCAAATCGTGATCGTCATATTCGTCAGGCTCTACGTTACGCTCGCGCATATCGATATTTTCTTCATTCGCTTTCGTGATATGAAGTCCCGAAATATCCCGCGCGTTTTCATAACTACCAAACCCAAACGCTTCCAAAATCCGATTTTTATTCTCCGTCGTCAACTTTCCGTCCTCATTCGTCAAAAGCCCTGCCTCGTACAATTTCAACAACGTCGCGCGCTTTTCTTCGGGCGTAACCGCCTCTTGCGATTCAAATTGCACGTCGTTTACCGCCAAAGCCGCCGCGTTAAAATAAAACACTTGCGTCTTTTTATTCTCTCCAGCCAAAGTCATCAATCTCGCCGTTCCTGCAAATTGACGGTACAACCTCAAAATCTGTCGTCCAACCTCTTTCAAAGCCCTTTCTACGCTCCCTACCGTAGCCGACAATCTCGATTCGTCTTGCGACAGCAGCAGTTGCAACCCCGTCGCGCTCGTAACCCTTGCAGGCGTAGAATTTTGCGACAAATCACTCACACCGCTAATGAGCGCAAATTCCTTTTCCAACCATTCTTCTTCGTCCTTAAATTCCGACGGAACGCTACCGCAATCCAACATTTCAGGCGCTTTTCCGCCCTGCCGATACACCAACACTTTCCCGGGCAACAACCCTTCTTCCGCCAATTCATCCACGTCCACCGACCCGTCCTCTACGGTCAATACCCCCATGGACAAACGGTTTAAAAATTCGTGTTTTCTATTCCGGACAGCGTTATACGCCCTCTGCACAGGAATCAATCTGTCAATAACGCTGCTCGCAAAAAACGCGCCTGGCAATCGAATACAATCCTGTTTCACAAACGGAAATCCTCTCTGTTCCCTCTCTCCGTTAATATAAGGCAAATCCCCTTGATACAACAGCTTTCCACCAGCCACAATCTCCAACTTTCCATTCGGATTTTCACGGCTCGGCTTTGTATATCTTTCCAATAACAAAACCCCGTCTTTCAAACTCGTAACGTTCAACCCCGCGCTTTCAAACGGCAATTTTCCTGCGCTCGGCTCGCTATACCCAAGCACGCCCGAAACGTCGCCACCGTTTACCACAACGCCAAACCTCTCAAACACGTATTCCGCGCTTACCGCTTGCGCGTGAATCAAACTTCCCACGTCGTCCAAATCTTCCACGTTCAACCTATCGGGAAAAACCTCAAACGGCGGTACGGCGGTTACACGTACTTCCCCCTCGAATATAGGCCGATTTTCCAAATCCACCGCTACCTGCCTGCCTCCATTTTCCTCCCAAACAATTTTGTAAAACGCGCTGCCACACACTTCTGACCAAGCAATCGCCTTGGATTCCGTTTCTTTCAAACCAATTCTATCCTGTACGTACTTCAAAACTCCGGTAGCCAACTTCGCCGCCTGTACGTCGCCATCCTCGTCCGAAAACGCCCTCACACGCAGTTCAGGTTTCATCTTTTCCAACTTCGCAATCCGCGAATCAATCGTCGGCGCAATATGATTAAACACCCTGCGCGATTGCCAATAAAACCGCTTATCTTCCTCTACGACGTCCCCAAGCGGCGAAACGTCGCAATACTGATTGCCGCTGAAAAAATTCATATTCAGCACCCAACCGCTTTCCACACTCCTGCGCTCCTCCCTGCGCCGCAAAAAATCATTCGTAACCTCTTGCGCAATCGCCGCCTCTGCGCGCTCTTTCTCCCTTTTCTTCTGCTCCTTTATGGACAAATCTTCCATTCCGTTTCTTACCTCCCTCTAACGCTTTACGCCTTTTTCCTTACAACTCTTTTCCTTGGTTTTGCCCGAGTCTTTTTTTCTTTCACCTCGCACTTGCCCTCGCCGTTTGCTTGTTTTTTCAATCTTTTTACTTCACTTTCACCACCCGTTTCCACCTCCTTTTTCAATTCTTCTAACAATCGTTTTTTTTCAGTTTCCAATTCCTCGTCGCTCAAACCCGAAAAATCCCTCGTTTCCTCGCTCCCCATCAACAGTTGCACCGCTTTCAAATCAGGCGGAACGTCCTTTTTCGTCTTTTTTCGTTTCATCAGTTTCCATTCCCCGTCCACTTCCGCATATTCTTCCGTAACTTCCGCCACTTGATATCCAAGCGCCACTTTCAAAAGCGCTTTCCCTATCTTTTCCTCTTTTTTCGTTTCACTCATACCCTCTCCTTACATCTATCCAAAACCCATTTCAACGCACACCTGCCCCCACCATTTTAAAAATCCGCCTTAAAAATCAAACGTTTTTTTCTTCAAATTCCGCAACCGCTTTTCCTTGTCTTTTTGTATCGCATTCAACGTCGGCGCAGTCGGCGTCTTTTTTGGCCGAGTCATCAAATAATACCGCATCTCGTCCAAGCTGTGGTCGTCCGTTTTTCTCGGCGCGTCCCCGCTGCCCCAATAATACCCTTTCAATTCCCGAATCAAATGTACGCAAGTATTAAAAATATAAATATTGGGCAACCCGTTTTTGATATTCAAATAACTTTTCACCCTAGCTATCCCCGAAAACAAATCCTTTTCCACGTCGGGATTCACCAAAATCCCCCGTTCGTAAAACAATTCCACGACGCTTTTCACCCCTGACAAAGTCCGTTGCTTCGCCGCGCTGTCAATCAACGCGCACACTCTCCCCCTCGAATCCGTTTTCCACCCCAATTTCTCACAAATCCGCTTGATTTCCGTCGAGTGATAATCAATATCCTGCCCCGCCTCGTAATGTTCATACACCACGTACACGTTGTCGTCAAAATCCACCGCGTACCAATGCGCCGACAACGGATTGTTCAATCCTGGGTCAATCGAAATCGTATCCTGCCATTCTTTGGGCAAGGCAAACGGCTCGATTACGTGTACGTTCTCGTCAAACTCAGGATACACCAACCCTTGCGCCGCGCTCGCAAATCGCCCGTATCGCCTGCTTTGCAAAGTCCTCTCGTCTAAACTTGCCTGCATCAACTGCACTTCGTCCTTATCCAAATACGGATTGTCGCTCCATTCCACAAACTCGTACCAAGTTTCCGAATCCCCGTTCCGATTCAAATAAATCTCGTTATATACAAACGTCAATCCTTTCAAAGGCGTCATAGTCCCAAACACGTCCCCGCGCCTATCCATAACCCTCATGCGACATTCCCGATAAATATCCTCAGGCGGTTCTTCGTCAAACCACACAAAATCAAGCGACGCGCCTTGAAACTTTTCCCTGCCCTGATCGCAACTTTTAAACCCGATTACCGAACTTCCCCCAAACACGTTTTTTACACGGATAAAATCAATAATCCCGTCCTCAGGCGCGTCCTTTCTACCACTCAACATCACAATTTCTTCAATCCAATCTTTCCGCAAATACCGCAAAATCTTCTTTTGCGCCACGTCCCGTTGCACTTGCGAAGAAAGGGAAACCACCCAACCGCACACCTCTTTTTTATTCTCCCGATACGGATGCACCCCTCTCGCCATATACACACATTCCACCGCGCCGCACTCGGTTTTTCCCGAACGGTTCCCACCAAACACCCAACGGTTGCGTTTTTGACACTTGTGAAACGCCACTTGCTTTTCGTGTACGATTTTCCCCGTATTGTACGCCGCTAAACAATCCTGCTCCTTTCGTTTCTCTATTTCTGCCTCTATACGCCGCAACTTTTCTACAATATCTTTCATAAACACCGCCAATCTTCCAAAAAATCCCCTCGCCTATGCTGTATAATCCTATCCGTACCAATAACGGTTTTCACGAAGAAGATTATGAAAAAATTCCTACTTTCGGCAATTTTGCCCCTTTTTTATTTTATATCCGTTATAATCGCGTCGTTTTCTTACGTCGCGCCTATCCGCGCGCACGCCGATACGTACTCAGGACAAACCTATGCCTGTATTCTCTCTGACGACGTCTTTTTCTACGCCGCCCCCGACGAACGTCGCGGCGTTTTCCTCCTACCCAAAACTTACTACGTCAAAATCTTAGAAGCCAACGACGATTATTGCAAAATCGAATACTTATACGACGACGATACTTCCCGAAAATTAACAGGTTATGCCAAAACCTCACAGCTTACTTTCGTTCCCTATACCCCTCTGCGCCCCTATTTGTATTATGTCTTTGACGTCAAATACCAAATCGAAAACGCCCCCATAGGCGACTCGTCCTTTTTAAACCAAATCACCGTTACTTGCGTGTATTACGGCGATTATAAAGTCGGCTCGGAAACCTATTGTTACGTCCTTCGCGGCGATACGTTCGGCTATATCACGAAACCGTCCACCATCTCCTATGAAGAAAACCCCGAATACGCCGACTACCTCGCCCAAATAAACAACGCCGATTCTTCCTCGCCCTCCGCTCCCCGCCCCGACGAATCCTCCCCTGCGCAAATCGCAATTTTAATCGCGCTTTGCCTGCTCGTCCCCGTCCTCGCCGCCCTCATCTTAAAACCGCCCCGTCGCCCCCCTTACGAATCCGACGAATAACCACCGTTATTTTCCGCATCACTTACACAGCCAACGCCTCTCGTCCTGCGTCATTTTTTTATCTCTCCCCTCAGAAACAAACCTGTCCACTTTTGAAAACAATTCCATTCCCGAAAATTCCTTTTCATACCTTTCCTTCGTCAAACCGGCAACAGCCAACATTGCGCCCATTTTATCCGACAATCTCTTTTGTTTTCGGAAATACTCTCGTTCGCTCCACGAATCCAAGCCTCGTTCGCTCCTTTCTTTCAACCTCAAAAACGTCCGCACCTTTCTCCGTTTCCCAAAATACCGTATGGCAACCAAAGTCCTTTCCACGTCGCTCAGTTTTTCCAAAATCCCGTCCACGACTCCTTTTAACCATTCCAATTTTTCCTTAGCAAGAATTTCCTCCGCAAGATAAATCGCCAAATCTTCCGTCCGCGTCGCTTTATAGGAAAGCAACGCCTTATTTTTTATATGCTCTGCGTAATCTTCCCCAATCGTTTCCAACAACGGATATACGTACAATACCACCTTTACATAATTTTCCAAAACAACTCACCTCGCTTTTTTCTATTCTCTCATTGGCACCCTTGCCTCAGCGACGCGCATATTATGCCACCGATTCCCAATTTTGCAAGAGGGTACTGCCAACTTTTTTGCAAAAATCCGAACATTTGTTCGTCTTTTTAGTCGAGTATAACACATAAAACCAGACAACTGTATGCCTATTTTTTTAATTTTTTCCAAATTTTTCCTCTTTTTTTGCTTTTCAAAGAAAATGTAGAGAACGGTCTTGACCGTTCCGCCATAAACTATAACCAAGCGAACAACTTTTTTCTCATACCGAGCGTAGGCGTAAGCCGAAGTCGAGCGTATCCCTAAATAAAAACCGAGCCGACAGGTTTTACCCTATCGGCTCGTTTTTTTTCATTCTTCTTGAAATAATAAAATTGCCCTACATCTTAAACACAATATTTTCAATCGTTTCAACGTTTTTTTGCTCATTATCCCTTGCATAAATTCGTCTTTATCTTTTATAGTGCGTTTCACATATTTCGGCATTAACGCATACAGTTCGTTGTTTTTCGGTTCTAGTTCTTCTATTCTTGCACTCAATTCCGCATACAATTTTGCCCGTTTCCGCCTTGCCTTATCTATCCCCTCTTGTATCCCCAATCTGTCTTTCAATTTTATCCAACCTTCTCGTTTTTCCTTCGACAAATCGTCGCAAGTTTCTATTTTATTCTCCATTTCTTCCTCTTGTTTCCATTTGTTGTTCACTCTATACAGTTGTAGCCTATCTTCTGCCCATATCATCAATTCCTCTCGCTGCTCGTTTGACAATTTTTTCATTTTTTCACCTCTTTCATTTTTTGCAAAAAAAATGTCGCCCCCTTTCGAGAACGACACTGTAGAATATATCGTCACGAAAGTCTGCAACAACCTTATTTTCTTTTACACTACTAACCGCAAAGGATTTTCGTATAAAATCGATTAGATATAATCCACCAAGATTATATCCTTTGCTTTTTATTTATATAATTGTAATGTAAAAGAAACTCCTTTAGGATTAAAATAAGATTGTTGCGTTTTTATTATACGCAATTTTTTACAAAAAGTCAACGATTTTTTATTGTAAATCGCACAACAGTCAAGACTGTTCTCTACAAAGGGTGGGACTCCTGTCATACCGAGCGAAATGAACGTAGTGAATGTAGTCGAGCGTATCCCCTTAAATAAAACAAAAAAAATTCTTTTCAATCCATTGCTTTTTCTTCTAAAATATGGTATAATAATAAAGTATGAAAAAAATGAGGACAACAATTTCAAAACTTTGCGCTTTTGTTTGCGCAATCACCGCGTCCGTTTCCACGTTCGCGGTAGGGTTTTTTGCAAAAAATCCCCAACAAAACCGCGAAATCACAGCGGTTGCGGAAACGGTTTTTTCTACCCCGCAACCCGAATTGTTATCCCCCTCCACCTATCGTCAATATCTCAACTTGTCCGCCCCCAACGATTTGGCTGTCAACGACGATTACACGGCGATAGCGGACGGCAACACCATTTTCGTTTACGACCAAAAAGAGGATATCTACCGTAAATATATCCACGAAGTCAACGACGCGCCGTCTAAAAACAAAGTTACCAAATTGCAATTTGACAATTTCGGCAATCTCTATTTTTTGGACGCGTCCACGTATTTGTATATCCTCGACCCCGTCGATCTTGCCGTAAAGGAAACGCCGACTGCGACAGCCACGGGATTTGTATGCAGTACGTTCGTAATTCACGGCAACATTCTCTATTTCACAAACACCTCGGGCGGCGAATCGCAAATTTCCAAAACTTTGCTGTCTGATTTAAAAATTTCTTCGGCAACCACGTTGGTCGAAAACTTAGCGCTCACCCCCACCCTCGCCTTTTATAAAGACGAACTCTACTACACCGACGGGGGCAAATATTTACGCAAAATCAACCCTGAAAACACCGCGGAAAAGGCGTTTGTCGCAGCGTTTTCTTCCGATTTACTGTCTATGACGATTTCGGAAAACGTTTTCTATTGCGCAACGGCAGACGGCGAATTTTTCGCCTACGATTTCCTTTCCTTTTCCGACAACAAAGAGACGAGCGCGCTTACGCCCGTCCATACGGAACAGGGCGGATTTTCCGCTTTGACCTTACTTGGCGATTTCGTCTACGCGATTAAAAACGCCACGATAAAACAATATTCTTTAAAAACCGCCGCTTTCACCGATTTTGAAATTTGCGGCGCGTCGTCGTCAAAAACCCGTTTAAACAACGCCTCTGACGTTTGTTTCGTTGGAAACACGCTCTTAATCGCCGACAACGGCAACGAACGCATTTCCGTTTACGACACAAAAACCGGCGTTTTTAAAACGCCCGTTGAATCAAAGCTCAGCGCAAAATTCATCACGGGCGACGCCCACAGCGTTCTCGTTGCCAACCAAACGCAAACGACGCTGTACGACTTGTCCGCAAACAATTACGGTCAACCGCTGATTTCTTACGACAAATTCAACGGTAATATCGTCGGCGTGGCAGGCGTGTACGGCGCGTATTATCTCGTAACCGAAAAAAATTATTATTACGCATTGACGCAAAACGCAGACGGCAAATGGGAATGGAGCTTTACAAAAAAAGACTCCACGCGCTTGCCCACCCTCCTCTCTTGCGACGCGCACGGCAATTTGTACGTGGCGTGCGGTAAAAACGTCTATCGCTATACCGAAACGGAATTCCTTTCCGCAAAACCGCAAGAAACGGAAATTTTCAACGCTTTGCCTGCGGAAACGAAAAAATTTGCAATCGATTACAGCGGCAATTTATACGCATTTATCGAAAATTCCATTCAAAAATTCATTGCGCCTACGCACAATACGGGCAATTATACGGAAGATACAACCTACGCCTTAAACGACGTCGCGTACGTATACAACGCAACGCAAGACGTGCAATCGTTTGCATTCGGCATTGAAAACAACGCGACTTACGTTTTGTATAAAGACAATTATTTGGCGCAAACGCCGAAATTGCAACTTCCCACGGTAAAAGATATTCCGACAAACGGCGCAGACGACACAATTTTCAATGCAGCCTCGCAATCGGTTTCCGTTGTAAAAGTGCAAAAAGACGCACTTTTGGTCGAATTTGATTTCAACACGTTCAAAGGCGCGACAACCTTCCCTTACGTAGATTTCAAACGCGCCGAAACGCAATTTTCCGCGCTGAAAATAGGCGAATCGGGCGATTACGATTTGTTGGCGTATTACAACGCCGACACACGGCAATATTCCACCTATCTCGTATACGCCTCGTCCTGTGAAAAACTTTCCGCGGACGAATACACAAAACCCTACGACGAACAAAAAACAGGGTATTTATCCAACGCAATTTCGCTGTATAAATTCCCCTTTTTACACCCGTCGCTGTCCGTATGCAATATGTCGCGCGGCGCAAAAATCCAATTACTTGGCGAATTTAACCAATTAGAACGCGCGTATTATTACGTTTCGTACACGGACGAAAACGGCGCGATACAAACGGGCTATATCCCCCAATCCTACGTAACCGCAACCGACGGCGAGGCGATAGAAAACCTACTTGAATTCGGCGCGACGGAAAGCAACACCGATTCCATTTGGCGAATGGTATATATCTTGCTTGGATTCGGCATTATCGGCGGATTGGTCGATTATCTTATCTTACGCAAACCAAAAGACTAAAACAGGAGGAAACGATTATGAGCGATTATCACAGTAGCAAAAGCGTAGACCCGCTAAGTAGATTGTTTGCGGCAAATCGTTTCTGCCGCAATTAACCCACTTTTTTGAGGGTATACGCTACCATTCCGAGAGTACGCTTTAAAAAAAGCGCTACTCGGGATTTTTTTACGCACTTTTAAAAAATTTTTCGGAGGTAGAGTATGGAAAAAGAAATCTTAGACATTTTACAACTTTTTAACGAACAAAATCTTGACGAGGCGGTGGCGCAAGCCAACAAACTCTCCCCGCAAGAACTTGCCACCTTGTTAACGGAGGCGAACGAAAAATATCTCGCGCCTTTTTGTTGCGCCTTAAACAGCGATTTATTGGCGGAATCCCTCGTTCTTCTCGACGCGCCGTTGCAAGAACGCATCATCAGCAGTTTGCACGACGACGAGTTGGAAAAGGTGATGGACGAAATCTCGGTGGACGACACCGTAGAATTGATAGAAGAAATGCCACGTGGCGTGGCGTGGCGTATCGCCGAAAGCGACGAAATTTTAAAACTTTTACAAGAAAAGAAATTTTCCGTTTTAAAACCTTTGCTTTCTTCTATGAACGCAATCGACCTTGCGGAAATTTTTGAAAACGTCGAGGGAGAAACGGATTTGCCTATTCTTTTTCGTATTCTGCCCAAAGACCTTGCCGCGGAAACGTTCGTGGAAATGGACAGCGACGTAAAAGAAAAACTTATTCACCGCTTGAACGACAGAGAACTCCGCGCGGTCATGGACGAGCTGTTCCTCGACGACACCGTGGATTTCTTAGAAGAAATGCCTGCGAGCGTGGTAAAACGTGTGCTTGCGCAGAGCGACAGAGAAACACGCGCGTATATCAACCAAATTTTGCGCTATCCAAAAGACAGCGCAGGCAGTATTATGACGATTGAATTCGTATCCTTGCGCCCCACCATGACGGTAGACGAGGCATTTGAACGGATTCGTTTAACGGCAATCGACAAGGAAACCATTTACACCTGTTACGTCGTAGATACCACCAACAAATTACAAGGTTTGATAACGGCAAAAGATTTGATGTTATCCCCCAAAACCGCGCGTATTGCGGACATTATGAACGAAAACGTAATTTATGCGTACACGGAAGAGGACAAGGAAGACGTCGCGAGAAAAATTTCCGATTACGGCTTTCTCGCCTTGCCCGTGGTGGATCGCGAAAAACGTTTGGTCGGTATCGTTACGGTAGACGACGCAATGACCGTCCTGCAAGAAGAAAACACGGAAGATATCGCTAAAATGGCAGCCGTAACCCCTACGGACAAACCGTATTTAAAAACGAGCGTTTGGCGCATTTGTTTAAACCGCCTGCCGTGGCTGTTGATTCTGTTGGTTTCCGCTACATTTACGGGGCTTATCATCTCCGCCAATGAAACCACATTGAATATGCCCATTTACGGCATCATTTTGACGGCGTGTATGCCTATGTTGATGGGTACGGGCGGAAACGCAGGCTCGCAAGCGTCTGCAATGATTATACGCGGTATCGCCTTGAAGGAAGTCAAATTTTCCGATTTGGGTCGCGTGGTGTGGAAAGAAATCCGCGTGTCGCTGTTGCTTGGGGCAATCCTTTCCGTCGCTTGTTTCATCAAGTTGTTGGTAATCGACAATTTACACGCCGTGGACAACGGATTTTTGGTTGCGCTCGTCATTTGCGTTTCCCTATTCGTTACGGTGTTGATTGCAAAACTTATCGGCGCGTTACTGCCTTTGCTTGCTCAAAAATGCCGACTTGACCCTGCGGTTGTCGCCTCCCCGTTCATTACGACGATTGTGGACGTTCTTTCCCTCACCGTCTATTGCGCGGTAGCCGTTGCCCTGCTCGGCAGTCTATAACCTCGATAAAACACAAAAACGACCTTTTAAGGTCGTTTTTTCTTTTGGTTAAAATTTTAAAATTTTATTCCACAAGCGCGGTAGACAAATACCTGTCCCCACCGTCCGGCAAAATCACCACGATTGTTTTGCCCTCGTTTTCGGGGCGTTTGCCCACTTCGATTGCCGCCCACAAAGCCGCGCCCGACGATATCCCCACGAACGCGCCCTCGGTTTGCCCAACCTCACGCGCAGCATCGATTGCCGCTTGGTTTTCCACCGTTACAATCTCGTCGCAAACGGACGAATCGTAATTTTTCGGCACGAAATTTGCGCCAATCCCCTGTATGGCGTGCGCGCCTGCCACACCTTTTGAAAGTAAAGGCGACGAGGCAGGTTCTATCCCTACCACTTGAATCGAGGATTTTTGTTCTTTTAAATATTTCCCCGTGCCGCTGAGCGTTCCGCCCGTGCCAATGCCTGCGACAAAAATATCCACTTCGCCTTTGGTCTGCGTAAAAATTTCAGGGCCTGTGGTTTCGTAATGCGCTTTGGGGTTGGCAGGATTGTCAAATTGCCCTGCGATAATGGCGTTGGGGGTGTTTTTCAAAATTTCTTCCGCCTTTTCCACCGCGCCGCTCATTCCCTTTTTACCGTCCGTTAAAACAAGTTCCGCCCCGTACGCTTTCATCAATTTTTGGCGTTCGACGGACATTGTGTCAGGCATTACGATCACCGCTTTATATCCACGCGCCGCCGCCACGAGGGCAAGCCCTATCCCCGTGTTCCCTGACGTTGCCTCTATTATGCTGCCGCCCGCTTTCAACGCGCCCGTTTTCTCCGCCTCGTCTATCATAGCCTTTGCCACGCGGTCTTTGATTGAACCGCCAGGGTTGAAATATTCGAGCTTTGCAAAAAGTTTTGCCTCCAAGGCGTATTTTTCTTCTATTTTTTTCAATCTCAGTATCGGCGTATTGCCAATCAAAGCGTCAATTCTATCATTCATCTCGTACATGGTATGCCTCTTTTTTATTATTCCTTACAAAAGTTCAAAATATCCATTGGGTCGTCCACGAAAATTTTTCCACCGTTTTCAATCAAAAACGGTTCGTCTTTAAACCCCCAAGTAACGGAAATACAATCCACCCCTGCGTTGTCGGCGGTTTGAATATCCACCTCGGAATCGCCCACGTACACCGTCGATTGTTTGTCCGCGCCCAATTTTTCCATCACGGCAATCAACGAATCGGGTGCAGGTTTTTTACGAATCCCCGCCGCCTCGTTTTCACCTACCGCGTCGCCAATCAATCCGTCAAAATACGTTTTAGTGAGCGCTTTCACGGCAGAATCCATTTTATTGGACACCACGGCGGTTTTTATTCCACGCTTTTTCAATTCCGTAAGAAGTTTCATTACGCCGTCGTAAGGCTTGGTTTTATCTTCACAATGCGCCTTATAATATTCCCGAAAGGCCGCCAAAATGTTCGATTGCTGCAAATGTTCTTCTCCAACGGCGCGTTGCATTAAATTGACAACCCCGTTCCCCACGAACGAACGCACTTCTTCTTTCGTACGCGTTTTCAAACCAAAACTTTGCAATGCGTGATTCACCGCGTCTGCCAAATCGTCCAACGTATCCAAAAGCGTACCGTCTAAATCAAATATTATCGTTTGATACATAAAAAGCTCCTCGTTTACAGCGCTTGCTTAATCGCCTGAATCGCCTCCAAGCGGTTTTCGCTGTTGGTTTTTATATAAATAGCGGACACGTAATTCCTCGTCGTGCCTTCCGAAAGTTTTAAAGCCGCGGAAATTTGACGGTTGGTAAAGCCCTCGTACATCATCAGCGCAATCTCCACTTCACGGTCGGAAAGAGAAAATTTCCTCATCAGCTTGATTTCTCTATCCGCCGAAACGTGTTTTGCCGCGTCGGCAATTCGTTTTGCGATTTTCGCAGGTAAAATGGTATCGCCTGCGTGCGCGTTTTTCACGGCATCAATCAAGGCGTTTCCACCGATATCTTTCAGCAGATACCCACTTGCGCCGTTGTTGATGGCGTTTAAAATATAATCGCTGTCGTCGAAGGTTGTCAAAATGACCACTTTCACGTCGGGATATTCCGTTTTGATATGTCGAGTAGCCACCACGCCGTTCATATTCGGCATACGGATATCAAGCAGTACGACGTCGGGCAAGGACGTTTTCATTTTTTGCAGAGCGTCAAACCCGTCCGCTGCAACCCCAACGACCTCCAACGTATCGTCCGTTTTTAAAATGTTTCCTATCTCGTTGGCAAGGTCAATTTGGTCGTCCACCACCATTACTTTGATTTTATCCATACAATTTCCTCCCGATTTTTATCATTGTGCTTTATCCGTCGGCAAAAACAACCGAATTTCAAACCCCTCGCCTTGTTCCGAAGCAAACGACACCTCGCCGCCCAAAGATATAACGCGCTGTTGCATCGTCGTCAAACCAAAGCCCGTTTGCAGTTTTTGCATATCCACGCCTGCGCCGTTATCCGACAACAAAAAGGACAAACGGTTGTTTTCCTCGCGCAGTTCAAACCAAAACGCCGTCGCGCCACCGTGGCGCAAACCGTTGGAAATCCCCTCTTTTAACGTGTTGCAAAGAAAACGATATTTCGCTGAAGATACGTTTACGTCCGCTATTTCCGAACGAATGACAATTCCCGTGCCGTCCGTGGATTCGTGTATAATCCCAACGAGCGCGTCTTTCAACGTCGCATTTTCGCCTATCCCCGAGAGCAAATGTACGCTGTCGCGCAATTCCTCCAAGGCGTGTTTCGCCTGTAAATTTGCCGCGACAATTTTGCTTTTTGCCTCCTCGGGATTTTGTTCCAAAATTCGTTTTGCCGATTCCGTTTGCATAATCACCGTCGTCAACGAATGACCTGCCGTATCGTGAATTTCTTTCGCAATGCGTTGCCTCTCTTCCAAAGCGGTTACTTCTGCCACCACTTCGTACGCCTTTTCCAATTCCCGTTTTCGCTCGTCCAATTCAGTCAAGGCTTTGTCCAATCTTAAAAATTGGCGATAAAACGCGAGGGCGACGTTTACAACGACGAAATGTACGCCAAGCGCGATACAACCGCCGAGGGATTGCATAAACACCTGGGTCAATCGTTCGTCCGCGACGGGAACGAGCGCCTTTATAAAATAGCTGGCGATATAGATACACGCGCTGAAACAGAGTATCACAACGCGCGGCTGCGTATCGTCCACCCCGATATAAAATTCGGTAAGCACCAACATATAAATCACGACGGGCAACACACCGCCTGTAACGAACATAAAACAACAGGCGGCAAGGGCGTCTATGGTGTAAAACAACGCGCGGATTTTGCCTTTGGTGATCACGAAAGATTTCAATCCCTCGCTGAGCGTTAAAAGCGTGGAAACGGTAAGAATTGCAATAAAGATTTTCCAACCCTTGGGCTGAAAATAATCGTCTAAATGCTGCATAAAAATCAACGTTTCCACCAAAATCAAGACGATAAAAATCAGCCATTTGCCAAATATTACAAATTGGGTTTCGTTGCGAATGTCGTATTTGCCGAACAAGCGAACAAAATATGCGCGAAGACGTTTTTCTTCTTTGCGTTCGGATTGTTTCCCCTTATTTTCTGTTATCGCGTTTTTCACGTTTTTCGTCTTTTCGGCGTTGTGATTGGGTTTCATTTTAAACGTTCCTTTCAGCCATAATCTCGGAAAGAGAGTATTTCCGACTGATTTCTTTCAATTTTCCGTCCAAATAATAACTGTATATTCCCTCCGAAGCGTAAATGATATGGTCGCACAGCATTACGTTGTGCATACTGCATATCAGTTGGATTTGCCTCGTCATTTTATCGTCCGTTTCCGACGGGCGAGCCTCGCCCAAGGGATGATTATGCAAAACCACCAGCCCTGCCGGCATATATTTTGACAAAAGATTGATCAATTCTTCGGGCGGTAATTCCGCTTGAAACGAACTGTCGCTGATTTCTTGTTTGTGGCCTATAATTTTTGAATCTGTATCCAAAAAGTAAAAATTCAAGGTTTCCTTTCGCTCATTTACATATTTGCGTTTCACGAAAGAATAAAATTCTTCCCGTTCAAACTTTTCAGGATAAGACAGTTCCACAGGTTTGTATTCTCTTTTATAAAATTGACCGATTACGAACAAATACGCCGCAACCGAATCTCCTACGCCTTTGACTTTTTTCAGCTGTTCCATCGACGCGTCGAATACACCGCGAATCGAACCGAATTCTGCAAGCAAACGGTGCGCCAAGTCGTTGGTGTTTCTGCGCGGAAGCGCGTTAAAGAGCAAGACCTCCAACATTTCGTGGTCGGCAAGATTGTTTGCGTTCAATTTTTCAATCAACCGTTTTCTGTGTCCGTCGTGTTCGCCCAAAACAAGCCTCCTGTCGCAATACGTTTTGCCTTTTTCTTACGTTTGGTTTCTATATCCCTGTATTTAGGTATTATTTTATCATATTTTTCGCAAAATGTCAATAGTGGAATGTGCGCTATGCTTTGAATATGCAGAGAAAAAATTATTTTTTTCTTCCACCCCCTTTATTTTGTTTACGAAATGCGTAAAATTGTGTATAATAATAGTGTAGTTTTATAAAGGTAGGAAACACAGTATGGAAAACGTAATGGAAAACTATTTTACTGATATCGTGCGCTCCACGTCTGAAATTCTTCGCTTTGATTCGTCTTTAAAAGCGGCGGAGAAAAATTGTCCGTTTGGTAAAGAAACCGCGGATTGTCTTTGGTATTTTCTTGACCTTGCTGCAAATATGGGTTTTGAAACGCACAATTACGATAATTATATTGGAGAAGTGGTTTTCGGCGAAGGTAAAGAATTTGCTATTTTGGCGCATCTCGACGTCGTGCCTGCGGGCAACGGTTGGAAATACCACCCCTTTGGCGGCATTATTAACGACGACGTTTCCGACGGCGGCGTTACAGGTAAAAAAATTTGGGGACGCGGCGCAATGGACGACAAAACCCCTGCTATCGTTTGTTTGTACGCGTTAAAGGCGCTCAAAGATCAAGGCATTACGCCGTCGCGTAAAATCAAATTGATCGTCGGGTGCAACGAAGAATGCGGCTGGAAATGTATCGAACATTACAACCAAGTTGCCTCTATGCCCGAAGAAGGTTTTACGCCCGACGCAAACTTCCCCGTCATTTATGCAGAGAAAGGCATTTTGCATTTTAGCACGTTGTTCCCCATAAACGACGCACCCATGTCTGCGTTGAAAGCTGGCGAACGCGCAAATATGGTATGCGATTACGCTGAGGCTGTGTTGACGAGAAAAGCGGCTGGAAAATTGGTCGGATATGAAAACCCCATTTGCGGAACAACCCTTTCCTACGACAATACGACGAATATTTTGCGCGCGCGCGGAAAATCCGCACACGGTTCTACGCCCGATAAAGGCGCGAATGCGTTGCAGGCAATGCTCTGTTTCTTCGCGTCGTTTCACGACGATTGCAAAAAGGCGTACGATTTGTTATTTACAGACGTAAACGGATTGAAAGAAATGCAAGACGAAACGGGCAGATTGACAATGTCGCCCGACGTTGCGACGTTTGAAAACGGCGTATTAAAAATCACGACGGATATACGTTTCCCCTCTACGCATAAAAAGGAGGAAATCACGTCTGTCCTTGAACAATGCGGCGTGGAATACATTGTGGAAAATTATCAAGCGCCTTTGTACAACGACCCGAACGGCGATTTGATTACCACTTTGACCTCGGTATATAACGAAGTGATGCATACAAATGAAAAACCTATTGCCATCGGTGGCGGTACGTACGCGCGCGCCTTGAAATGCGGCTGCGCGTTCGGCCCTGAAATCAGCGGTGAGGAAGACACCATTCATCAACCCAACGAATACATCACGTTTGACCGTATTCGCTTACTGTCCGACATTTATTATAAGGCGATTTTGGCGGTTTGCTGCCGTGAAGAACAGACAGCAGACCCCATTGCGGTAGAAACGCCTGCGGCGGAAATTGCAAAACCGAAAAAGATTCGCATTGCAAAAGTAAAAATTCGTTATATTTTAAAATAAATAGATTCTCTTTTGATAAAAAATCCCGTTGTTTGCTTTAACAACGGGATTTTTTATATAATCAAAACCACCAGTTGAACTGGTGGTATGCACTGGCCCTTCAAGGGCATAATACTGGCTGAGCCTAAAGGCTCATTGAAAGATTTACCAACCGCAAACACTCTCAGGCAGCCGCTAAAGCGGCTGTCTTTTTATGCCTTGTTATTCTTGCTACCCGTAAACGGGTCTATGTATTCTTTCAAACTCAGTTGGTCGGCTACTATATCTTCCTGCAACTGATT
>JAFTPE010000047.1 GCA_017463425.1 Clostridia bacterium | reverse complement strand
CCATTGTCATTATTGTAACATTATTTATTGCCAAATGTCAAGTGTTTTAAACCATATTGTCAAGCGTTTTAACTGATTTCAACAAACGAGGATATTCTCTAAACCAAAAAATGAGTTCTGTATTTACAAAACCCATTTTCCGTCTAATATTTATATTTTTACTTTTGCTTGATTGTCGTTACCAACCAAGTTTTTCAGCCTCTTCTTTTACGGCATTCCAAATAATATCTTCGCACCACCAATGCGCCATAGGTGTTACCACCAATCGACATTGCTCGGCAAAGCCTGCTTTGGCATAAATTTTTTCCACCGTTGCAAAGCTGTCTTTTACTCCGCCAATGGGGAAAATCGGATCGTCTTTTCCCGTTACCACAACGAGATTTCTGGGGGCAAGCATGCACGCCAAATCCTGCATTTCAAACCATTCAAACGCATTTGGAATATAATTGCAAGGACAATGGAAAATGTCCAAAATCGACGTTTCGTACGAACAGAACGCGCAACTGGGTACGGCTATTTTGATACGTTCGTCAAAGCAAGACGCATACCACGTCATCGTACCGCCGCCCGAATTGCCCGTCAGCACGATTTTGTCCGTATCCAATTGTTCAAACGTAGGCAACAAATCAATTGCTTTGGATACGTCCCACATTCTTTCCCCAAGCAGTGTCCGACCCAACTGTACTGCCGTCATTGCCGTATACGTACACATCAAAGGACCGTTATAATCGTGTCGGCTAGTTGAACGTTCACCCATACCGCGCTGTTCTATCGCAAGCGCGGCAAACCCGTTTTTCACCGCCTGTAACGCAAATGCGCCACGAGGTTGATAGGATTCGTCCCGCTCGGGATATTTAATTTGCCCAATAGAATTATGAAATCCCGTAGAATGTCCTTGCAAGGTAATCGCAACGGGATATTTTGCTTTTCCCGTATCGGGAATAAGCAAATAACACGGTACAAATGCCCCTTTCTCACTCTCGAATACAAAACGAATTTGGCGATAGCCGTCTTTCATTTCATCCGATTCAATCGTCAATTGCAACGGACACGCATTTGCTGCAATTTTGTTGATGCCAGCCAATTCCAACAATTTTTCTTGAATGGAATTTTTCCATTGCGCATAGTCTTTCGTTTCATCAAACGACAAGGCAGGTTTGATTGATTTCGCCAACAATTCGTGGCAAAGATCGCCTTTGATTTCCATAAAACACCTCTTAATATTTTATATATTTTTATATATTTTTTGTTTTGGTTATGACTTCCACGCCGTACAATCCAAACGGAACGCAATTATATTCGTGCGTGTAATTCAAGCATTTAGTAAAATCCGTTCTGTCCCATTCCGTACGGAACGTAAACATACGCGGCGCAGCCACGGTAAGATTGGGAATGGGGGCGTAATGATGCGGTCCAAAGAGATTTCGCAAACCGATTCTCACCTCGATTTCAACGGCGTTTTCTCCCTTCTGCAAATATTCGGTTACGTCTTTTTCCTTATCCAACGCAAACGGAATATTCACTCCGTTAATCTTTACGTTTGCAACCAAAAAATCCCCTTTAAGCGATAAAACTTTCTTATCTTTTCCGTCGTAGAAAATATTGCCTTGATACAAAATTTCGCCTTTAAAAAACGGATACCCGTCTTTATTCAAACGGTTTGTCAGTTGCAATGGCACAACGCTGTTTTTTATGACAAAATTTTTATCGAGCGCAAAATCGCCTTTGATATACGCATTTTCCAACGAACAATCGTAATAAAGGCAATTCCGCACGCTTTCCGTCGCCAACGGATCGTACAACGCAAAATGCACCCCGTCGTGTTCAAGCCAATCCAACGTATACGAAAACGTATTTTCACCCTCTTTGCTAAGCGAGGAAATATCCGCCTCTTGGAAATTGATATCAAAATCGCTTTGTTTGAACGTAATCGGTTGCCCATTTACGGCAATCTCTTTATAATTCGCCTTTTCTACCATCAACGACAAAGGCATACAATCCTTTATCTTAAAATATTGTTCAATATGTACTTCCCCTTTATGATTTTTGAACAGCAATTCTTCAAACAAAGAGGAAATCGGACGAAGAGCCGTCCAAGTTTTTTTATCGTAGCTGAGCCGCGCGTAATCCATTACAAGATAATTTTCACTCATCTCCACGCAACGAAACGCCGTCGTAACGTCTTGCGTCGTTTGGACGATTTCTTCGCTGTTTGCGCCGCCGTCTTTTATCAAAACAATCCCGTCGCAAGGCTTGAAAATAAATTCGTCGGCAACGTTTTCCGTTTTTAACGTTTCCAAATCCAAACGTTTATACTCTTTGGAAATTCCTTTGACTCTTAACGTAGCAGGTTGGGTGCGAGAAAGATTTTTCAAGAAAACGAAATCCCCCAATTCACCACGGCGATAAGTTATGAAACAACTGCCGTTTACTTGTTCAAACGGATACGGCGCAAATTTGGCTATTTCGTCCAAAGTCGTATTCGACCGCAAATCGATTTTCACGCGTTGTCCATCAATAAATTCGAGGTCTTTTTGTATAAACAATTTACCTTTAAACGAACGTAAACATTCGTACGTCTTTTGCGATATACTGCGCATATGCGGTACAAGCACCGTATGATACGTACGATTTCCTACGCGCAACGCGCCGTTTTCAATTTTTCCGTGGCGTTCTAAAATCGATTCGTCCACCAGCTGGTAAGAAATACCCATTTTCCGAAGCGTAGCGATAAAATCCAAAAAGCCTTCGTTAATTTCCTCTACGCCGATTGCGTCGTTCTTTCGGATATAATCCAAATAAATCCCACGCATAGGATGAACAACGGCAATTTCAGCATTTTCTTCCGTATTGGCGACAAGATATCCAAGTCGAGTGAAATAATCGTTGAAAATTTTAAATCCGTCAAACCAATTTCCGTGCTTGGAAAACGAGGGCGGATAATCGTATTTACCCTGCAATGCAATCGAATAGGGATAGAGGTGTTGACACATCAAATTGACGCCGTTGAAATATTGTATCTCGCCGATATGTTTCAATTCTTTCGGCGTTACGTCGTAACCGCACACAGCAAACGTTTCCGTCAATACTTGTTTGATTCCTATCTGTGAGGCTACGCTGCCGATTTGCCGCGAAGAAATCTCGTTCCCTTCCCTCCCCAGCCAATCGATTGCGGGAATATGTTCGTATTCGTACGACGGCATCACTCCTGCGCCGCCCCACATTTGCATATTGAGCGTGGTTTCTTCAATGGAATGTCCCGTCAATTTACAATGATGCGCCTCGCACCAATCGTAAAGTTTTTTATAGAAATTTTGCGTATACAATCGATTGAGCGTCGTAAAATACTTAGTTTTAAATTCATACCCGCGTTCGTCGTTTAAAAATAGATAAATCAAACCGTCTTTCACGTCCAATCCGTTTTTTGCAAACTCTGCGTCCACCATTTTGGTATACGGAGTTTCATAACGATAATACTGTGGCTCGTCCGTGAAAAAGCCCGTCAATTCCCGTCCGAAACTCTCTTTGAACCGCTCGTAATATTTCTCGTGTGTTTCATTGATAAACGCGTCCACCACTTCGGGGTTAAGAATATCCGTGTTGGCAGGGCTTACCATAAGATACAACGTATGATACTCCGCTACACCCTCTCTTTTCGCTGTTATCCGCGCGTATCCGTCTGCCGTTTTTTCATATACGACAAACGCCTTCGAATCGTATTCAGGTTTAATTTCATACCGCAAAAAACGTGCGCGAAACTCTTCGTTTTCCAACAGCTTTCCGCCGACAAAACCGCTCGGCCAACCGTTTTCGTCATAAATCCAAGCGTTCATATTCAGTTCTCTTGCCTTTTTTAAACAAGCCTCTATGCAAGAAAACCATTTTTCACCCAAATATTCCGTTTTCAATCCCGTACGAGCGTGCATGATAAAACCACCCACCCCTGCGGAATACATCTCTTCAATTTGTTTTACGAGTTCCGTTTCGTCGATTTCGTTATTCCAACTCCAAAACGGAATGGATTTATAATCTTTTAAATCGCCCGCAAATGCGCGTTTTAATTTTTCGCAACAATCTTCCGACATTTCCGTTCACTCCACCGTTATTTATTTTGCGTTCCTTACGTAATGATCGTACAATTCCTCTTGCGCAAAATGCATTTTCGTCAAATAATTTTGCGCCGTTTTTAAGAACATAAAATACGTCGTTTCGTCCGTTGCGATATCAAAACTATCCCCACGGTTTAAAAAGTCGTATTCTACGTGTACCGAATACATAGAAGAAACGGGCTTGTTCAACGTAAAGGGTTTGCCGTTCACCGTGCCGTTAAACGTAAATCCGTTTTCGTCGTGCACAACGCGTGCGTCGCCCACGTTTAAAAAGCCGACTTTCGTCGAATAATATTCCTCTACGCGTACGTCGTCCTCAAAATGATACGTTCCTGCAACCACTTCTTTTCTAACTTCTTCTCTCTCCCAACGATACCAATCGGGAATATGCGAGAATCCCTTGTCCGTATTCACGCCTTTTAAACGGCTGAGCGTATCCATTTCCCATTTTGCGCCACATTCCTCACACCAAAGATGAATCCCTGCGCTCTTGGTTTTAAACTCTGCGCCGCAAGCGGGACATTTATACAAAATACGATACAACCCGTCCGCGCGTTGCTTGCATTTGGTGTGATATCCTTTTTCCACTTGCCAAGCGTATTCGTCCTTTTCAAACGCCTTTTCGATTTTCGCCTGAATTTCTTCGGCCGACAATTCCGCCAATTCTTCTTTCGTTAACAATACGTACAAATGCGCTTCTTGACGGATTTTTCTATACGGGTGCTTGCTCCATTGAGGCGAATTGATAAAATTCCCATAGGCTTTGCACATTACCACGGGCACTTTTGCGTGTTTGCATAATTTGCCCAACGCGCCGTCAAGGCGTTCGTTTATACCTGCAAATTCAAACCGCGCTTCGGGATACAGCGCAACCGAATGTTTTTGTTGACGTAAATATTTCAGCATATGTTTTGCCGTAACGATATCGTGCGTAAATTTACGTTTCGGAATACCGCCGATTCCGTACATAAGCCAATCTCCACGGCGGAATTCTTCTACCGACATAACCCAACCCGTCGTTCGAGGCATAATCCCCTGCACCACCATTGGAAAATCCATAAAGGACGCGTGCGTGGATAAAATCAGATACGGTCCTTTCAACTTTCTCACTGCTTTGTCCGTTTTTACGTGTCCGTTATTGAACAACATATAAAGAGGAGCAGCAACAAATTCCACAATCTTCAAATACCATTTCGGTTTATTGGCAGGTCTGTACATATCAAATCTTTTTGCTTCTTTCTTCATAATTTCCCTCTCCTTTCTTTTTTTAATTATCCCTACTGTGAGCAATAAAGTTCAAATGGTCGCCAATACGTTCTAAATTGCACACTAGATTGATAAATACCGTGTTGTTTTCCGGACGGCATTTGCCTTGTCCCAAGCGCACGATATGTTCCGCAACCAAATCACGGCGCATATTATCAATTTTATCTTCCATTTCGTCGGATTCGCCAAGATATTCTCGTTGTTCTTCCAAAATCACTTTTTTAACCAAGCCATACTGCCGACGTAACATTTCGTGCATTTCACCCAACTTCTCGTTGATACCGTCCGAAAACACGAGATTGTC
This sequence comes from Clostridia bacterium, assembly GCA_017463425.1. Lineage (GTDB taxonomy): Bacteria > Bacillota > Clostridia > Christensenellales > Borkfalkiaceae > Scatosoma. Next base: position 11,972 of record JAFTPE010000047.1, on the reverse strand, counting down.
TTTTACTTCCCGTTTTGTGTATTTGGTTAAATTATCTGCAAGTTCCGCAATACGAGCAATATCTCCTATATTACTGTGCAACGCGCTGATCGCCTTTTCGTCCGAAAGCGTTACGCCGCTTGCCGATACCTGCACGAGATAATCGCTGATTTGTTCACCCATTTTCGCTATGCCTTCGTTTTTCTCGTACACCTTTTCTATCGCGCTTATATCCTTCTTAACAAACCCGTTGTAGGCAATATGTAAACTATCCATTGCCTCGTCTGCCATACGGAACGATTCTTTCCAAAGCTGTCCTAATGCAACCGTAGGCGTCGTCAAAAAACGCTTGTCCATATACGCGAGTTCGTAAGGATTTTTCTGCAGTGGTTCTTTTTCGGGAATAAGTTTTTCCGAAACCTTAACCAATACTTTGGTAAACGGTAAAAACAGCAACGTACAAACGATATTAAAAAACGTGTGGAACATAGCAATTTGCGTGCTGGGTTCGGGAAACCATTTTACGAACGTAATGCTGTAAAAATCTTTCCAAATCAGCAACATTATCATAAACAAAACCGTACCCGTTACGTTAAACAACAAGTGAATCACGCTGGCTCTGCGCGCATTTATCGACGTACCTATAGAGGAAATCAACGCCGTTACACACGACCCGATATTCGAACCCAAAATAATATACAGCACGGCGTTTCCGCCCTCCGTTCCGCCGATTAACAAGCCTGCGCTTGCCATACCGATAATAACCGTGGTAACTGCGCTGGACGATTGAACGAGCGCCGTAAACGCAATCCCAAAAAACAACAGTAAAAAGGGATTCTTCATAGACGCGAGTAAACCCGTTACCGCCTCGTTTTGCGCGTACGTTTTCATTGTTCCCGACATAACGTCTAAGCCAAAAAATACCATTCCCAAGCCTGCCAACGCCAAACCAATACATTTCAATTTGTCGTTTTTTCCGAACATTTCCAACATTACGCCAACGAACAGCATCATGATAAATATACTGTCGATTGGCAATGCTTGCAACGCCGCCAACTGCGCAGTAATCGTCGTACCTATATTCGCGCCCATTATGACGGAGGCGGCTTGTTGCAAAGACATAATCCCTGCGTTTACAAACCCTACGACCATAACCGTCGTAACGCCCGAACTTTGTACTACCGCCGTAGATACCGCGCCCATACCGACGCCCACCCATTTTTTATCGGACGTTTTGTTGAACAAAACCTTCAAGCTGTTCCCTGCGAGTTTTTCCATATTATCGCTGAGCAATTTAAACCCCAGCAAAAACGCGCCACAGCCCGCCAAAATCATAACAATACTTTCAAACACTTCCATTTTCTCTTTTCCTTTGTCTGCTCGACTGCTTCCTTTGCTTTGCTGCAATATTCCATTGCAACCTTTACCTCTTACATTCCTCTCTACTTTTTCTTTAAAGCAAGTTTTTACAAAAACCAAACTCTCGACAATTTTATTATATAACATTTTCAAAAAAAAGTCATCTAAATAAAAGAAAAAAATTTATTTTTTATGATAAATGTTTTTTAGTCTTTTATCTCTTTTTTTACAAGATTTCCTTTACAAAATTCGTTTTTTGTGATAGAATATTGACAAATCTTATCTATCAAGGAGCTATTTATGTTATACACCATTGAAAACGAATGTTTAAAAGTATCTATCAACGATATGGGCGCAGAATTGCAATCCGTTTTTTCAAAAAAGACGAACGTTGAATACCTTTGGCAAGGAAATCCCGAATATTGGGCAGGACACGCATACAACCTTTTCCCTACGATTGGAAGAATGATTGAGGGAAAATACATATACAAAAATAAAGAATACGCTATTCGTTTGCACGGTTTGGCGAGGTATTACGAATTCGCTTTGGAAAAGCAAACGGCAAACTCCCTCGTTTTCTTGTTTAAGGATAACGAAGAAACACGCGCGGCGTATCCTTTCCGTTTTGAATTCCGCGCAATCTATACCCTCAACGGCAACGCCTTGACGGTGCGTTGCGAGGCGACAAACTTGGGCGAAGAACCGTTGATTTGCTCGTTCGGAGGACACCCTGGATTCAACGTTCCGTTTGACAAAGGAAATTTTGACGATTATTATCTCGAATTTGATAAAAACACGATTTCGGGAACACCTCGACAACAGTTGGTTTCCGTCAACTATTTTATGGAAGATAAAACCGCAGAATACCCTCTCGTGGACGATACGAAAATTCCTTTACGCCACGATTTGTTTGACTGCGACGCAATTATTTTGGAAAACACACCTCGTTGCGTAGATATCAAATCCCCGCTTACTTCCCGTTTCGTGCGCGTAAAATTTGACGATTTCAAATTTATCGGTTTTTGGCACACGGTAAAAAAAGACGCTCCTTTCGTTTGTATCGAGCCTTGGACTGCATTGCCTGCAATCGAAGGAAAAACGACCAATCTTGAAACCAAAGCGAATATGTATCATATTCCTACAGGTGAAACGCAAGGCGTAGAATATATCGTTGAAATTCACGAATAAATTTTGCTGTTTTTTAAAAATGACCTCGTCCGTTTGACGAGGTCGTTTTAATTTTCAACGCGTACCTGGTACGCCCCTTTTTTAAAAAACGCTTTCCCCTACCAATACAGGCGTAACGTTTTCTTTATGGATAACGAGATAGCAATATCCTCCGCCCTCACCCACAGGGCGACGGAGCGAACCTGGATTTATCAACGTTACGCCGTCCATTTCCGTTATCTTCGGCACGTGCGTATGTCCATACAACGCAATATCACAGTTACGTTTTTTTGTTTCCGCAAGCAAGGCGGAAAGCCCTGATTTTACGCCGTATTTATGTCCGTGGCAATAGAAAATACGTATATTTTCAATCTCAATCACGTCTTCGTCGGGGAGAGGCGAGAAAAAATCGCAATTTCCTCGGCATTGATAAATTTTATCGGGAAACTCCTGCCAAAATGCGCGAATATCGCCACTACCGTCCCCGAGATGTATCAAATAATCGTTTTCCGCAACCAACGGACGTAAACTTTGCACGCCGTTTGAATTGCCGTGCGTATCTGAAATCACGATAATTTTTTTCATAAATTCCCCTTTATTTCCGCCTCTTTCCATACGTTTAATAACGCTTGTAACGCGCGAAAACGATGAGATACCGAATTTTTTTCTTCGCTGGTCGCCTCGCCAAACGATTTGTTTAAATCGACGTTTTGAAAAATGCAATCGTAACCGAATCCACCTTCACCAACTTCCTCTTTTAAAATTTCGCCGTACGTTTTCCCTTCAGCGGTAAATTCTTTGCCGTCTGGAAACACCAACGCCACCGCGCTGACGAAATACGCGCTACGTTCTTCCACGTTTTCCAAATTTTGCAACAGCAAATCACGATTGGCTTTGTCGTCGCCGTGCCGTCCGCAATACCGCGCGCTGTATACGCCAGGTTTTCCGTCCAACGCCTCCACGCACAAGCCGCTGTCATCTGCAAGCGCAATACACCCCAAAGCGTTGCTTGCCGCTCTCGCTTTTATCAAGGCGTTTTCCAAAAACGTCGTTCCCGTTTCGTCTACGTCTTCGTCAAACCCCATTTGTTTTTGTGAAACCACCTCAAAATCCGTAAAAATTTCCGCTATTTCACGCAATTTATGCGCATTCCCTGTCGCTACGACCAACCTTTGTTTATTCATACGTTTGCAACACTCCCGTTCTTGTTTTTCCTTTATCAGTATACCATACTTTTTTATAAATGAAAAGCCTTTACCTTACATTTTTCAAATTTTAAAAAAATCACATCAAAGACGCACTCGGAACGAATTGCACACGGCAAGTAGCATTACGCCAACGTCCGCAAACACAGCCAACCACAACGGCAATACCCCCACCAAACCCAACGCCATAAACAGCGTTTTCATTATGATAGAAAAGATAATATTTTGTAAGACGATTTTACGTGTCTTTCGCGCAATTTGTACACCCTTTGGCAACGCGCCCAAATCGTCTGAAATCAGCACCATATCCGACGCCTCGATCGCCGCCGCACTACCAAGCGTCCCCATAGATACCGCAACGTCTGCCGTTACCATTACGGGCGCGTCGTTCACACCGTCCCCTACGTAAATTAGAACGCCGTCTTTTTTCAATTCTTCGGCACGTTTTAATTTTTGGTCGGGCAATAAATTCGAGTTCACCTCGTACAAGCCCACCTCGTTTCCTATTTTTATCGCCCGCTCCTCTCTGTCGCCCGTTAACATAACCAAACGTTTCATGCCCATTTTTTTTAACATAGAAATTACGTTTTCCGATTCTGCGCGCAATTTATCACCAATTTCTATCCAACCTAAAAATTGCGTGTTTTTTACTACATATATCAACGTGTACGCACTTTGTTTTTCGATTATCGATAAACCGTTTTCTTTCATCAACTGTTCATTCCCCACGAAAATTTGCTCGTCGTTTATCGTTGCAATTACGCCTTTCCCCGATACTTCTCTTACATTTTCCGCAATGAAAGAAGTATTCACGTTGACAAATGCCTGCGCTATTGGATGCGCAGAACCACGTTCTACCGTCGCAACCAACTCTACGAGTTCTTTTTCCGTTAATTTTCCCGTAGGAGAAATGGAAATAATTTCAAAATTACCTTCCGTCAACGTACCGGTTTTGTCAAACGCAACAATTTTCGCTGTTGCCGCCGTGTCCAAATACGTTGCGCCTTTTACTAAGATTCCGTTTTTGGCACAAGCTCCTATTCCCGAAAAATAAGTGAGCGGTACGGAAATAATCAACGCGCAAGGACAAGAAATCACCAAAAACGTCAACGCCGTTTGCACCCAACGGGCGATATCTTTAAAATACAACGTTCCGTTCACGATAATACCGTTTAAAAGCGGCAAAAAGAAAGCAACGAATACCGCAAAAGAGCATACAATCGGCGTATAAAAACGCGCAAATTTTGTAATAAATTTTTCAGGCTTTGCTTTGCCTGCCGACGCGTTTTCCACCATGTCTAAAATCCGACCTACCGCGCTATCCTGATAGGGGCGTAACACTTTCATCTCGTACATGCCCCCCGTGTTTATACAACCCGACAACATTTCTTCGCCTTGAACGACAGTTTTTAGTTGCGCCTCACCCGTCAGCGATTTGGTGTCTAATATTGCCTTTTCGGATAATAAAATCCCGTCAACGGGTATCTTTTCACCGTCTTTAACAACGATAATATCCCCCACTTTCAATTCTTCGGGTTTAATTTTTACTTGTTTCCCGTTTTTTATCAACGTTGCCCACTCACTCTTTAATTCCATTAATTCCCGCAAAGAAGTTCTAGACGAGCCTACGGCGATTGCCTGCAAGGTTTCACCGATTTGATACAACAACATTACCAAAACGCCTTCGCCCGTTTCACCTATAACAATCGCGCCAAGCGAGGCAATCGTCATTAAAAAATTCTCGTCAAAAATTTTGCCTTTTCTCAAATTTTTTATCGTTGAATTTAACACGGGATACCCCACGGCGATATATGCAATAAAACAGCAAATTCCACCAAATATTTTCTCAAACGCTCCCGTAAAAATATACCTAGATACATATCCAAAAATTAAAAATACCGTAGACAACGCAATCAACAACCATGCCTTTTTGAAAGCATTGTTTTCCTCATGATTATCTTCATGATGATGCGCGTGGACGTGTTGATGTTCATGTTCATGCGCGTGTTCATGTGTGTGGCAATGCGCACAGGTACACGTGCTTGATTGTCCGTTTATCACCTGTACCTCTTCAAAAGCGTTTACTTCGTTTATTATTTTTTGCAAAGTTTCTTCGTTTTGATATTCAACCGTCAGTTTTTGATTCACAAAGGCAATCGAGGCAGACGATACCCCTTCAAGTTTTGAAATTTTTCTTTCCAATTCCGCCGCGCAACCTGCACAGTCCAAACCTTGCAACTGCAATATCTTTTTCATAATTTCAACCTCAATTTTCTATTTTACAATCCAAATGCCGTATCCCCATTTCCACAATTTCGCGTACGTGTTCGTCCGCAATGGAATATTCGATATTTTTTCCCAATCGTCTTGCTTTTACAATTTTGTTGTCGCGTAATATCCGCAGTTGATGACTCAATCCGCTAAGCGTTCCCTCGCACACTTCCAGCAAATGATACACACACATTTCGCCTTGCATCAACGCCAACACAATTTTCATTCGCTTGGGCTCGCTCAACAAATGAAATACCCGACATATTTTTTCCAAATTCTCTACGCTAAGCGTTTCATTTTTCGCCTTTTCCACAGTATTTTTATGCTCTTTGGTATGTTCGCAATACATTATTTTCTCCTTTACAGTTGAATGTTTATTCAAGTATTCAACTGTATTTTATCATATTATATGACACATGTCAAGCAAAATGCAAAAAAATTTCGTCCGCAATACACGAACGAAGTTTTTATTTTTCGTATTCAGCCTCAAACCTTGAAACAAACGTTTTTTCATTGAGATATGCCAACGCACCGTCTAAGGAAAAGCGCAAGGATTTCGCAACCAAATATTGTCTTGACTTTTTATACGCTTTATTTTTCTGCGTATCGCCGTATTTCATATCTCCCACGATTGGATTGCCGATATAGGCAAGATGCGCGCGTATCTGGTGAGTTTTCCCTGTGTGCAACACCACCTCCAATTTCGTCGTATTATCGGCATTTTGACAAAGCACGGTGTATTCCGTTACTATTTTTTCCGCTCCAGATTTTGGCATATCGTATATTTTGACCAACGCTTTATCTGCATCTTTTTTCAGATATGCCGTCAACGTTGCCCGTTCTTTTTTTATTTGATTAAAACACAGAGCGTGATATTTTTTCTCGACCCTTTGTTCTTTAAAGGCTTGCAACAACGCTGTTTCTGCGTTTTTCGTTAGCGCAAACGCAAGCAACCCTTTCGTATTTCTATCCAATCGGTGAATAAAAAAGCATTGACCACCGTTTTCTGTCTGTTCCCTAAATAGAGCCGCATATACCGCTTCGGAATTGACCCCGCTTTCTTTATCGACAATTAATACGTCGTCGTCCTTATACACGAGATGAAAAGCAGGTTTTTCTTCTTGTTTTTTATTGAGATAATAACAAACCTCGTCTCCTATTTCAAGCGTTACGTCTTTTTCTACACGTACGCCGTTAATTTTTATTTCACGGTTTTTCAAAAGATACGTCCAAAAAAACGCGCCCTGCGCGTAATTATTTTCCGTGAATTCTTTCAACGTCTGTCGTTTTTCCGAAATCAACCGTAACATTTTACACCTTAACGAATTTTTTCTACTGTTCTATTATAAACGCTTTTGTAAAAAAAAGCAATCGTTTCACAACTTTTAAAAAGGAAAAACCGTCGTCTAAATTTAGACGACGGTTTTTAAAGATTTGAAAACTTATTTTTCTTCTTCGTTTTGTTTCTTATCTTTTTCCGCTTTCTTAGCCGCTTTTGCATCAACGTCTTCCAACGTTTCGTCAGAAGGTTTCACAAGCAAGAGAATGATGATCAAAATCAACATAACACCGGCTACCGCAAACAAAATCACGGAAACGATATTCTTTTCTACCCAGCTGGCTGTTTCACCTTTCGTTTTGTCCACTTCGGTTTCTACAAGAATAACTTTATAAGCCGCCGCTCTTTGCAAAGGCAATTCGCTTTCCGAATAATCTGCTAAGATAACGTAGCTACCTTCTTCTACTGCTGTAAAGCTCTTAGAAGCAGCCGTCCAGTTATATTTATTGTCGCTATTCTTCCATTGTTCTGGGTGTTTTTCTTCGTCGATTCGAGAATCGAATTCGTCAATCGACTCAAAACAATCCTTCACCTTTTGAACGTCTTCCACTTTTAACTGAGCCGCCAGCAATTCGGCATACGCTGTCAAATAGGCGTCGAAATAATCGTCTTTCAACGTTTCCCAAGCCTTATTCGCAACCAATTTTTCTCTCAATTCCGAATACTTAACTTTCGTCAAATCGCTCGCTTTCAAGTTTACGGCTTTCGCTTTTTCTTCATTGATTTTATAGAGTGCGTAATCCTTTTTCAAGGTCGTCGCTCCAACGATAGTGAAATCGGAAAGGGTGTATTTTTCGCCAACGTGTTCCGTCTCCTTCTTACTGCTTTCGGTTTCACTTGCGCCGTTTTTATCCAAATCAAGTTTCAAGCCTTGGTTTTTAATCTCAAACTTGAACGTAGGAATTTCTTCAATATCCCAAACGTTGCTACTCGTTACGGAAACCAATTCACCGTCGAGATAATACTTCATTGTATTGTTCGCTTTATCTACTGCGAAAATCTTAAATTCGTATTGCCCTTCGTCCGTAACCGAAATCTTCAATCCGTTATAGGAAAGACTGGACGACGTGCTTGCCGAAGACGACGTAGGCTTTTTATAACTGATCGTGAATTTCAAATTACGATATCCGTTATTGTCGTTGATGAGCCATTTTACGGAAGGAAGATAAATAGAAGAATTGCTTCCTGCGTATACGTCTTTTGCCGCCGTTGTCAATGCTTTTTGGAAAGCCTCGTAAGACGCGTTGAATTCCGTTTGATTTTTCTTATCGTTGGTTTTCGTTTCGTCGTTTGCAACGAGGTGACTGTATTCAGCGCCCGCCGTGTTTCTATCCAACAAGATATAATCCACGCCGTCAATGGTTTCCTTATTATTTGCATACCAAGAAAGGTCAATCGTCTTTTTCGCGTTGTCGCCTTCCTCTTCTTTAAACACTTTGTCTTCAAGCGTTATCTTAATGGAAACGTATTCTTTTCCTTCCTGTTCAAACACAGACGTTTTTACGCCGTCCTTTTCGTACGCCGTATCCATAAAGTATATGGACGTCGTCAATTCTTTATATTCTTTTTCCTCATCCGTAGGATTGTACTGATAATATTCTTTAGAATCTTTCAAATTGCTCGATTGCAATACGTCTACCTTTTCATAATCGAGCGCAAATTGCGTACCGAGCAAGAACCCGTTGACTTCTTCATTAACAACCAACACGGGCGCAGCCGTATCCGTTACGTACGCCTTGTTGTCTTCCGTTGTTACGTTATCAAACTTCTGCCCGTTGATTTCCGTCAAATACAAAACGGTATTCTTCTTATCTTCCGCCGCGTCGTCGGGCATATCCGCATTGATCACCAACGGATACATCTTTTCATAGGTATATTCCGCAAAATTTGCGCCGACGTTGGTAAAACTGCCCAAATCAATCGTTTCGCCGTCCGCTACCGCAAGCGCTACGCCAAATTCCCCGTCCGCTTCGCCTGCTTTCAACGAAAGCGTAAAGGCTTGTCCCGCGACAACCGCCACTTCTTTCTTCTCGCCCTCAACTGTGCCATTGAGAACGCTTGCAAAAATCGCGCCGTTATCGTTTGTAAATTTTACGGTGTTGCTCGCCTTTTCCTCCTCGGTTGCCCAAGCGGACGCGCTCTCTACCACAAACGAAACGCTACTGAAATTCAGGTCTTTAAACGCAAATTGCATAGACAGATACTTTGCGTTGTTTTTATCTTCGTACCATTTAAAAGCAAGGTCGCGTCTAAACGTTACAGCGCCGTTGTCGGAGAAACTAAACGCAGTTTTGTTTTCCTCCGGCTTGATTTCCGCGCTTTTTACACTAAATACGTCGCTGAGCGCGTACATTCCCTCCGTTACTTCTGCGGACGCAGATACAGGCGTAGCAAACGCCACGCCACCAATCGTTGCAGCGCACAACGCGCTTGCAAGCATAAGAGTTGTTAATTTTTTATTCTTTCTTTTCATGAAAACGTGCCTCGTGTTTTTTTGTAAACTTTTCCTTTTTTACAATATCGTGCTTTATCTATTTTACACCTAAATACATCTTTTGTCAATCGCATTTGACGGTGATTTTGACTGTTTTTCGCAAATTATTAAAATTTTACTTAATTTCTATCGCTTTTGTAAGATCAAACGCTTTCCAAGGGATTTCCGTTTCAGGTGGAAATGCGATAAATTTCAAACGTTCTTTGGTCGTCGGATGCAAAAACGACAACGAATACGCCCACAGCGCGAGTTTACCTTTTTGCGCCAACGCGCCTCCATAGCGCATATCTCCGTAAACGGGGTGGGATATCCCTGCCATTTGCACGCGAATTTGATGCGTTCTGCCCGTATGCAACCGCACCTCCACCAACGAATATTTTCCTTTGTCTTCCACGATTTTATAATCCAGCTCGGCATATTTTGCTCCGTCTTCCGTAGGCGTACAAATGTATACCATATTATTAACGGTATTTTTGCGAAGATAATTGCACAAAATCCCACGCTCGGTATCAGGCGTACCGCAAAGTACGGTTAAATATTTCTTTTCAAATTCGCCCGCTTGTAACCCCTCAGTCAACCGAGCCGCGGCTTTGCTTGTTTTTGCATACACCATTACGCCGCCCGTTGGACGATCCAAACGGTGCACCAACCCCAAATATACGTTGCCGGGTTTGTTATAAACGATTTTGATATAATTTTTAATCTGGTCGAATAAGTTGTCGTCCTTGCTCTCATCAGGGCAACAAGCCGTCATTTGCGGCTTTAAAACCACCAAAATATGATTGTCTTCATATAAGATTTGGAATGGAGGTTGATACCCATTCTCATTTTTTTCTTGCATTTCGTTAGTTTCCGTCATTTACAAATATGCCTCCTGCGCCGCAGGGAAGAGAAATCCCTTCCTCTGTTTTTATACCTACTTCGTAGGCCTCTACTTTACCGTTGAAACGTTTTAAGGTCAAGCGTAATATATTTTGCAATACCATAGGTTGCAAGCCCGTCGTATAACTGTTAATCAACACGAACAGCGGATTATCGCAAAGGACTTGCGAACAAAGTTCGACAAATTTATATAAATCGTTTTCAATCTTCCACATTTCGCCGTTTGGACCTCTGCCATACGAAGGCGGGTCCATAATAATCGCGTCGTATTTATTCCCACGACGGATTTCCCGTTGCACAAATTTCAAACAATCGTCCACGATATACCGAATCCCCGTATCGATTCCTGACAGTCGCGCGTTCTCCCCTGCTCGCTCCACCATACCTTTTGCCGCATCTACGTGGGTTACTTGCGCGCCTGCTTTCGCGCACGCTACCGTCGCTCCGCCTGTATAAGCAAATAAATTTAACACCTTTATCGGACGATTCGCGTTTTTGATGAGTCTGGTCATATATTCCCAATTCACCGCCTGTTCAGGAAATAAGCCCGTATGTTTAAAGCCCATAGGTTTTATTTTAAAACGAATATCCAACTCGTCATAAGAAATATTCCATTCTTCGGGCATAGGTTTTAAAACTTTCCAACCTCCCCCGCCTTTTTCGCTACGCTTGTAATAGGCGTTGAGTTTTGGATAAGAAAACAAATCGGTTTGCGCCGCCCAAATCACCTGTGGATCGGGTCGCAACAAATATACGTCTTTCCAACGTTCGAGTTTATATCCGTCGCCCGTTGCAATAATTGAATAATCTTTCCAATTTTCCGAGATTTTCATACCGCTATTTCCTTATCTTACAATACGCAAAAAGCCATAATACGACATTTTGACCTATTTATTATACAGAAAAAAAATCATTTTGTAAAGTGTTTTGTCGCACTTAATAAAAAACAAACTTTTGTATATATTTTGCTTATTTATTATAATGTATAAGGCATTTTTTCATTGCAACAAAAAAGTTTTGATTATTTTTAATTTTTTTGAAAAAAACGCAAAAAAACAGTTGACAAAAGCGTTTGTTTTTAGTATTATTATAAAGCTGTTTTGAGTGATACGGTTTTTTCGTCGCTTGAAGTGGCGTATATCGCGGGGTGGAGCAGCTAGGTAGCTCGCCGGGCTCATAACCCGGAGGTCGCAAGTTCGAATCCTGCCCCCGCAACCAAATGGCGGCGTAGCTTAGTTGGTTAGAGCGATCGGTTCATACCCGATAGGTCATAAGT
>JAFTPE010000022.1 GCA_017463425.1 Clostridia bacterium | reverse complement strand
TACGTCGAACGGCTGATCGCGTGACGGGTGGAAGATTCGCTGAATACGTACATAGGAAGCCCTTCGTATTCTGCGCCGTTTTCATAAATAACTCTTTGCGCGATACCTACCATTTGAAGTTCGGTTACGCCAGGTTTCAAAGCCTTGATAACTTCGTCCGTGGCAAGTTCAACGATTCGGAAACCTTCTCTAATACAAGCGAGTTCGTTTTCGCTCTTGATCGAACGGAGCGCAACCATAATGTCGCTGCAAATGGAAATTTCTGCCTTGGGGAAAGTATCTTTCAATCCTTCCATAATGGGCAACGTACATTCTACGTAGCTACCCAAACCGATTTTAAGGTTTTCGCCCGTTGCGCCAACGTAATCAAACGCCATTTTGAAGGTGTCGGGAACAAGTTCGGGATATGCAGGGTCAGCAGATTCACGGAATTCTTTCAAAACCATAACCTTATCAATTTTACCGAAATCTTTTGCGAAAATCGCAGATTCTGGACCTACGAGCAACACCGCTTTACCACTTGCGCCAATCAATACGCCCGCTCTTTCAAACAAAGGCCAAAAGCCCGAGAAATATCTCGCGTTTGCATAGTCGCTTTCCGTCGATACGACGAGCATAGCGTCCAAACCTTTTTCTTGCACCATTTTCGCCGCTTTTTGAATTCTTTCCTGATATTCGGAATCAGGAATACATATTCTTGTCATAATAGTTTCTCCTTTTTTAATTTATTTCCTCTTTATTATATAACACCTTTTTCGTTTTGTCTTTGAAAAATCGTAAAAATATTTTTTTGCATAATCGTAAATTATTTTATTGACAAACCATTTTTTTGTGGTATAATATAACTAGTAAGGAATTTTTTTCAAGGAAGACTGCTATGGAATTTAAAATTAAAAAATTTTCTATTGCTTTAGACGTTTCGGGGATTGTCAACGTACATTTCTTTGAATTTGAACAACAATTTAAAACGGAAAAAGACAATCACCCTTTTGCCGAATTGTTGTTTGTCAATTCGGGAAAAATGGAGGTTACTTCCGACGGATTTACAGGCACGCTTTCGCGGCGCGATTTTATCATTCATCCTGCCAATATGCCACATTCGTTGCGGTGCAGAGGCGACGCGCCTGCATCCGTTATTATTATCGGATTCAAATGTGATTCTGAGGCAATCGCGCAATTTTCTTCTCGTCCTACTAGATTGAACGAAACGGACGTCAAGCGTTTGGCGGAAATTGTCAAAGAGGGGCGTAACGTATTTGCGCCACCCTACAACGTATCCGTGTACGATATGAAAAAGAAAAAAGACCAAATTTACGGGTCGGAACAGCTGTTGAAAAATTTGTTGGAAAATTTTTTAATCGGGCTGATGCGAGAAGAATTGCAACGGGACGGACAAGCGCGCCCGCGCGACGACGAACCCGTTTCCACCGAAGTAGTGCGATATATCGACGACAACTTTTTGGAAAAAATCACGATTGACGAATTGGCGTTTTTGTTCCGTACCAACCGTTCGACGCTGTGTAAAGAATTTAAAAACGCAACGGGAAAAACGTTGATTGGATACGTCAACGAAAAAAAATTGGCGGCGGCGAAAGAGAAAATCGTCGGCACCAACAAGACGTTTACGGAAATAGCGGAACAGTTGAATTTTGACACCATTCATTATTTCACTCGATTTTTTAAAAAGCATACGGGTTGTACCCCGAAAGAATATCGCAGTCGATATCAAAAATGAATATTTATTCAATTCCAAACATTTGATTCGGTTCGATATCGAATATTTCGTAAAACATTAAAATATTATCATAGCTGGGTTTTTTCTTCCCACGCAACCATTGGCTGACCGTCGTTTGATTTACGTGCAACAGGTCGGCTAATTTTTGTTGACTTAAATTTTTCTCAAGCATAAGCTGCTGAATAATTTCAATATATTTCATAAGAAAAGTATAACATATTTTAGGTCAAAAGTTTTCGCTTTTCAACGCCGAAATGCGCTTGTTATAAAATCAAGCACGCGTCGCCGAAACTGAAAAAGCGATACTTTCTCTCCACCGCGTATTTATACACGTCCAAAATTTCTTCCCTGCCCGTCAAACACGCCACCAACATAATCAACGTGCTTTCGGGCAAATGGAAATTGGTAATCAATCCGTCCACGCATTTCATCTTATAAGGCGGATATAAAAAGATTTCCGTGTTTCCGCTGCAAGGTCGAACCAATCCGTTTTCTTCCGCAACACTCTCCAAAGTCCGCACCGAAGTCGTTCCAACGGCAATCACGCGCCGTCCTTCACGCTTTGCGGCGTTGATGATTTGCGCCGCCTCGTCCTTAATTTCGTAAAATTCCGAATGCATTTTATGGTCGGTGATAATTTCCTCGCTGACGGGACGGAACGTACCCAAACCCACGTGCAGCAGCACCTCTGCCACCTGTACGCCTTTGTCTTTCACCTTTTGCAACAATTCGTCGGTGAAATGTAAGCCCGCCGTGGGCGCAGCCGCCGACCCGTCCACTTTGCTGTACACGGTGTTGTATCGAGCCTGATTTTCCAATTTTTCCTTGATATACGGCGGCAACGGCATCGTTCCCACCCTCGACAACACGTCCTCGAACGCGCCCTCGTAGGAAAATTCTACGATTCTTTCGCCCGTTTCCGTGATATCTTTGACGACGAAAGACAATTCGTCCCCCACCGTCATTTTCACGCCGATTTTTCCCTTTTTTCCAGGACGCATCAACACTTCCCAAGTGTTGATGTCAAACCTTTTTAACAACAACACCTCTACCACTCCGCCATGCTCGGTCAATGCGTACATTCGCGCAGGAATTACCCTGGTGTTGTTCAAAACCAGCACGTCCCCCTCTTGCAAATATTCTAAAACGTCGCGAAAGGTTTTATCCTCTTTCGTCTTGTTCGTTGTATCATACACCAAAAGCCGCGACGAATCTCTCGGCTCGGCAGGGGTTTGCGCTATTCGTTCTTCGGGTAAATCGTAATAAAAATCGCTCTTTTTATACTGTACTTTTTCCATCTGTTTTCTCTACTTGATAGGGGCAAGAAACGCGTTCAACGCAACCCTGCCCCTGTCATTTTTTATTTTTATATTCAATCGTCCGATTCAAAAATCGAAATTTGCCGTTTGGCTTTCGCTCCTGGTTGCAAGCCCATATGCGCGTAACCGTCTTTCAAACAAATCCGTCCGCGCGGCGTTCGGGCAATAAACCCAAGCTGCAGTAAATACGGCTCGTAAACGTCCTCTATCGTATTCGCGTCCTCGTTGATTGTGGCTGCCAAGGTTTCCAATCCCGTCGGACCGCCGCCGAATTTTTCAATCAACGCGCGAAGCAAACTTCTATCCGTTTCGTCCAAGCCCAATTCGTCAATTTCCAACCTTGCAAGGGCAAACCGCGCGTCCTCGCGCGTAATCGCCAAATTCCCTTTGACCAGCGAAAAATCGCGTACACGTTTTAACAAACGGTTGGCAATACGCGGCGTACCGCGGCTGCGCCTTGCGATTTCCGTTGCTGCGTCGTCCTCGATCGCAATTTCCAAGGCATTCGCCGAACGGGTTACGATTTTTTTCAGTTCGTCGGGCGTATACATTTCCAAACGGTTGATAATTCCAAACCTATCGCGCAAAGGTGCGGCAAGCATTCCCACGCGCGTCGTCGCCCCAATCAGCGTAAATTTCTTTAATGCAAACCGAATATTCCGCGCCGACGGGCCTTTCCCGACGATAATATCCAGCGCGTAATCTTCCATTGCCGAATATAAAATTTCTTCCACCGAACGGTGCAGCCTGTGGATTTCGTCGATAAACAATACGTCGCCGTCGTTGAGATTGGTCAAAATCGCCGCCAAATCCCCCGAACGTTCAATCGCAGGCCCGCTGGTAATTTTAATCGACACACCCATTTCATTGGCAATGATATGCGACAGAGTCGTTTTCCCCAAACCAGGAGGGCCATACAGCAAAACGTGATCAAGCGCCTCGCCGCGCGCTTTTGCCGCCGCGATATATACGCTGAGATTTTCTTTCACCTTTTGTTGCCCGACGTATTCGTCCATTACTTTCGGACGCAACACGTTTTCTTCCGCGTCGTATTCCGTTTTCGTACTCACCAGCAAACTTTCTTCGCCGTATTCTTCCTCAAACATTCGTCTTTCCCCCTTTTATACGCCGCCTTGCAGAGCTTTCATAATAATTTCTTCTACGCTCGTCGCGCCCAAATCGTGCGCCTTTTTTACGGCTTGCGCGCTTTCGTTGCGCGTAAAGCCAAGCCCCATTAACGCCGAAACCGCCTCTTCGTCCTGCGCAGACAATTTGACCGTCGTCGCCGTTTCTATTGCCGCGCTGAGCCTGTCACCGCTTGCGTCCAAAACCTCCGCCGCCGAAATTTTACCGTGCAATTCCAACACGATTTTTTCCGCCGTTTTCTTGCCCAAGCCCTTTACTGCGCTAAGGCGTTTCACGTCCGCAGTCGCCACCGCCGTCGCAAATTCGTCCGCGCTTAACGACGCCAAAATGGAAATGCCCATTTTAGGCCCAACACCCGATACGGTGATTACCTTTAAAAACAGCTCCTTTTCTTTTGGATTTGCAAACCCGAACAAAGTAACGCCGTCCTCTTTCACCTGCAAATACGTGTATAATTCTGCAATTTCGCCCTGCGTCATTTTGGAAAACGCACCGCCTGTACAATACGCCTCATACCCAACTCCGTTTACGTCCAAAATCGCCGTTTCCGCTGTCAAAGCCAACACTCTGCCCCGTAAATACGCTATCATTTTCGTTTCTCCTTATTCGTCCTTTTTTATCGTGGGCGTTGGCGTTTTTGGCGTTGAACGCAACCCTGCCCCCGTCGTTTTATGTTCGCTCGATTTTTTTATAGGCGGCGCAGCCATTGTCGAAGCCCGTCCCACTCCCGTAACGCCTGCAATCCCCGTTGCTTTTTGCAACGCATTCACGCTGTTTACGGACGAAAAGCCGCCGCTCGTCTTTCCTCTGCATTTTCTCGCGCCCGCCGCCATCAATTCTTGATACGCCTTCGCAGGGGCGGTGGGAAGCGCCGTGTTTTGTCCTTTGGTTCGGGTCATATTGCCCACCGTAAACAACTCGCCTAATCTTCCGGAAAACGAATGACAAAGCGCAATCGCCAAAGCGTCCGCCGCGTCGTCAGGCTTTGGTATGCTCTGCAACCGCAAAATGGAAGTAACGGTGGCTTGGATTTGTTTTTTGTCTGCCCGTCCATAGCCCGTTAACGCCTGTTTTATCTGCATAGGCGTATATTCGTACAATTTGCCGCACGACTTTACGCAAGTGAGCAACGCAACGCCGCGCGCGTGGGCTACGGCGATACCCGTTGTGATATTTTTGGAAAAGAACAATTCTTCCATAGCCACTTCGTCGGGCTGGTATTTATCTAAAATTTTTCGTATCCCCTCTTCCAACATTGCCAAACGCACGGGCAAGCCCTCGTCTTTGGGCGTAACGACCACACCGTAATCCACCGCGCGACATTCGCCGCGCGCGTTCTTTTCAATTACGCCATACCCCAAAGTGGCAATACCGGGGTCAATGCCCAAAATAATCATTCGAGTGTCCTTCGTTTGTTTTTATCTTATTTATTGTATCTCAAAAACGCAAAAAAGTCAAGTCTTATACGAAATAAACGCAAAGAAATAACAGCTTTGACGTTGATTGCCCATTTTGCCCGTCAAAGTCTGATAAAAAATTTTTAAAAAAGCATCAAAAAGTTGGCAGTACCCTCTTGACAAAAAGAAACAACGTGATATAATACCCTCGCTGCGGACGATAAGGCAATCAGCCAATCCCTTTTTGCCTGTTCCAAAATTGCAACGCGCCCATACGGATTTCCTTTTTTTCGCGCCCAAACAAACGTCAAAAAAGGAGAATACGAATATGAAAAAGTTTATCGATTTGTTGCGTCTGTTGGGTGTGGACAAGCTCCTTTTGGGGCTGTTAGAGCGTTTGCTTAGTGGTATGTTGAAAAAGGTGGAGGCGTTACGACAAAAACTTTGTACGATTTTACAGCGCCTTGCCTTAATTGATATTGACCGCGCGTAAACAACCGCTAAAAAAGAAAAAGAACGTCGAATTTATTTTCGGCGTTCTCTTTTCTTTGTATTCTTAAATTATTCTGCTTTAATTGCTGCAACGGGGCAACCGTCTTCGCAAGCGCCGCAATCCACGCATTCGTCGTTGATTACGTAAATACCTTTGCTTTCGTCAAGCGCGATTGCGCCAACGGGACAGGTATCTGCGCAAGCGCCACAAGCTACGCATTCGTTGGAAATTACATGTGCCATACATTCGTACCTCCGATTTTTTCTGTCTATATTATAACATATTTTTTTGCATTAGTAAAGAATTGACAGGTGTTTTTATTGAAATTTTCTCAATTCTTTTACGGTTTTTATTGTCAAATCTGCCGCTTTTACAATTTCTTCTTCCGTATTGCTTTTCCCAAAACTAAACCGCACGGAAGAACGGGCTTGTTCGTCCGTTAATCCCATAGCCGTTAAAACGTGGCTGGGCTTTATCGACGCGCTGGCGCAGGCTGAACCTGCCGCGACGCACACGCCGCCCAAATCCATTTTATATAAAAAGTCGGCATTGTGGATTCCCTCAAATTGCAAATTCAAAACAGACGGCAAGGAATTGCCCAAATCCCCGTTGATTTTAACACCGTCAAGGCTTTCTATTTCTTTTAAAAAGCGGTCGCGGAGCGCGCGAATTTTTGCGTTAGACGCAGACATGGTGTCCGCATTTTTTTGATATGCCGCCGCCAATCCTACCACGGAGGGTACGTTCACCGTACCGCCACGAAGTCCGCGTTCCTGTTCGCCCCCGACAATCAACCTTTCGGTTTTTACACCGCCGCGAATGTACAACACGCCGCAACCTTTCGGGCCATAAAATTTATGCGCAGAAATGGACAACATATCCACGCCCCATTCTTTCACGTTTATAGGCATATACGGAGCGGCTTGTACCGCGTCCGTAAAAAACAGACAATTTTTCTCTTTTGCGATCTGCGCGATTTCTTTCACGGGTTGTATCACGCCCGTTTCGTTGTTCGCCGTCATTACGGCGACCAATCCTGTTTTCTCGTTGATGGCGGCTGTTACGTCGCTGAGCGCAACCCTGCCCCCCTCGTTTACGGGAATCCACGTAACTTGAAACCCCTCTTTTTCTAAGGTAAGCGCGGTTTCTTTGACGGCGTGGTGTTCGATTGTCGACACCGCAATATGCGTTTTCCCCCTCGCCTTTGCCGCATACGCGCCCCCTCTCAACGCCCAATTCCCGCTCTCCGTGCCACCGGAAGTAAAATAAATTTCGTTGGGCTTTGCGTGGATACGTTCTGCAATTAGGTCGCGCGCAGCGTCTACGGCGTTTGTTGCCTTTCTGCCGATTGCGTGCGGTGAATCGGGGTTGCCGAACGTAGCCGTAAAATACGGCAACATTTTTTGCAACACCTCTGTATCGAGCGGCGTTGTCGCCGCGTGGTCGAAATAAATGCGTTGTTCCATAAAAATACCTATATTATATATTTGTAATTTTATTTACTATTCGGAACGGTCAAGACCGTTCCCTACATACCCGTCCTACTCATTATACTCTCTTTTTTTTCATTTGTCAACGCCTCTTATCCGACCAAAAAGCCCTGAAAATACGTATTTAAAAAAAATTTTTAAAATTTTTTGAATTTTTTTCAAAAAATCCTTGAAAAATGTGAAAAAATATAATATAATGATTATAATTATCGGTTCTCTTGTAGAGAGGATGTCTTCATTTCCTTTTCTCTACGCCCCATAGACTGATAAAATTTCAACAACACAAGGGGGATTTATTATGAGTATCAAAGGCGAAAATATCCGCAACATTGCGGTAGTAGGACACAGCGGCGAGGGCAAAACGACGCTTTGCGAAGCAATGTTGTTTAACGGCGGCGCGATTGACCGTATGGGCAAAGTACCCGACGGCACGACGGTGAGCGATTTTGACGACCTTGAAAAAGCGAAAAAGATGTCTATTTATACGTCCTGTTCCCATTTGATGTGGAAAGACGTTAAGGTGAATTTGCTCGATTTGCCCGGTTATTACGATTTCGAGGGCGAACGCAACGAGGGCTTGCGCGCGGCAGGCGGCGCGTTGTTGGTTATCGGCGCAAACGGCGTCATTCCCATTGGCGCGGAATCTATCGTGGATTACTGTTTGAAATTGGGCAAACCGCTGATTATTTTCATCAACGGTATGGATAAAGAAAACGCTGATTATCTCGGCACGGTGCAGGCGCTGAAAACAAAATACGCAGGGAAATTAGCTCCCATTCAAATCCCCATTATGGAAAATGGCAAAATGCAAGGCTGTATCAACGTTTTGCAAGAACGCGCATATTTGTTTAAAGAAAACGGACCGCAGGAAATCACCATTCCTGAAAATATGAAAGACCAAGTAGAAGAAATGAAAGCCAGCCTTATGGAAACGGCGGCGGAAAACGACGAATTTTTGTTGGATAAATATTTTGAAACGGGCGATTTGACAAGAGAAGAAACCATTCACGGCATCCGTCTTGGTATCGCGTCCGTAAACACCATTCCCGTTATGGCAGGGTCGGCTCTTACCAACCGCGGCGTTATCAACCTCTTAAACGAAATCGTAACGTATATGCCCCAGGCGCGCGAACGTCTTAACACCCTTGCAGACGATTTGTCCGCAGACAAAGTGGTCAGCGTTCGTACCGACGAGGACGCGCCTTTTGCCGCGCAAGTGTTTAAAACCGTTATCGACCCGTATTCGGGCAAACTGAGCTATCTCAAGAGTTTCCGCGGCGTATTAAAGAGCGGTTCTACCGTTTGGAACGCAAACACGGAAACGGAAGAACGTATCGGTCAAATTTACGTACTCCGCGGTAAGAAAATGGAACCCGTAGACGAATTGGCAGCGGGCGATATCGGCGCGGTAAATAAACTCGGCAACACCAACACGGGCGACACGTTGTGCGACCCTGTGGCAAAAATCCGTTTCTCCCCTATCCATTTCCCCAAACCTACGTTGTTTATGTCGGTAACGGCGGAAAAGAAAGGCGAAGAAGACAAAATTTTTGCAGGTCTTGCAAAACTCAAAGAAGAAGATTATACGTTCTCGATTGAAAAAAATGCGGAAACGGGCGAAATGCTCCTCGGCGGTCAAGGCGATATCCAACTGGAATTGTTGGCAAAACGCGTAAAAGCGCGCTATGGCGTGGATATGAAACTTAGCGAACCTCGCATTGCGTATCGTGAAACCATTCGTGGCAATTCGGACGCAGAAGGCAAACACAAGAAACAATCGGGCGGACACGGACAGTACGGACACGTTAAAATTCGTTTCTCCCCTTGCGAAGAAGAATTCGTATTTGAAGAAGAAGTCGTTGGCGGTGCAGTACCCAAAAATTATTTCCCTGCAGTTGAAAAAGGCTTGCGCGAATGTATGGAAAGCGGACCTTTGGCAGGCTATCCCGTTGTCGGCGTAAAATCCGTGCTGTACGACGGAAGTTATCACGACGTAGACTCGAACGAACTTTCCTTTAAAATGGCGGCGGCTATTGCCTTTAAAGAGGGCTTGAAAAATGCAAAACCCGTTCTGTTAGAACCCGTTATGCGTTTGAAAATTGCCATTCCTGCCGATTATCTTGGCGACGTTATGGGCGATATTAACAAACGCCGTGGTCGCATTATGGGTACGGATACCGAGGGCGACACCTCTATCATCACCGCAGAAGTGCCTCAATCGGAAATTAAGACGTACACAATGGATTTGCGTTCACTCACGCGTGGTAGCGGTAAATTCGTATCCGAATTCCTCGATTATGAGGACGTTCCCCCTATGTTGGTGGATAAAATTATTGCAGACGCGCAAAAAGCATAATCTGTTTTAAAGGTTATGTCGATACGTGAAAGTCTTTCGGACTCCCCCTCCGAAAGACTTTCTGTTTTTTCTAAAATACGCTTGCTTGTTTTGGCGCGTTTGTGGTATACTATATCTATGAAATACGATTATTTGACTCTCTATCAAAAAAATGCAGATTTTTACAATGCGCATCCGCGCGCAAAACGAGCGTTACAACTTGGCAATACGTTGCTGACGGCGTTTTTTCTCTTTTCGTACGCGCTGCTTTGGATATTTGCTTTATTTATAGACAGCTTAGAACCGCAAAGTCTGTTGGTCATTTCGTTCGTGCCTGCGGTATGTCTGTTCGTCGTATGCGTTTTACGTTGGGCGATTGACAAACCGCGCCCTTACGCGGTTGGCGGCGCTGGAATTACGCCTTTTGTCCAAAAGAAAAAACAGGATAATAAGTCTTTCCCTAGCCGACACACGGCATGCGCGTTTGTTATTGCAATCACGTTTACGGCGTTTTATCCCATTATCGGTGGATTTTTAATCGCGCTCGCCGCCCTGCTCGCGTACGTGCGGTTTGCCGCGGGATTGCATTACCCCTCCGACTTGTTTGCAGGCGGTTTGATAGGCAGTTTGATT
>JAFTPE010000021.1 GCA_017463425.1 Clostridia bacterium | reverse complement strand
GAATTGGACGAAACGGGCAAAGCAAAGCTGTTAGACGCGATTGAAAATATCAGTTGGGATTTTGAGGACGCCCTTGCAAATCCCGTGGATATGAGTGGAAAGGATAGGGATATCCGTCCCATTTCTGGGCTTAGACAAGCAGAAATTCAAAAGAAAAAGACCGAATTTGAGGCGGTTGGTATCGAGGCGATTCGGGCAGGAAAAGTGGCTGCCGTATTGCTTGCAGGCGGTATGGGGACTCGTCTTGGGGTAGACGGACCTAAGGGAGCGTACGATATCGGGGTTACGAAACCGTTGTATATTTTCGAGCAACAAATGAAGAATTTGTTGGAGGTTACGAACAAATGCGGCGTAATCGTGCCTTTGTATATTATGACGAGCGATAAAAACCATGCGCAAACGACGGCGTTTTGGAAAGAACACGGATATTTCGGTTATCCTGAAACGGCAGTCAAATTCTTCAAACAGGATATGGCGCCTGCGGTGGATTACAACGGAAAAATTTTCTTGGAACGTAAAGACACGCCTGCGCTTTCGCCCAACGGCAACGGCGGTTGGTTTGCGTCTTTAAAGCGCGCAGGGCTTTGCGAAGATTTGCATCAAAAGGGCGTGGAATGGTTGAATATATACGCGGTGGATAACGTATTGCAACGTATTGCAGATCCCGTATTTGTTGGCGCGACGATTGCAAGCGGCGTAAATTGCGGCGCGAAGGTTATTTGCAAAACCGAACCCAAAGAAAAAGTGGGCGTGTTGTGTATGGACGGCGACCAACCCGACATTATCGAATATTACGAACTGACGGATGAAATGGCAAACCAAAAGGACGAAAACGGCGATTTGGCGTATTGTTACGGCGCGATCATGAATTATTTATTCCGTCTTTCCAAATTGGAAGAAATCGTGGATAAAAAGATTCCCGTGCATATCGTAGAAAAGAAAATCGAATGTCTTTGCGAGGACGGAGAAACGAGAAAGCCCGATAAAGAAAACGGAAAGAAATTTGAAACGCTTGCCGTCGATTTAATCAAGCCTATGGGCAGCGTGTTGCCGTTTGAGGTAGTGAGAGAGCGCGAATTTGCGCCCATAAAAAACAAAACGGGCGTGGACAGCGTGGAATCTGCGCGCGAATTGCTGAAGAAAAACGGAGTCGTTTTATAATGGAAGAAAAAGAAATTCAGTTGGAAGGCAATGAAAAATTGCAACGGTTTATTCAGCTTGTTTGCGATTTGAATCATCAAACGGTGGACGTTTTAAAGACGGGCAATACGCAGGTGTTGTTTGCAATGAACGATACGATAGAGGAGATGTATTCTATTCAAAACGGAGCAAGTGAGGATGAATATACCGAAATCGACGCGGAATGTCAAATCATTTATAAAAATTTCAATGCCATTATTACCATGATTTCAAGTAATGAAGACGAGAAATTAGACGCGGCAACCTCGAACGCCGTGAAAATATTTTTAAAAAACATTTTCGAGGCAAACGTAGGCATTGTACGCGCGTACGGCTTGGCGTAAGCGGAAGATTGAATACAAAATAATGTACGCCCCAAAAGTTGACAAACTTTTGGGGCGTATAACGTTTGAGGGGGATTATCTTATTAAAATAACAGGATTAAAATAATTTTGAGCCTGTTTCATCTTCCAAACCAAGTAAATAATCGGTGGTTACGTCGAAACAGAGCGCAATGTTTTTGATATGACTAGCTTTCGGTTCGTTGATATTGTTTTCCCATATAGAAATAATGCCGTTGGAAACCCCCAATTTTTTGGCTAATTGAGGCTGAGAAAGATTTTTATCCATTCTTAATTGTTTGATTTTTTCGCCGAGTTTTTCCATAATTATAATAATTATATTAGTTTTCTAAGAAAAACGGTTGACTTCTTAGAAAACTAAGAGTATAATGGTATGTAGGCTTTTGTACAGAAGAAAAAACAAAGGAGAAAAAATTTATGAATTTTTGTAGCAAATGTGGCAAAGAAGTACACGAAGACGCAGTAATATGTGTACATTGTGGTTGTTCAATTGCACCAATGGGCGCGCAAGGAACACAAGTGGAGGCAAAGTCCAATTCCTTAGTGGAAACAATTACACAAAGAATACGGATAAATGCGATTATTTGGATAGTGATTGCGTCGTTGCAACTGTTGATTGGTTTGTTTTCTTGGGAATGGCTTGTATTGTTGATCGTCGGCGGATTGAATTTATATTCCGCGTTAGATGATTTAAAGTATTGTAAATCGTTTCCCGAAAAACCTGTTGGGATTGTTAATAAAGTGAAACCGCTTACAGGGGATATTATTACCCTTATATATAACCTTGTTTTTGGTGGTATTATCGGTGTTGCGGGGTCTATTTATTATTTGATAGCCGTGAGAGGATACGTAATGGAGAATGAAAAGGCGTTTTTAGCCTTAGAAGAAGAAACGTTTGGCGTGCCTTTTGAGGACATTGCAGGCGCAACCGAAGGAAAAGTGGTTATCCACGGATTTAATCAAAAATTTCTTTTAGGCGGAACGGTAAAAATTTTTGTCAACGGAAATCATTACGGCGATATAAAGAAAGGAGAAAAGTTGGAAATGAACGTTTCGCAAAATTCTACCGTTACGGCGCAATGTGGATATGCAAAATGTTCTTACGAGGCAAAATTGGGAAGAATACAAGAATTACAGTTGGTATACGAAAGACAATCTGGTTCGATTCAATTTCAAATTGTATCTCTTACGGCGTTATAAAAGAGGCCTTATATGAAATTTTGTAGTAGGTGCGGAAAAGAAGTATTAGACGAGGCAATTATATGTATGAATTGCGGTTGTGCCTTGGAGGAAAAGGCGTTAGCAAATACCAAAGACGTTGAAAACGTAGGATTTAATGTTTTATCCTTTTTCATTCCGCTGGTAGGGCTTATTTTATACTGCTGTTGGAAAAAAGAATGCCCCAAAAAGGCGAACGGCGTAGGGAAATGGGCTTTGATAGGTTTCGTTGCAAACGTTATTTTAGGCTGTTTCCTATAAAAAAACGTTTATATTTAGAGATATTCAAAAAATAGCGATTTTTGCAGTAGGTAAAAATCGCTATTTTTTTGCGGAAGTTTTTTATAAAATATTTTCAAAGGAAAAACGGTAGGATTGCGGAATGTTTTTACACATACCCAAAAGGATTTCGATTTTTGGGATTGCGCTGTCGTAATCGCGCACATACAAACACCCGACAGCTTCGTACAACTGATAATCGATTTCCAAAATTGCCGAATGGGGCAACCATATATGCAAGGTGTTTTTCTTATTTTCCCAAAACCGTTCGGTTGCCGTGCCGTCTTCGTACGTTACTTCGCCTGCTTCCGTTTTATCGTAAAGGGTCAACAACACTTGTTCAAACGACTCGAACGTTGTTTGAACACGTTTGCTTTCGTATGCGGAAACGCTAAATATCAAACCGAACGTCAAAAGAATACTTGCGAGAGTTCGTATCATAAATTCCTCCTTACCAAAGGGCGGATTCCCAACCCAAATAAAACACTTTGTATTTTTCGCCTTTTTGTTGCAAATACACTTTTCCGTTGCCGTCTACGGTCATAACTAGCACGCTTTTTAATTTTTGACAGCCCTGTTTTTTTAATATATCCATAATATACGCGCGGTCTTTTTGAATATATTTTAGGTTTTCATCATCCCATTTGCCCTCGTCAATTAAAACGATAGGCAGCGAGGTTTGAAGCTGCTGATAATTGCTTTTCGGCAGGGCGGAAAACGTGCCTTCGGATTCGTATAAGGCGTACTCTACCGCGTCGAGCGCGAAATATCCCTCCACGCGCAAACTTTCGATTAAATCGGAAACGTCGAGATTGTTTTTCTTTAATTGCGAATCGTCAATGCCGTTTTTGTTCAACACAATGCTTGGTATGCCGCTGACTACCGATTTTGTCCATGGGAAATTGAGGTCTAAAATGCAAATAATTTGATGCAACAAATAGATGGTGAATATGGCAATCAAGCCGTATAAAAGCGGAATGGAATTGTCTGCCATAGGGATACAAGCAAGGTCTGCGATAATCAGCGTGATAACCAACTCGTACGGTTGCATTTCACCGATTTGTCGTTTTCCCATTAGGCGCATCACGATAAGCGTGGCGATAAAAATAATGACCGTTCGGATAAAAATAAGTCCCATACGGTTAGAATTGGAAAAATTTAAAAAAATATGTACGTGGAGAAGGATTTTTTTCGTCAAACGCTTGCGTTTTTTTTATAAAGAGCGTATAATAGACGAAAAGAGTAAGAGTAGCCTTTGGCGCGTGAAGTGTTATCGAACGGGACGTTGTCGATAAACGAAAGAAAATCAAGGTTTTTCTTGGTTGATTTTCTGCGGTGTCAAGGCGCGTCCGCTACAAAACGGAGTACCCAGGTATTTGATGAAAGGATTTTAACAAAGGAAATACGGGGTTGCTTTGAAACACATTTGCGGACCTCTCACAGGGAGGTTTTTATTTATGTCGGAAAGGATAAAAGAAACGAGTGTTTGGAAGACGTTGCTTTTTTCAAGATTGTTGGTCGAAAAAAGACATTCGCACAAAATTGCGTATATTGCGGTGATGACGGCGTTCGTCGTCGTGGCGAATATGTTTTTTGAATTCAAACTTGCGGATACCCAATTTTCTTTGACCATCGTCGTGTCGGCGTTGACGGGAATTATTATTGGACCGCTGTTTGGATTTTCGGCTTGTTTTTTGGGCGATTTGGTCGGCTTTTTATACAATTCCGGCGGATTTGCGTATATGCCGTGGATTGGAATTGCAATGGGTATGGTTGCGTTGATTTCGGGCTTTATCGTCAACGGCTTGAATATAAAAGGCAAATTCGGGTTGATTATCAAGCTGGTTTTGGTTGCTTTGTTGACGTTTTTGATTTGTACGGTGGGAATCAACACGACGGCGTTTTGGATTTTGTATTCAAAAATGAAAACGGACTATTTTACCTATGTGATTACCAGATTGTTCGCGCAAGGACAGATTTTTAACAGCCTTTTTAATTATGCGCTGTTGTTTATTATCGTGCCGACGCTCAATCGGATTAAACCTTTAAAAATCCATTTGTCCTAAAAATTGGATAAAAACTTCGTCTTGAACGTGTTGGAATGTGTTAAACGTGTAAAAAAGCGAAAAAATCGTCGGGCTTTTCTTGACGATTTTTTTTCATTGTGCTATAATAATGCAGAAGAACTTTTTTAAAGTATACTTTAAAAAGATGAAAAGGAGATGCTTTTATGGATTTGAATTCTCTTTTGGCATACGAATCGCCCGGAATTACGATTTTCGGTTTTAAAATTTATGCGTATGCGTTGATTATCGTATTCGGTATGCTGGCTGCGTTTTTCGTGATTTCGATATTGTTCAAACGCAGAAATATGTCTACCGATTTGTTTTTGACGTTCTTTTGTATCTGTTTGCCGATTGCAATCCTTACGACGCGTTTGTTCTATTGCATTACGAGCGGTATGCCGATTGCCGATTGGCTGAATTTCAATTCCATTCGCGAGGGTGGATTGTCGATTATCGGCGGTATTTTAGGCGGCGCGGCAAGCGTTGCAGCCGTTTGTATCATTAAAAAAGTAAACTTTTTCCGTGTGGGCGATTGCGTTGTAGTCGGATTGTTGCTAGCGCAGGCGATTGGGCGTTGGGCGAATTTTGCCAATCAAGAGGTATACGGCGGTTTGGTGGAAAACGAAGCGTTGCATTTCTTTCCCGTTTCCGTGTATATCAATACGACGGACGGGGGGAGTTGTTTGCAGACCTTTACGCTGACGTTTGCGAAAATTTTCGGATTTGAAACGGATATCACGGGCGGTACGTGGCATTATGCGTTCTTTTTATACGAGAGCGTCGTAACTTTTTCCATGGCGATTGTTTTGTTTATCAACGCTTGGAAAAATCCTAAAAAACCCAACGGCGTAAATACGGCAATGTATTTTATCACCTACGGTTTGGTGCGTTCGATTATGGAACCGCTTCGCGACCCTTCGTTTATTTTAGGGAGCAAAGTGCCTTGGTCAATGGTTACGTCCATTCTTTTATTGTTGGCAGGGGTGGCGCTGCTCGTCGTCTTGCTTGTATTGAACAAGAAAAAAGAGGGCGTTTACGTGGGGTCGGTAAACGGCGACCCATACGGTATTAGCGATTTTATCGGCGACGATAAAAAAGAAATTGCGTATTTTAACGACGTCAATATGATGTGCAGTATTTATCCTGAAAACTATACGCAAAAGCCGATGGAAGAAAAATCGGAAGGCTTTTTCGCAAAGATATTTGGAAAAAAGGACGATTCGTCTACGGCGGAAGAAACGCAAAAAACGGAAAAGACAGACGGAAAAGCGGAGGAAAACGAGGAGAAAACGAAATCTGCGGAGGCTGAAAAATGAGAAATTTAACCTTACTTACTGATTTGTACCAATTGACGATGGGCTACGGATTTTACAAACACGACAAACACGAAGAAGAAGTGGTATTCGATTTGTTTTTCCGTAAAAACGCATTGATTACCTATTCGATTGCGGCGGGTTTAGAACAGGCAATGGAATATCTTTTGAATTGGCGTTTTGACGACGAGGATATCGCCTATTTGCATTCGCTGAATTTGTTCGACGAAGGCTTTTTGGAATATTTAAAAAATATGAAATTCACAGGCGACGTATACGCGGTGCGCGAAGGCGAACCCGTGTTCCCGGGTGAACCGATTTTAACGATAAAAGCGCCTCTTATACAGGCGCAGTTTGCGGAAACGGCGCTCCTCAATATCATCAATCACCAAACGTTGATTGCAACCAAGTCCTCAAAAATTTGTCGCGCAACGCAAGGAAGGGGGATTGTAATGGAATTTGGTTTACGCCGTGCGCAAGGTCCTGATGCGGGTATCAACGGGGCAAGAGCGGCAATTATCGGCGGTTGTTCTTCAACCTCCAACGTGATCGCAGGACAAAAGTTCAACGTGCCTGTCGCAGGGACAATGGCGCACAGTTGGGTTATGGATTATCCTACGGAATACGAAGCCTTTCGTGCGTATGCCGACTCGTATCCCAATAATTGCTTGCTCCTTGTCGATACGTACGATACGCTGAGAAGCGGTGTGCCAAACGCTATCAAGGTATTTAAGGAATTGAAAGCGGCAGGATATAAACCCAAAGGGATTCGCTTGGACAGCGGAGATTTGGCGTATTTGTCTAAAAAAGCGCGTAA
This sequence comes from Clostridia bacterium, assembly GCA_017463425.1. Lineage (GTDB taxonomy): Bacteria > Bacillota > Clostridia > Christensenellales > Borkfalkiaceae > Scatosoma. The sequence goes on along the minus strand of JAFTPE010000021.1, from coordinate 6,003 downwards.
GATGATGGACGACGCAGGATTTCCCGAGGCGATTATCTGTGTTTCGGGGGACTTGGACGAACGTTCTATCAATTCCTTGATTCAACAAGGCGCGAAAATCGATTCGTGGGGGGTAGGTACGAAACTGATTACTTCGGAAGATTTGCCCGCGCTTGGCGGTGTGTATAAATTGTCTGCTGTCGTAAGCAAAGACGGAACGATTACGCCGAAAATTAAATTGTCGGACAACACCGCGAAGATTACCAATCCCGCGTTTAAAAATTTGTATCGTTTGTACGATAGGGAAAACGGTATGGCGATTGCCGATTTGATAACGCTCCGCGACGAAACCGTGGACGATACCCAGCCTTTGACCCTTTTCCACCCTGTGGAAACGTGGAAAGAACACGAAGTGGAAAATTTCCGAGCAGAACCTTTATTGCATACCATTGTAAAGGGCGGAGAGTTGGTGTACGACTTCCCGTCGCTGATGGAAATTCAGGCTTTTTCAAAATCGCAGTTGGCGAAATTCTGGGAAGAATATCTGCGCTTGGACGTACCGCAACTGTACAAAGTGGATTTGTCCACAAAATTGCATAAATTAAAAATCGATATGATTGGCGCAATACGGAAAGATTCCAAAGATGCGCACGAAAAATCGAAAGGAAACGTGTAAAATGGAAAATAATCAAATGAAAAAACAAAACGAAGGGGGCGTGTCTGCGCTGAAAGGCTCGCGTTTGTGGGGGGTATTGTTGTTCTTTATCCTCATCATCGTGGATCAAGTTACGAAAATCGTTGCCGACGCATATTTTTCTCAACCCAACGCGCCCGATAAAATTGCGGTAATTCCCGATTGGATTTATCTTTGTATCACGTATAATAAAGGCATTTCATACGGAATGGGCGCAAACGCCCCTGCAATGTTGAAAATGGCGGTAATTGTAGGAACGGCGGTGCTGATGTCGCTGTTTGCTATGTATTATTTCCAAGTGGACAAACGTCGGACGCTACTTCGCATTGCGATTGTGTTCGTAGTGGCTGGCGGCGTTGGAAACTTGATTGATCGTATTTATTTTGAGGTGTGGGATCCCAACGCAGCGTACGGGGTGCGCGATATGGTGGATTTGAACCGTTTCGGGTTTGCCGTATGCAATTTTGCCGATTTCTTTATTTCCGCAGGCGCGGTGATGTTGGTTCTGTCGTTGTTGTTTTTTGACAAGGACGCCATTTTCCCGTTGACCAAAAAATATAAAACGCTTGCGCAAGAGGCGGCGGACGAAGAAGAACGCAAAAAAGCAGAAAAGGCTGAAAAGAAAGCAAAAGAAGCGCAAGGCGAACAATAAGGCGAATATATACGGAGGGCGATAATGGATAGACGGTTTTTCGTGGCCGACGAGGGCGGAAAACGGCTGGACGTGTTTTTAAACGAACAGTTGGAAGAATTTACTCGCTCTCGGATAAAAAAATTGATTGAGGACGGCAACGTTTTCGTGGACAACGCTCCCGTAAAAAAGGCGGGGGCAGAGATTAAAACGGGCGACGAAGTTTCTATCGTGATTCCTGACGTAGCGGAATATACAGCGCAGCCTGAAAATATTCCCATTGATATCGTGTATCAAGATACGGATTTTGCTGTTGTGAACAAACCGCAGGGTATGACGGTACACGTAGGAAACGGCAATACGCAAGGTACGCTGGTGAACGCGCTGTTGTACGCCTTGGATTCGCTCAGCGGTATTGGCGGAGTGTTAAGGCCAGGGATAGTGCATAGAATCGACAAGGATACGACGGGGCTGTTGGTGGTTGCGAAAAACGATAAAGCGCACGTTTCTTTGGCGGCGCAGATAGCGGAAAAATCCTGTCGGCGTACCTATTATGCGTTGTTAGAGGGCAATCTGAAAGAGGAGCGCGGGCGTGTAGTAACGGATATCGGACGCTGTCCAACCGACCGTTTGAAAATGGCGGTGTTGCCGACGGGAAAAGGTAAGGTTGCGATTACGGATTTTCAAGTAATTGCGCGGTTCGGAGAGGAATGTACGCTGTGCAGATTCGATTTGCAAACGGGACGTACGCATCAAATTCGGGTACACGCAAAACATTTAGGGCATCCCGTCGTGGGCGATCCCGTATATGGATATAAAAAACAAAAATGGAACGTAAACGGGCAACTGTTGCATGCGAAGAAATTAGAACTGTCGCATCCGACGAGCGGGGCAAGAATGTCGTTCAACGCGCCCCTGCCCCCTGTGTTTGAAGAAATTTTGACAAAATTGTGTCGACAGTACGGCGTGGATAAGACGGCGATAGAGTTAAGTATAGAATAAAGGCAGAAACCTCGTATGTTGAAGATTACCAAAATAAAACGGAATAGCATTGCCAAAGATTTGGGTTTGGAAATCGGGGACGAAATCGTTGCGTTCGACGGACACGCTTGCGAGGACGAGCTGGATTATCTGTATTATATGGAAACGGACGGCTTTTCATTGACGGTAAAAGACAAACGCAGCGGCGTTGAAACCACAGTGGAGGTGGAGAAGGACGAGGGGGAAGACCTTGGCGTAGAGTTTGAAAAAAACACCAAAATTCGGACTTGCCACAACCGTTGCGTATTTTGTTTCGTGGATCAAATGCCCAAGGGTATGCGCGAAAGTTTGTACGTAAAAGACGACGATTATTCCATGAGTTTTTCTTGCGGTAATTTCGTAACGCTGACCAATCTTTCAGACGAGGGGTTGGAGCGGATTATTCGATTAAAATTGTCCCCCCTCTACGTTTCGGTGCATACAATGAATCCCGATTTACGCGTAAAATTGTTACGCAATCGAAACGCAGGGAAAATCGTGGAACAGATAAAACGATTGGCTGAGGGCGGTGTGGAACTGCATTGCCAAGCGGTGCTTGTTCCGAATGAAAACGACGGAGTGGAGCTGGAATATACCGCGCGGAAATTGTTTGAATATTATCCGACCGTTCGGGATTTGGCGTGCGTGCCGACGGGGTTGACGAAATACCGCGAAGGGCTGTATCCCATCGGCGACGTGGATAAGGAATACAGCGAAAAATTGTTGACGCTTGTGGATAAATTGAACGAAGAATTCGGCGTGCCGTTTTTATTGCCGGCAGACGAATATTTTGTAAAAGCCAACCGTCCGTTTAAAGACGCGGCGTTTTACGGCGATTTCGAACAGATAGAAAACGGAATCGGTATGACGGCGAAATTTATCGCTGAGGCAAACGAGGCGTTGGAAACGTTGAAAACGAAAAATGACGGGGGCAGGGTTGCGTTGAATGTAAAAAAACGTTCGTTGATTGTATGCGGAGTCAGCGCGGAAAATATCAATAGACAACTAGCGCAACGTTGCAATGAAAAAATAGAAAATTTACAAGCGGACGTATTGCCAATTGTCAACGAATTTTTCGGGCCGACGGTTACTTGTACAGGTTTGTTGACGGGGCAGGATATTTTACGGGCTCTGGAACAGTATAAAAACGAGGGCGGACAATTCGACGAAGTGGTGTTGCCCTCGAATGTGTTAAAAGAATTTGAAGAAGTATTTCTTTGCGGTATGACGCTTGGAACGCTCAAAGAGAAATTGGGCTTTGACAATATCCGCATCAATTACGACGGCGGATATGGGTTTGTAGAGATACTCTCTACGAATCGATAAAAAGGACAAAAGGAGGCAAGGTATGGCAAATCCTCTTATCGCGTTGGTGGGTAGACCCAACGTGGGGAAAAGTACGTTTTTTAATAAAGTAGCAGGTAGAAAAATTTCGATTACGGAGGACAGACCGGGCGTTACGCGCGATCGGTTGTATACGGACGCAACGTGGCGCGGAAAGCATTTCACGATGGTGGATACGGGCGGTATCGAACTCAAATCGGAAGACGTAATGTGGAAAGAAATTGCAAAACAGGCGGACGTGGCAATTGACACCGCCGACGTCATTTTGTTTTTTACGGACGGAAAAGAGGGGTTGCACCCCTCCGATTACGACGTAGCGGACATTTTACGCCGCAGTAAAAAACCCGTCATTTTGGTCGTGAATAAAATTGATAACTATTCGCCCGAACAGGTGTTTGAATTTTATTCGTTGGGCTTGGGCGAGCCGTTTGCGATTTCCGCAGAACATTCGCAAGGGATCGGCGACGTGTTGGACGAAGCGGTGGCGTTGTTCCCCGACGTTACGATAGAACCCGTTCCGTCGTTAAAAATTGCCGTAGTGGGCAAACCCAACGCAGGAAAGTCCAGTCTTGTCAATCGCATTTTAGGCAGCGAAAGAAGTATCGTAACCCCGATGGCAGGCACGACGCGCGACGCGATAGACACGCTGTTTTATCGTGGAGATAAGGCGTATACGATTATCGATACGGCAGGGATTCGTAAGAAAAAGAACGTGGACGACGACGTGGAATATTACAGCAATATGCGCGCGTTCGACGCCGTGAGAAGGAGCGACGTGTGCCTGTTGGTTGTGGACAGCGGAGAGGGGTTGACCGAACAGGACGTGAAGATTATCGGGTACGTACACGAACAGGGCAAACCGTCTGTAATCGTTATGAATAAATGGGATTTGGTGGAAAAGGATACGCATACCGTCAACCGTTTTGAAGAACAATTAAAAGAAGATTTAAAATTTATGGATTATTACAAATCCATTTATATCTCAGCAAAAACGGGTCAGCGCGTCGAAAAATTGATAGCGGCGGCAGAAGAAGTGTACGCGCATGCGTCGTTCCGCGTGCCTACGGGCGAACTCAACGATTTGATTGGCGACGCGGTAAGATTGCAAGAACCGCCCTCCTATTTGGGGCGTCGTATGCGCGTGTTTTTTTCGTCGCAGGTGTCCGTTCGTCCGCCGCAGTTCGTGTTGTTTGTCAACGACGAGGGCTTGTTGCATTTCTCATACCAAAGATATTTGGAAAACACCATTCGCCGCGCGTATGATTTTTCAGGTACGCCGATACGTATTTCCGTTCGGGAGAAAAAGGACGAGGATTAAAAATTCCCTCGTTGGATAAGGAAGAACAATGAAAGAATTTTCTATTATACAAAATTGGTGGCAATTATTGCTGGTGGCAATCGTTTGCTATTTTATCGGGTGTTTCAATTTTGCCTTGACGATATCTCGCGCGAAACAGCGGGATATTACCAAAATTGGCAGCGGTAATCCCGGTACAATGAATATGACGCGCGAATTTGGCGTAAAAATCGGCGTGATCACCTTTTTTTGCGACGCATTGAAAGGCGGGTTGCCTGCGTTGGTTTGTTTTTTTGTTTATCGCGATTACGTTTTTGCAAACACGACGATTTGCGTGGGCGATTTTATGCGCTATTTCGCTGGGTTGTTTGCAATCGTGGGACATATTTTCCCTGTAACCATGAAATTCAAAGGCGGTAAAGGTATCGCCTCTACTTTGGGTTTGTTCTGGTTCGGTTTATCGTGCGAAAACGCGTGGTGGATCTTGATTGTGTTCGCAATTTTTTGTCTGTTGGTTTTGTATATTTATTTCACGGAATGGGGCGCAATGGGTTCGTTGCTCGGCGTTTCGGGACTGAGCGTTATTCAAATCGTTTTATTCTTGCTGCGCTATGGCGAAATTGCAATCAACGCATACCTGGTATGCCTGTATATGATGATTTTTATGATAAACGTGTTGACGTGGAGCGCGCATAAAGAAAATTTAAAACGCCTGTTTGCAGGGGAAGAACACCGAACGTCCTTAAAAAAATTGGTGCGTAAAAAGGAGAAAATTGACAACGAAAAAAAGGCGGAAATTCCATAAAAACCGTTTACTTTTTATCAAAAGCGGTGTATAATAATAGTACCGAAAAAAAATAAAACGGGGGTGCACCGGATTCGATTGCCGGTGAGCGAAAGAATAAGCATACCGCAGACGGAGTGCCTGCGCAAAAACATTCCACTTAAATTTAAATGCAAATAATAATGCAAACTACGCTCTTGCAGCGTAACTTCGTTTTTTAACGAATCGTCGCGCCCGGTTTATCCGTCGGTTGG
>JAFTPE010000020.1 GCA_017463425.1 Clostridia bacterium | reverse complement strand
AACTTGGACGCGCCCGTTTTAAGAGCCTTTTCTTCCAAACCGTCCAGCTCGTCCGCCTGTCCGACGTTTCCGCTGACTGCGATTACTTCGCAGTTGTTATAATTTTCCTTTAACCAAGGAATGATAATCGAAGTGTCCAAACCGCCCGAATAGGCAAGCACTACTTTTTTAATGTCTTTCTTTTCCATTTTTCTATGTTCTCCTTTACAAGTGATTTTATCCGTCTTTCTTTTATGCCTATATTATACAACCACTACATTTGCTTTGTCAAATCATTTTATGCAATAAAATACATTATCTTTTGAATATTTTTCTTATATTATGCATAATTGTATAAATAATTGTATATTTTATGAATATTTGCATAAATCGTTGTATATTCGTTCGGCAAAGCGTACTGCTTGTAATCCATCTTTGGCATACCCGTCCGCGCCGATTTTTTGCGCGTATTCTTCCGTCAGCACCGCGCCGCCGACGAGAACTTTGACGTTTGGCAATTTTTCGTGCAATTTACGTATGGTTTCTTCCATAGACGGCACGGTGGTCGTCATGAGTGCCGACAGCCCTACTATGGGCGCGGCAATCTCCCCCGCTACCTGTACGATAGTATCGCTTGGCACGTCCCGACCAAGGTCCACTACGTCGAATCCATAATTTTCCAGCAATGTTTTGACGATATTTTTTCCGATATCGTGAATATCGCCTTTCACCGTTGCCAAGACGATTTTACATTTTTTCGCGCCGCCCTCGCCCGTTTGAACAAGACGCTGCTTTATTTTTTCAAAAGCTCGTTTCGCCGCCTCCGCGCTCATGAGCAATCCAGGCAAATACGCGCGTTTTTCCTCGTACGCTTTGCCTATGATATCGAGGGCAGGTACAATTTCGTCGTTGACGATGGTAAGGGGAGAACTCGTTTTCAACGCCGCCTCGCACGCCGTTTCCGCCTCCCGTTCCAAACCTTTCACGATCGCGCGTTTTAGCGGGGACAAATCCCCGTCGCCTATCGTGGCAGTTGCCGCAATTCCGCTTGTCGTAGGGGCAGGTTGGAAAGTAGGCAAAATTTCCGTTACGAAACGGATATATTCGCCACAATTTTCGTCCAGACCCTTTAACGCCGAAAAGGCATAATAGGTTTTTAACATCTCTGCCGAATTGGGGTTGACGATTGCCGCTGACAAACCGTTTTCCAACGCCAGAGCAAAAAACGCCGAATTTATCACCGCCCGTTCAGGCAAACCGAAGGATACGTTGGAAACGCCAAGCGACGTATGCGCGCCCAATTTTTCTTTGATTTCTCTCAATGCAGTCAACGTAACCGCCGCCGCGTTTTTGTCCGCGCTGATGGTCAACGCCAACGGGTCGATTAAGATATCCTTTTTCGCAATGCCGTATTTTTCAGCCTCTTTTATAATCTTTTTCGCTATTTCCACTCGCCCTGTCGCCGTGTCGGGGATGCCCCTTTCGTCCAAGGTCAGCCCCACGACCATACCGCCGTATTTTTTAACCAACGGAAACACCGCGTCCATACTCTCTTGTTTTCCGTTCACGGAATTGACGAGCGGTTTGCCGTTGTATCGGCGCATTGCCTTTTCCATAGCCACGATATCCGAAGTGTCAATTTGCAACGGCAAATCGATCACCGCTTGCAATTTCTCTATATACAAGGGCAAAGCCGTTTTTTCGTCAATTTCGGGCAGACCTACGTTGACGTCCAACACGTGCGCGCCCTTTTCCTGTTGCGCAATTCCCTCGCCAAGTACATACGCCTCGTCGCCCTCTATCAACGCCTGTTTAAAACGTTTTTTGCCCGTAGGATTGATCCGTTCGCCTATCAGCACGGGTTTGTCAAACCGTACCGCGCGCGTATATGAGGACACCCACGAAATATTTTTATCCGCAATCGGCATAGCCGTCATATGTTTCGTCGCCGCCACCGTTTTTGCGATATATGCAGGCGTAGTTCCGCAACAACCGCCCAAAAGCCTTGCGCCTTTTACTGCAAACTCCGCCATATACTCGGCAAATTCGCTGTCGTCTATATCGTAATAGGTCGATTCCCCGTCCGTTTGCGGTAAGCCTGCGTTGGGTTTTACCAGTACGGGAACGGAACAAACCTCCAACAATTCTTCCACGACACTTTTCAACTGTTTCGGGCCGAGCGAACAATTTACCCCGATTGCGTCCGCGCCCATACCCTCTATCAACGCCGCCATTGCCGAGGGCGTAGCCCCCGTCATCAGCTTTCCGTCTGCGCCGTACGCGCAAGATACGATAATAGGCAAAGTAGAATTTTCTTTCGCCGCCAAAAGCGCCGCTTTGGTTTCGTACGAATCGCTCATGGTTTCAATCAAAATCAAATCCGCGCCGTATTTTTCGCCAAGACGAATGGTTTCTGCGAACGTTTCCACCGCCTCCTCAAAATCGAAATCCCCATACGGTTTTAACAATTTTCCCGTCGGCCCGATATCCAACGCCACGAATTTTTCCTGTATTCCGTTTGAGGTATTCGCCGCAATTTTGACGTTTTCAATCGCCGCGCGGACGATTTCTGCCAATTCCGTTTTGGAAAATTTCAGCGTATTTGCGCCAAACGTGTTGGTTACGACCACGTTACTGCCTGCGTTAAAATAATCGCGGTGTATGTTCTGCACCACGTCCGCATGCGTTACGTTCCAACGTTCGGGCAATTCTCCCAACGCCAAACCTGCTTGTTGCAAAAGCGTACCCGTACCTCCGTCGAAATACACGATATTTTGTTGTAAATATTGTCTAAAATCCATTGTTTTCTTACCTGTCTATTTCCGCGCAAAACAATCGGTTTTACCGCACGCCTCGCAACCCGTTTTTTCTTGACGTTTTCCCGATTGCAACCCTACGATCGCCGTAACCGATTTCGTCGGACTCATCAATCCGCTCTCCGTCAACGTCAGCCCGATATTTTTCGGACAATCAAGCGCGGAAAAAATTTTCTTTTGATTTTCTAATGCAAAATCCCCATAACCAGGACTAAACCGCCGCCGCGCATATAGCCCCGTTTCGCCGTACGCCCGTTCTAACCCTTGGCAAAACGTATCGCAAAGCGCCTCAACACGTTCTGCGCCGATTGCTTGTAACACCAACGCTTTTGCCGTATTCGTCGCGCCGTATCGCGCAATCAGCCTATCCAAGCCCAGCCCAACCGTCGCCGCAAACACAACAGCCTTTTCGCACCCGACCAAGCCCCGTTGCACCGTTTGGCTGGTTACGCCGTCCAAAATTTGTTTCACGTCAAACATATAATAACAAACGCGATAGGATAAAAAGGGTTCGCTCTCGTGTAAACATTCGTCTATCAAAGCGTTTAATCGTTCGTCCGCGTCGTCTTTACAACCTGCATAGCGTAAAATTTCCCGTCTGTCTATGGGCGGCGCGTCGTAATTTTTCACGAAAATTTTATCAAGCATTTTTTCCTAAAATATCCGAAAGATTGCGTTGAATGGTTGCCGCTACTTCGGGTTTATTCATAGAATATACGTGTACGTTGGTTACGCCGTTTGCGAACAAATCGATAATTTGGTCGGTGGCGTAGGCGATACCTGCCTGTTTCATTGCCGCAGGGTCGTGTCCGAATTTATCAACGAGGCTTTTAAAGCGTTGTGGCATAAACGAACCCGACAATTTAATCGCGCGTTCCACTTGCTTTGCGTTGGTGATAGGCATAATCCCTGCCACGATAGGCGCGGTGATGCCTGCTTCACGGATTTTATACAGGAAATTATATAAAAGATTGTTATCAAAAAACATTTGCGTAGTCAAAAATTCCGCGCCGGCTTCTACTTTTTCTTTCAGATAATAAATATCCTGTTTTTGCGATTCGCTTTCAGGATGCACTTCGGGATAACACGCCGCGCCAATACAAAAATTCGCGCCGCTGTTTTTGATTTCCCGAATCAATTCCACCGCGTGGCGATAATCCCATTGCGCGCGATCCTCGTTTGCCTTTTCCGCAGGAATATCCCCACGGAGCGCCATTACGTTTTCAATGCCTGCCTCTTTAAAATCGGCAATGCGTTGCAACACCGTTTCGCGCGTAGACGATACGCAGGTAAGATGCGCCAATGACGGCACGCCGTGGCGTTCCCGAATGTTTTTGGCAATATCCAACGTATACTTGCTCGTTCCTCCTCCTGCGCCGTAAGTAACGCTCATAAATGCAGGAGAAAGGGTGGCAATTTCTTCCGTTGCCGTTTTCACGCTGTCGTATACGTCGTCCGTTTTCGGTGGAAACACCTCGAACGACAGCGAATACGTATTCTGTTTAAAAATTTCCGTAAGTTTCATTGATAGCACCTCGTTTCAAACGCCACAAACTGCTTTTTATCATTTGTTCTTCCTTATTATAATACAATCCGTAAATAATTTCAATTCTTTTGCATACGTTGACGTAATTTTTTTACGTTTTTTCAGCTTGACAAACGGTTTCGTTTGCTTTATAATAACTGTATTATGAAAGACGAACTTATTTTGCGCCCCATTGCTTATATACGCAGCGATTTCAAAGAAAAATTCGGTATTCCGCGTCAGAGCGGCAGAGCGCCCTCTTTGACGGCGGAAATCGTCTTTTGCCCTGAATATCGCAACGACGATTGTTTGCGAGAAATCGAAGGGTTTTCTCATCTTTGGCTGTTGTTCGATTTTTCCTTATCGCACCGCGATACCTTTTCGCCTACCGTTCGTCCGCCTCGGCTTGGCGGCAACAAACGCGTAGGAGTGTTCGCCAGCCGTTCTCCCTTTCGTCCCAACCCTATCGGGCTGTCGTGCGTACGGCTCGTCCGCGTGGAAAAACGCGAAACGGACGGCAACGTGCTGATTGTTTCAGGCGCAGACCTTTTGGACGGTACGCCGATATTGGATATCAAACCGTACCTGCCTCACGCAGATTGCAAACCCGACGCTACGGGCGGTTACGCTGACGAACATATCAACGATAGATTGACCGTCGTTTTTTCAGACAAACTGCTTGATTGGATTCCCAAGGACAAACAAACGGGATTGATAGAGTGTCTTGCGGACGACCCGCGCCCCTCCTATCAAGACGATCCGTCGCGCGTATACGGTATGCGGTTTGACGCTTACGAAATCAAATTCACCGTTGAAAAGGGCGTACTGACCGTAACGGACGTGAAACATATCTAAAAACACAATCGAGCCGACAGTTTTTCCCTGTCGGCTCGAAATTTTTTTACATTTTTTATTTATCTATGCGTACCTTTGTTGAAAATAGCAACCGTACCGCAACCCGAATGTGAACCGATTACCGCGCCTACGTAATTGACGAAAATCTGCGTATTCGGCATTTTTTCTTTCAACAACGCCTTGACGTATTCTACATCCTCTATACAATCGCCGTGGCTGATAAAAATCGGGTCGTTTTCATCCATATCTTTTGTTTCCAACAAATTATCCACCAGCGTATGCAACGATTTTTTTCTACCCATTGCCTTGCCGATTGCCACCAATCTTCCCTCGTCGTCCACGTGCATAACGGGTTTGATTTTTAAAATCGAACCAATCACCGCCGTCGCGCTAGAAACTCTGCCGCCGCGTTTTAAATGGAACAAATCGTTCACGGTGAAATGATGACAAATATGCAATTTCAAATCCTCCACGTATTTCGCCGTTTCTTCTATCGTCGCGCCTTCGTCCGCTTTCTTCACGGCGTAATACACCAACAACCCTTCTCCCATTGACGCGCACAGCGAATCAATTACGCGAATTTTTCTTTTCGGATATTTTTTCGCCAAATCCCGCGCGGCAACGGCAAAGCTGCCTGCCGTACCCGACAATGCGCCCGAAAAGGCAATAATCAATACGTCCCGCCCATTTTCCAAACACGGCTCGATATGCGTTTTCGCCGTTTCTGCCGTAACTTGGTAGGTGGTAGGCATTGCGCCCTCTTTTAATTGCGCGTAAAAATCTTTGGGGTCGATTGACTCGCCGCTTTCCCCTTCGTAATTTACGTTATTCATTGTAAAGCCCAACTTTACAACGTCAACACCGATTTCTTCCAAATATTCTTTGGTCAAATCACAACTAGAATCGGTAATAATATCAAACGCTCTTTGTGCCATACATTTTCTCCTTTGCATTGTGTTTTTTCGTTTCTTTTTCATTTTAATACGTTGAATTTTTTAATGCGTTCCGCCTCAAACGAAACGTCGATTTTATAAATTCCGTTTCGACAGGAAAGTTCTAACCTTGGCAATCCAATCAAATCGAAATATTCGTTAAACTTTTCGGCAAAATCTTGCAATACCAGCGCTTTGCACGCGTCGCTCATCACCGATTTATCCGCTTGTAAAACGTTGTTGATTCTTTCATAATCGTCTGCAACTCGTTTCAAAAACGTTCACCGTATCCTTTTTATTACATTTATAAATTCCGTTTCAATACCCGACGTATATTGCCAAACACGCCCGAATATTTTCTCGTTACGTCGTAGAGTTTCCTCTTGCCCGTTAAAAGATTGTTCGCTAAAATCCGAAACGCCGAATGTGGCTGGGTAATTTCACCTTGATAAATCCCGTAATCTTCGGGCAATACACCCAGCAAAGGAATTTTCAAAAGCTCGGAAATTTCCGTTGGCGAAAGACTATCCCTTGACAACAACAAATCCCCTCGCGCCATATTCACCACCGCCGTTAAGTCGTTGAGTTGATAACTCTTTAACACGGTAATCACTTTGTCCGCGTCCCTTAGAGCGGAAATGTGCGGCGTCGTTACGACAATCGCCTCGTCCGCCGTCGCCACCGCGCGGTGAAATCCGTCGTCTATACCCGCAGGGCAATCAATAAAAATAAAATCAAACTGTGGCGCAAGCGCGTCCAACACCACTTTCACCGCCTGCGGAGAAACGTACCGTTCGGGGGCAGAATGACTGCTGGTGAGCAGATACAAATTTCCATACGTCGGGTGTCGCACCAATGCCTGTTTCGCCCGACAACGCCCCTCAATTACGTCTACGATATCGTACGTGATAAGATGTTCCACGCCAGCCGCTACGTCTACGTTGTTCAATCCAAAATCCGCGTCGCACAAAATCACCCTCTGCCCACGCCTTGCCAACTGCGCGGAAAGGTTGACTGCAACGGTGGTTTTCCCCACACCGCCTTTGCCCGACGTTACGACGATTTTTCTTGCCATTTGTTCCACGCCTCCGTTCATTATTTCGCCGCGTTTTTTCAGCAAGGAAAATCATATCATATCCACAAAAAATTATTTTGTCGATTTTTTAGAATTTTTAAGAATATTCAACGAAATCAAAACGTTTCCTTTCGTTTCGTTCTATATATTATTTTAACTTAATTTTCCAAAAAAAACAAGCCTTTCAAGGCAAAATCCCTCTACTTGGCACTAAAAAACGCTCTACTGAGCGTAGAATTTTCCCTCTACCTACAGTAGAATTTTTGTTTGTCATACCCTTTATTGACATTTGTCATACGAAACATTGACAATTTTTTCAAAAGGTGATATACTGTAATCACATATAGAAAAAGGAGCAAAAAGAATGGTAAAACATATGATTGTCTGGAAATTGAAAGACGAAATTAAGGATAAAGAGGCAAGAAAACAAGAAATAAAAAACGCGCTTGAAGATTTGGTAGGGAAAATCGAGGGATTGCAAGAAATGCATATTTTGACAAACGGTTTTGATTGTTCGTCGGGCGACTTGATGATGGATTCAACTTTCTCCTCTTTATCTGCGTTGCAAACCTATCAAAAACACCCCTTACACGTAGCGATTGCCGACGGTTTGGTTCGCCCCTCCGTATCTTCACGGCTTTCTTATGATTACGAAATTTGAAACGTACGCCAATAAAAAAACGGTTCGGCTTATTATCTGCCGAACCGTTTTTTATACCTTTTTTATCTGTTACGTTTACAAAGTTCCGCGCATACCTCGGACAATTTTATATCCTTGGCGTTGAGCAGTACCATAGTATGATACAGCAAATCCGCCGCCTCGTTGATAACGCCCGCTTTTTCGTCGTTCTTCGCCGCAATGACGAGTTCCACAGCCTCTTCGCCAACTTTTTTTCCGATACGGTCCACTCCCCGCACGAACAAAAAGCTGGTGTACGCGCCGTCTTCGGGATTCTTTTTCACGTCGGTGATAATGCGTTGCAATTTACCCAACATTTCCCCGCCGATATCGTTGTATTGCCCTACGATTTGCTGAGGAAAACACGTGTGGTTAATCTGCTGAGGGTCAGACTTACCGTTTTGTTGCACTTTTAAAAGTAACGTGTCGTTGTCGTGATCCAAAAACGCCGCCATCACTTTTTGCGTGTTGCCAAGCGCCGCGCCGAATTTGCTGACCGCCTTTTTTGAACGGCTGTAATAATGCGCGTATCCCGTTTCAAACGTTTGCGTTACAGCGTCTTTATTCATATAAACGAGCATCAAAACTTCGCCGCTTTCGTAATCCTGTACGACAACGGGAATCAAACCGTCCTTATCGAATTTGAATTGTTTCCATTCAATTTCATTTTTCTTATCAGCCATAACGCACCTCCGCTGAATTTCTTCTATTTCTATTATACTACATTTTTCTTCATTCGTCAACATCTCGAAGAAAATTTTTTTAAATTTTTTATCGGCACATTTTTTTATGTCGGAATGGTCTTGGCTTTCCCTACGATTAATCGGATTGTCATACCGACCAAGGTGGCGTAGCAACCGCGTGGAGTGTATCTCAAAATAAATATATGCGTTTTATTTATGGGATACGCTCGACTGCATTCACTACGTTCATTTCGCTCGGTATGACAGGACTGCCACTCTTTATAGGGAACAGTCTTGACTGTTCCGCAATTTTTCCACAAAAACCGTTGACTTTTTATAAAAAATTGCTTATAATAAAGATGCTACAATTTCTTTTAGCTTTTTTACGTAAAAAAGCAACTATTTTTTTCTACTCTATTATATATTTTTTATCCGCGGATATAATCTTGGTAGGATTATATCTCTTATCGCTTTTTTAATCCGTGGTTGTAATATATTATAGAGTAAAAAAGAAATTGTAGCAAATTTTACGATATTAGGTATATTCTGCATTTGCCGTGTATCGTAAGATATGCGGCATTTTTTATTTTTAAATGAAAAACAAAAGAGCCGTTAAAAAACAAATACGTTTGTTTGAAACGGTTCTTTTATTTTAAAAAATTATCAATTTGCAAAGGTAGGAAAGTATGAAAACAAAAGAAAAAAGAAAAACAAAAAAAGCGCCCCCTCGTTTGAATGCCCAAGTTAGAAAAGATATGTTTACTTGGGTACATCGCTATCTGCGTTTACACAGCGAATTGTTAGTGGATGACGAGATTTATAAAAAAATGTTTGAATATCACCGCAGTACGCTTGCGGCGTACGTGAAAAAAGAATTAAAACTCACTGGAATATCTGACGGACAGCTAAACGATTTGATTGACACACTTGCGGATACTTTCAATGAAACCAGAAGCGAATCTGTAGAACAATACAAACCGCTTGTGGACGAATTGTATCGGTGTTGGAAAGCCAACCCCGAGGTGAAAAGAGAGATACGCATTTAAGCAAACCTTTTCTACATAACAAAAAAGCACCCTCAGCGGGTGTTTTTTGTTGGTAAAATCACTGTGCGGAACGGTCAATTCAATACGACGTCTTTAAGGCTCTCGTATTTTTTCAGCGCCGCCTCGCGCAATTTTTCATTGTCGAATCGTCCCTCAAAAGCCTCGTCGGATAATTTTTTCGCCGCAAATATCACGCTGGTTGGATACCGCAAATTTTTAATATCCGACAGCATTTTACCCGATTGCCGCGTCCCGAAGAAATCGCCGCTGCCGCGCATTTCCAAATCCTTTTCCGCAATCTTAAACCCGTCGGTATTGTTTTTCAACGTCGTCAAACGCTCTCTTGCCGTATCGCTGTCCGCCCCCATTAACAGGAAACAATAACTCTTTTCTTTGCCTCGCCCGACACGCCCACGCAGTTGGTGTAATTGCGACAAACCAAATCGTTCGGCGTTGTAAATAATCATAATGGTTGCATTCGGCACGTCCACGCCCACCTCGATTACCGTCGTGGATACAAGACAATCGTATTCGTGATTTTTAAACGCCGTCATCACTTCCGCTTTTTCTTTTTCTTTCATTTTTCCGTGCAACAAAGCAAACCGCACCGTAGGCAACCTGCCTTTCAATTCCTCGTACAATTCGGTAACGCTGATAATCGAACCCTCCTCGTCGTCCTCGATTTTCGCGCAAACGAAATACGCTTGCTTGCCCGCCGACGTTTCCCTTTTTACGTATTCCAACATATCCTCGTATTTGGAATCGGGAATGATGCTGGTGGAAATTTCCTGTCTTGCCTTGGGCTTGTCCGTAATCGACGTAACGTCCAAATCCCCGTAAAAAATCAAAGATAACGTACGCGGAATCGGCGTCGCGCTCATAACCAACATATCCGCGCCCTCGCCCTTTTCCGCCAAAGCGTTGCGTTGCGCCACACCGAATCGGTGTTGTTCGTCGCAAACGATAAACGAAAGCCTCGGAATCTCCACGTCCGCTTGGAAAATCGCATGCGTACCGCAAAGAATATCAATTTCTCCGCTTTTAAGACGTTCTTTCATCTCGCGTTTTTCTTTCGCCGTCATTCCCCCTGCCAAATATCCCACTCTGTATTCGGGAAAATATCGTTTTAAAACGGCGTAATTTTGCGCGGCAAGCACTTCGGTAGGAGAAAGATACGCCGCTGTAAATCCACTCTTTACCGCCATAAAAATACCGCACAGCGCGACGGCGGTTTTACCGCTGCCCACGTCCCCTTGCACCAAACGGTTCATTCGGGTCGGTGCGTACAGATTTTCGTAAATATCATTCACCGCGCGTTTTTGTCCGTCGGTAAATTCAAAACCAAATCGAGTGGAAAACGTTTTCACTTCACTTGCCGAAACCGTATAATTATGCACACGCGCGTCCTCTTTGCCGCCCTTGATAATTTTAAATGCGGAAATCAAAACGAAATATTCCTCTAACGCCACGCGCTCGCTTGCAAGGTCTTTGGCGTTTTTATCGGGTGGATTGTGAATATCGTAATAAGCCCTCTCCAAAGACGGCAAATCGTATTTTTTCGTAATTTGCCAAGGTATCGCGCCAGATAAGTCCACTTTTTGCAACGCCTCTTTCACCGCCGCGCGCACCACTTTTTGCGAAAGGTTGCCCTTTAACGGATATACAGGCACAATGCCTTTCAATCGATAATTTTTATCCAGCGGTTCAAAAGTGGGATTGACCATAGACACTTGCCCAAATTTGTTTTGCACTCTGCCGTAAAACAGGTATTCGCCAGGTTTCAATTTTTGCGCGACGTACGGTTGATTAAACCAAACGACGGTAAACGGAAATCCGTCTTGCGAACAAAATGCGCGCACCATTTTATGCCGACTGCCGTAATTGACGGGCGCAAGACGTGTAACTTCGCAGGCAACGAGCGCCATATCGTTGTGGTATGCGTTCCGCAGCGACGCGCGCTCGGTTAAATCAAGATACGCGCGCGGATAAAACCGCACGAGGTCTTCCACGTCGTAAACGCCTAATTTTTGAAAATCTTTTTCTCTCTTTTCGCCGATAGATTTCAACGCCGACAATTTCATACAATCACCTATTTACAGATACTTTTACATATTTATAAACTTATAAAAATTGCGTCGATTCCTTGCCTTCTCCTTGAGGAGAAGGTGTCATAAAATGACGGATGAGGTGGAAACATTTTCTTCAATATGTTTCCAAATATCTTCGCAAACATCTTTATATTTCCTTTTTATATCTAAGTTAGTATAACGAAGTATAGTATATCCCTCATTCATTAAATATAAATCTCTTTCTTTATCCTTTATTTGTTTTTCACTCTCATAATGTTGCAAACCGTCTAATTCAATCACAAGTTTGGCTTCCGCTATATAAAAATCTACGATATACCTTTTTATTACCTTTTGTCTATGCACCGTTAAAGGCAACTTTTTTAAAAAAGTGTACCATAATTTTCGTTCCTCTTCTGTCATATTTTTTCTGAGATATTGGGCATTAGAGGTCAATTTTGAATTATTGGTTTTGTTCATTTTATACACCTCATCAGACTCGCTTTGCTCGCCAGCTTCTCCTCAAGGAGAAGCCAAGATTGAAAAAATACAAAAAAGCGGAATGTGCGCCGCCGCCCGTCCCGCTTTCGTTTTTTTGTATAATTATACAAATTTTTTTGGATAAAAATACGATTATTCCAAAGACATAATATAATAGTACACCGACTGACCGCCGTTGTGGAAATCCACGTCGCAATCGGGATATTTTTCCGCAATCGCCGCGCACAACGCTTCCGCTTCTTCCTCTTTCACGTCCTCGCCGTAATACAACGTAATCACTTGGTGGAAGTCCTCTTTCATACGCGCAATCAGTTTCATCATAGTTTCTTCCAACGATTGCGATTTCGCCAAAATCTTTTTATCGTCCAAACCTATGATATCCCCCTCTTTAATCGAGAATCCGTTTAAAGAAGTGTTACGCACCGCATACGTTACTTGCCCCACTTTCACGTTGTCAAGGGCGTGAATCATATTCGTTTTGTTTTCCACCGCGCTCATTTCGGGATTGAATTCCAACGCCGCCGCAAACCCTTGCGGTACGTTCTTCGTCGGAATTACGTGAATCGTCTTGTTTTCCACAAGATTTTTCGCCTGTTCCGCCGCCAAAATAATATTTTTATTGTTGGGGAATACGAAAATGTGTTCCGCGTTGATTCTCTTTGCCGCGTCTGCGATATCACTTGCGGAAGGGTTCATTGTCTGTCCACCCTCAATAATGTGATCCACCGACAAATCCTTGAAAATCTCGGAAAGCCCTGCGCCCGTACAAATCGCAAGCATACCCATCTCTTTCTTCTCCGCCTCTAACTGAGCACGAAGTTGACGGTTTTGTTCCAACATATTTTCGATTTTGGGTCTTTCCAATTCGCCCAATTCCAAAGCGTACGTCAACGCTTTGCCAGGTTGGTTGGTATGCACGTGTACCTTTACCAATTCCAAATCCCCGATACAAATGACGCTGTCGCCAATCGCCATCAATTTTTCTCTCAATCTATCAATCGCGGAAAGCGTCGTACTCTTTTTCATATTGATAATGAAAAATTCGGTACAGTACGCGTATTGAATTTCGCTCAATTCCATTGCAATAATCGACGAATTGTCGCCAAATTCCGATTCGCTTCCTTGCGAAACGTCCGCCTCTGTTACGCTCTCGGCGATTTCTTCGCCCGTCAATTCTGCCGCAAAGCCTTTGATAATCGTCATCAGCCCCACGCCGCCTGAATCGACAACGCCCGCTTTTTTCAATACGGGTAACAACGTCGGGGTCAACGCTAGCGCTCTATCCCCTTCTTCGATAACGTCCTTGAAAAATTCTTCAAACGTCTTTTTCTTCGCCGCAACTTTCACCGCGTGTTCGCTCATCATACGAATAACGGTGAGAATCGTACCTTCTTTCGGCACGGATACCGCGCTGTAAGCAACTTTCGTGCCTGCCTCTAACGCCTTTGCAAACGTCTTGGTATCCACTTCTTTTTCCTGTTTTCCAACAACCGAACAAATCCCTTTTAAAATCTGGGACAGGATAACGCCCGAATTGCCTCTCGCTCCTTTTAACGCGCCCTTGGAAATGCTGTTGCACACCTCGGAAAAAGCGTTGGATTGACACGCCGTCATTTCTTTTATGCAGGATTGCATCGTAAGCGACATATTCGTACCCGTATCTCCGTCGGGAACGGGGAACACGTTCAACGCATCCACTTTCGCCCGATTGAGTTCGAGCTGTTTCGCGCCAACGAGTATCATTTTACGAAACTCGTTGCTGTTTATCGTTTTATGCATTATAAGAATGCTCCTTATTTTCTAAGATTTAACTGTTTGCCCTTGGATTGTCTTTCATTATAATATACATTATATAAGACGAAACGTATCCGCAAGAGCGCGTACGCAAAAAAGCGCAAATCGAATTCACTCGCTGCGCTGAAATTTTACAATTTAACTCCGATAACGTTGACGTTGACGGTGTCTACGATCATACCCGTAAACCCTTCTACTTTGTACTTGATTGCCTCTTTCAAAGATTCGGCAACCGCGCCAATAGATACGCCGTATTTAATAATGACGTATACGTCCACGTAAATTCTGTTTCCCGACGTAGTAACTTTAATCCCTTTCCCTCCGCTCTCTTTTCTAAAGAGCAAAGAAAGACTGTCGGTAAAACGGCGCGAAACCATCTCTACTATCCCGTAGGATTCGAGCGCGGTATTCGACGCAACTTTGGCAATCGCCAAATCGGATATGGAAATTTTGCCGTATGCGTTATTCGTATTAACTGACATAATTTTCTCCAACTACTTTCCTATTGTACACTATTTCCGCGTTTTTGGCAAGCACTTTTTCAAAATTTTCTAAATTTTTTTATTTTTTGCTTTTTTTGACCCGTTTTTGATTGCTTTTTCTTTCGAGAAATGATATATTATTTATGCTTGTTTTTCCCAAAACGCATTTGGGATAAAATTTCAGCGCCATTTTTATGGTTTTACTACGGTAAAAATAATCCCAAAAAACGGAGGTATCAATATGTCCAGAGTATGTAATGTTTGCGGTAAAGGTCAAACGACGGGAAACAACGTCAGCCACTCTAACCGTAAGACGAGAAGAACCTTTAAGGCGAATGTTCAAAAAATTTCTTACGTAGAAGACGGAAAGGAAATGAACGGATACGTTTGCGCAAGATGTATCAGAACCCTTAAAAAAGCGGACGCTGAATAATCGCCCGTTTTATAAGTACGCTTAAAAAGCTGATGGTATCCATCAGCTTTTTTGCGTTTGTGGGAAAAGTAAAGACTTTTCCTTACAAGTTTGGCGGATAACACCCACCGTATGGAACG
This sequence comes from Clostridia bacterium, assembly GCA_017463425.1. Lineage (GTDB taxonomy): Bacteria > Bacillota > Clostridia > Christensenellales > Borkfalkiaceae > Scatosoma. The sequence continues at coordinate 27,324 of JAFTPE010000020.1, read as the reverse complement.
GTCTTGACCGTTCCGATATACAAAAACGCGAGCCGACAGGCATTCCCCTATCGGCTCGGTTTTTTCATTCTTCTTGAAACAATAAAATTGCTTTGTTTTTCAAATACGTGATTTTCAATCGGTTCAACGTTTTCTTCCGCATGATTCCTTGCATAAACCCCTCTTTGTCTTTCACCGTACGTTTTATCGATTTTGGTAACCGCGCATACATCTCGTCGTTTTTTTCTTCCTTTTCTCTGACCTTGATTTTTAATTCCACGTAATATTCCGCTTTCTCCTTTTTTATTTCTTCCCTTCGGTCTTTTATCCCCAATCTCTCCCTCGCTTTCACCCAACTCGCTTTCATCTCTTTCGACCAGCCTTTGCACTCAATCATTTGACGCGCGCATTCTTCCTGTATTTCCCATTCGCGCCATTTTCGGCTCAGTTCCAATATTTCTTCTATCCAAGTCAGCAATTTTTTTCGGCGTTCATTCGCCATTTTTCTTTTTCTGTTCCACATATCATACCTCTTTCGTTTTTCGCATAAAAAAAATGCCGCCTCTTGCGAAACGGCACCTGTAAAAATGCCCCTCTCGCTTTGCTGCGACACAAATTTAAAAAATATCTTTACAAATCGAAAATTTTTATTACGCGAAAAGATACACTTCTACCAAAGAAGTATATTTCGACTTGTTAAAAATATTAAATTTATGTCGCATTTTTATTTTACCACTTTTTTCTATCCTTGTCAATGGTTTTTATAGAAAAATTGCGGAACAGTCAAGACTGTTCCGATATACAAAAACGCGAGCCGACAGGCATTCCCCTATCGGCTCGGTTTTTTATTGATTCGCTCCACCGCATATGCGGATTACCCCATTCGTTGGGTTTATGGTTGTATTTCCTGTATTTGGTGTTGTTTGATAATTTTTTTCAACAACACGTGAATCATGATAAACGCGCAAACCGCCGTGATCGTCCACGTTACGGGATAGGACAAAAACACCGTTTCCAACGTCGGATACATAGGAAACACCGTCCATATCCACACCATTCTAAGCAAACACGCGCCAATTAGCGAAATCACCATAGACGTCAACGATTTTCCAAGTCCTCTCAAAACGCCTGTGCCTACCTCCATCATTCCGCACAAAAAATAGGGTGCGCAAATATACGTTGCGCGCGTTTTCGCCGCCGACATAGCCAACGCCTCCAAACTCCCTTCCGCCCCATGTTTTATCCCGTAAAGGGCAATTAACGGTTCGTACGCAATCAAAATAACACCCGACATCACAACCCCGACAATCGTGGTAATCAGCAAACACGAATACATAATTTTTCTCACTCTATGCGGTTTTTTCGCGCCCATATTTTGGCTGGTAAAGGTAATCGCGCCTTGATATACGGCGTTCATAGCGGTATACGCAAACCCTTCAAGATTCGCCGCCGCAGCGTTTCCGTTCACGATTGGTTGATATTCCGTCCCCGGCGAAACCATATTGTTCACTTTCACTACGGACGATTGAATAAGCATATTGGACAACGAAAACAACGCGCTCTGTATCCCTGCAGGCAAACCAATCAAAACGATAGATTTAAACGCTTTTTTATCTATTTTTAATTTCTTAAACGAAAAGGTGGTATAATCCTTATCTTTCCTCAATTTAACAAGCAACACCACCGCCGACACCGCGTTTGCGATTGTGGTAGCTAAGGCAACGCCCTCAACGGACAAACCTACGACAAGCACGAAAAACAGATTGAGCAATACGTTCAAAATCCCCGTACTCATTAAAACGTAAAGAGGCGTTTTAGAATCCCCTTTGGCGCGGAAAATTGCGATTAAATAATTGGTCATTGCCAAAAACGGTATACCTGCGAAGTAAATATACGTATACGTAACCGCCAAATCAAGCAAACTGCCGTGATTCCCCATCAACTGCAAGATAGGCCGAGAAACCGTTATACCAATCGCCATACCCAGCGCGCCAAACAGCAACGCCATAATCAACGACGTATGCACCGCCGCCTGCGAACGTTCTTTGTCCTGCGCCCCAATCTCTCTTGCAACGACGACGTTTGCGCCTACCGAAAACCCGATAAAAAAGTTGATAATCAGGTGGATAAACGAACTCGTCGTGCCGATTGCGCCCACGGCGTTTTCTTCAGACGACAGACTGACGACCATCATATCCGCCGCATTGTAAAACATTTGCAACAGATTGGTTGCAACGATAGGCAATATAAAAAACAGGATACGGGAAAAGATTTTCCCGTTGGTAAAATCTATTTTTTTATTTACTGCCGCCATAGCTGATTCCTCACTTTATAAAAACACTTACGCCTTTAACGTGGCGATAATATTCGCTCTATCTTCCGCTTTGAACACCGTACTGCCAGCAACGATTACGTTCGCACCTGCGGCTTTGATTTCCGCTACGTTTTCCGCCGTTACGCCGCCGTCGATTTCCAAATCGATATCCTTATCCAACTCGTCGATAATCGCGCGAATTTGGCGCAATTTATCTAGCGCCGATGGAATGAATTTCTGTCCGCCGAAACCGGGGAACACGCTCATAACCAACACCATATCGCACATAGGAATAACGTCCTTGATTTTTTCCACGGGGGTATCGGGATTGATAACCGCGCCGCATTTTACGCCCGTGGATTTGATAAGCTGTAACACTTCTTTCAAATTGTCCTGACAAGCCTCGTAGTGTACAGTGATGATATCCGCGCCCGCTTTTGCAAAGCGTTCGACGTATTTTTCAGGGTGAACGATCATCAAATGGCAATCCAACGGCAACGTGGTGATTTTTCGCAAATCTTCCACCATTTTAATCCCGAACGTGATGTTGTTGACAAACACGCCGTCCATAACGTCGCAATGCACGACGTCCGCGCCGCATTCTTGAAGGGAAATGACTTCTTCACCCATTTTTGAAAAGTTTGCCGACAGAATCGACGGAGCAATTTTAATCGTTTTCATATGTATTCTCCTTTAATTGAGTTTTTTCTTCTTTATTGAAAATATGATATTTGCATATCGACACGACGTTTGCCGTCAATTCAAAGGTGTAGGACAGCACAACGAACACGGTTGCATTGGCGAGGGTGTTGTACAAAATGGAAATCGCCGTCGGCACGAGCATTGTAAACCTTACGATTTTAAGGTTGCGTATACGGAAAATAAACGCGTACATTACCAAAGGTATGATACACAAGATATCCACAGGTTTTGCCGTTTTCAAAATGCCGAGATTGACGATAAAATACGAAACAATCGTTGCAAAAGAAATCAAAAACGACAGATAAATGGGGGCTTCTATCCCTTTCTTTTCATAATAATAAAAGACCAAGGAACGCACCAGCCCGATAGACAGCCCTATCATTGCAAAAAATTCCGCCGTGAACAAATAGGACAAAATCAAAAAGACGATACACAAAGATTGAAACAATAAATAGTATTTCTTGATTTTGACGAAATAAGAAATAACGACCATTGTCATTGCCAAAAAGCTGACAATCAACGCCAACACTTCGTTTTCCATATTCCTCTCTCCTTTTTACAAATTGTTTTTTTCTATATAATTCGCGCGAAGCTGTCCGCACGCGCCACCGATATCCACCCCGATTTGCCGACGGAGCGTCGCCGAAAGTCCGCCTTTTTCCAACAAGCCCAAAAACCGATAGGCTTGCTTGTCGCCAAGCGCTTTCAAATCCCGTTCTTTCACTTCGTTCAAACGAATCAAATTGACGTGGCAAGGCTTGCCTTTTAAAAGTTCAATCAACGCTTTCGCGTGTTCTTCGTCGCAATTTTCCCCCTCAATTAAGGTATATTCAAAATAGTACCGTCTGCCCGTTTTCTTAAAATAATACTCGCAAGCCTTTAAAATATCGGCTATTTTATACGCCTTTGCCACAGGCATTGTCCGCGCACGCGATATATCGTCGGTTGCGTGCAACGACACGGTGAGGTTGAGTGGAATTCCCTCGTCTGCCAAAGCGTACATTTTCGGAACGAGTCCGCACGTGGATAAAGATATATTTCTCGCGCTGATACACACGCCGCCCTCGGCGGTTACGTTGCGTAAAAATTTTAACGTTTCGTCGTAATTATCGAGCGGTTCGCCGCTGCCCATAAGCACGACGTTGGTAACGGCGCGCGCCTCTTTTCCTTGCCCTAAAACGTCGTTTTTATGCAACGCGTTTACGGTTAGGATTTGAGAAAGGATTTCCCCTGCCGTGAGGTTGCGCACCAACCCGTTTAACGTAGAGGCGCAAAATTTACAGCCCATTCTGCACCCAACTTGTGTGGAAACACATTGGGTATAGCCGTATTTATATTTCATCAATACGCCCTCGACGAGGTTTCCGTCCGCGTATTCAAACAAATATTTTTCCGTTCCGTCCGCAGATACGTAGGTTTCCTTTATCCGCACGGTTTCGTCCTCGTACGTTTCCAAAAGTTTTTCCTTAAACGCCTTGGACAGCGAAGTGATATTGCTTATCGTTTTGCCTTGCGTCAATCCCTCGTACAGTTGTTTGGCGCGAAACTTTTTTTCGCCGAGCGCAAGGGTCAATTCTTGCAATTCGTTATACGACAGGTCCTGAATAATTTTTTTCATAACTTTTTCCTTAATTTCGCAACGTAAAACCCTGCGCCGTACGCCGTATCGGGCAAAAATTGCAATCCGTATTTCTTTTTTACGTGCGAAAGCGGACTGTCAATTTTTTCCAACTCGTATTCTTGATGCGTTTTTAAAAATTTTTCCACCGTTTTATCGTTTTCGCTTTCAAACAGCGAACAGGTCGAATAATACAATGCGCCGCCCTTTTTAACGTATTTTGAAACGGTGTTCAAAATCTCCGTTTGCGTTTTATGCAACGCGATAAAATCTTCTTGTTTGCGGAACAGTTTGATATCGGGATTTTCGCTGATTGTGCCGTAACCCGAACAGGGCGCGTCGCAAAGCACCGCGTCAAACGTTTCGGCGTATTCGGGGTCGAACACCGAACTGTCCTTTTCAAATTCTTGGATATTTTTCACGCCCATACGCCGTTTGTATTGCCGAATCAGTTCCACCCGATGCGCGTGCAATTCAAACGCCGTTACTTCGTTACATTTTTGGGCTAACAGCACCGATTTCCCACCCGGCGCGGCGCAACAATCCAACAACTTTTCACACGGTTCTACCACGTCACAAATGGCAATGCTCCCCACCGATTGAAAGGTGTATTTCCCCTCGTCAAATCCCTCGTCGCGGACGAAATTTTCAAAGATATAATTGTTTTCAAACGGAGTTTTTATATGCAGTTTTCCCGTATACGTTTTCGCCTCTTGTTCAAACCGTACGGACACGCCTGACGATTTTGCGTTTGCAATCGCCTCCGCGCGCGCTCCGTATTCTTTTTTCAGCCATTGATAGGCATACAAGGGATAAGACGCTTTCACCGCTACGCCGCTGTCATTGTTCGGAATCTCCGCGTCTACCGTAGCTTTTTCAAATCTTCGCAAAAACGCATTGACGAATCCGCTGACGCCGCTTTTGCCCAATTTCTTGCACAACGTTACGGCGCAATCGGTTACCATATACCTCTTTTTATCCATAAAAATCAGCATATACAGCGAAATTTTCAACAAAATCCGCACCGCCAATTTGGGGGCTTTCGGCGCGTAATGGCGAATACAAAAATCAAAATACCCGTCGTTTTCCAACACCCCGTAGACGATTTTCACCGTGCGCGCGCGATATTGTTCTTCAATATACGTATCGGCAATCGCCTGTTTTACGTGCGCGCCGTCCGAATACACTTTCGTCAATATTTGAAAGGGATCGTAAACGGGATTGCTCAGCATATAAACACCTGCCCTTTTTGCGCTTTTCTACCGTTAAGAAAATCGCCGCCGCTCATTCTCTTTCCGCCTGCCGCTTGCACTTCTTTAAGGCGCACCGCCCCATCAAGGCATTTGACGAGCAAACCTCTTTTGGGCTTATCAGACAACACTTCTCCTATCTGCGCCTTGTCAAACACAAGGGTTTCTTTCTCCGAAAGTTCGGCTCTTTCTGCGAGATAAACGTTGATTTTATTTCCGTCCAATTCGGTGTACGCCACGGGCGCAGGATTCATTGCCCGAACAAGATTGACGATTTCTTTTACGGGTTTATGAAAATCGATTTTCGCGTTTTCTTTGTTGAGCTTTCTAACGACGTTCACGCCCGCCTCTCCTTGCGGCGTCAACGTATATTCGCCCGATTCCAATAAAATCAAGGCCTGTAAAATCAATTCTGCGCCGATATGAGAAAGCCGCTGTTCCAGCTGTCCGTACGTTTCGTCGTCGGCAATGGCGGTACGTTCTACGCACAACACGTCGCCGCAATCTAACCCAAGTTCCGTTTTCATAACGGACACGCCCGTTTCTTCCTCGCCGTTTAAAATACAGCTCTGTATCGGCGACGCGCCGCGATATTGCGGCAACAATCCCGCGTGAATATTCCAAACCCCCATCGGGAAACAATCCAACACGTCTTGCGTTAAAATTTGCCCGTACGCGCAAGTGATAAGTAAATCGGCTTTTAAAGCGCGAATACTTTCCACTTCGTTTCGGATTTTTGCAAATTGAAACACGGGCAAACCGTATTCGTTTGCCAACACTTTGACAGGCGGCGCTGTCAAAATAGCTTTTCTGCCCTGCGGTTTATCCTCTTGCGTGATAACCCCCACCACCTCGTAACCGTGTTCGATTATGTTCCGTAACGGCGCAACCGCAAATTCGGGCGTGCCGGCAAATACGATTTTCATACCTCTCTCCTTTTTAGAAAAATGCGACCTACCGTCAATTCTTCTCTATATGCGTTGCCTTGTCAATATACAACACCCCGTCCAAATGGTCAAGTTCGTGGCAAATCGCGCGCGCGAAAAATCCTTTGGCTTGCAACTGGAATTTTTGCCCGTTTCTGTCGTAATAATTGAGTTTTACTTTCATAGGCCGCGATACGATACCGCTTTTTCCGCGAACGGATAAACAGCCCTCCCAGCCCGATTGTTCGCCTTTTTGCGAAACGATTACGGGGTTGATGAACTCGAAATACCCCTCCTCTACGTCCACGACGACGACGCGCCGAAGCACGCCCACTTGCGGCGCGGCAAGGCCTGCGCCCTCCTCCATTTTAACCGTGTCTTTCATATCGTCGAGCAATTCCCACAATTTTTCGTCGAAATTTTCCACCGCGGCGCATTTTTGTCTTAACACCTCGTCCCCAACCTGTACTACGTTCCGAATCGCCATTTTTTCTTATCTCCTGTTCTTTTTTAACTCATATTCGCGGGATTTTCTTCCACGCTCACCAGCACGTCCCTCGTTCTACATTCCGCGCAAATATCGTAGATTTGCGGCAATATGGACGTATCTGCCAAACGCATTAACACCTGATAACGGAATTTGTTTTGTATCCGTTTTATCGGTGCGCGCATTTTATTAAAAAATAAAAATTTATCCATTTCTTTCGTATACAATTCTTCCAAGCCAACGTATACGTTTCTCAATCCCTCTAACGTCTTTTTATCGTCTTCGCCCGTAATCAGCACACGCACGATTTTGGAAAAGGGCGGAAAAGCCATTGCCGCGCGCAGCGAAATTTCATTTTCGTAAAATCCTTTATAATCGTACGCCACCGCATACCGCAACACGTCGTTTTCGGGGTCGAACGTTTGCAAAACCACCTTGCCTTGTTCTTCCGCGCGTCCGCTTCTGCCTGCCACCTGCGTCAATAACTGAAACGTTCTTTCTCCGCTGCGATAATCGGAAAAATGCAAACTCATATCCGCGTCCAAAATCCCGACCAGCGTAACGGCAGGGAAATCGTGTCCTTTTGCAATCATTTGCGTACCGACGAGGATATCCGCTTTGTGCTGGGAAAACGCCTTTAAAATTTTATAATGCCCCTCTTTTCCGCTTGTCGTGTCGTTGTCCATACGCAAAATGCGCGCATTAGGATACAACGCTTGCAAATCCGCAACGATACGTTGCGTTCCCGTGCCTGCGTAAGCGAGTTTTATTCCCCCGCAATCGGGGCAAGCGGACAGCGTATTGTATTTCATACCGCAATAATGGCATTTTAAACATTTTTCGTCGCGGTGATAGGTCAACGATACGTCGCAAGCCTCGCATTTGGCAACGTAGCCACATTCTTTACAAATGACCGTCTGCGAATATCCGCGCCGATTCAAAAATAAAATGGCTTGGTTGCCGTCGGCAAGACATTTTTCTATTTCCTCTTTCAACGCGCCCGAAAACGCGCCGTTGTTTCCGCGCCGCACTTCTCTCCGCATATCCGCAATTACGATTTCGGGCAACGGGCGTTTGTTGATACGGTTTTTCAGCTCGATAAGACAAAATTCGTTGTCCTGCGCGCGTTTGTACGTTTCCACAGAAGGCGTCGCGCTGCCTAAAACCAATTTACAACCGTTCCGCTTTGCGCGAAGCAACGCCACGTCGAACGTGTTGTATCTGGGCGCAGTTTCGCTGCAATAACTGGAATCGTGCTCCTCGTCGATAATGATAACGCCGATATTTTCCATAGGGGCAAACACCGCGCTCCTCGCCCCAATAGCGATTTTCGCCTCGCCCGTTCTCAATCGCCACCACTCGTCAAATCGTTCCCCTGCCGACAAACCGCTGTGTAAAATCGCCGCGTTTTTACCAAACCGAGAACGAAGTTGCGACAACATTTGCGGCGTGAGCGAAATTTCTGGTACGAGAAAAATCGAACTCTTGCCCTCTTTCAAGCATTGGGCGATTAAGGTAAGATAAATTTCCGTTTTACCGCTGCCCGTTACGCCGTGCAGAAGTTGTACCGTGCGCGAATCCTCGCAAATGGTTTTTACCGCGCGTTCCTGATCGGGGGTCAGCGTTCGCGAAACGTTTTCCTCCTCAATCGTTTTATAGGGATTGCGTAAAATCTGTTCTTTCGTAACCGTAACGTAGCCCTTTTTTTCCAAAGCCGAAACGCCGCCTGGAAACGCCGTATTCAAATACGCGCAATCGGTTTTGCCGTGTTCTTCCAAATATTGCGCCGCGCCAAGTTGGTTTTTCGCCGTTTTGGAAAGTTTCATTTCCGAAACGGACAAATTCAACACAGCGTAATTGCGCGTCAATTCCCGTACCTTTCCCGTACGCATTTCCGCAGGCAAAAACAACCGCAAAGTCAGGGCTTTCGGCACGCGATACCGCGCCGTTAATTTTTCCGCCAACGCCAAACATTCGGCGTTTAACGCCGGCAATTCGTCAGGGCAGGGCAATATTTTTTTTAGTTTTTCTTGGGGATAATCCGAAGTTTCTTTCACCCGCATCACAAATCCTGGCACGATTTTTCCGCCGAACGGCGCGCGAACGCGACTGCCAACGACGGTATCGTCGTCGCAGAGATAATCGTATATTCTGTCCGTTTCACCCGAAGCGATATCTACGATAACTTCTGCAATCATAAAAACTCCTTTACGCGTTCCCCGTTTTTAAATACAAAACGTTTATGACAGAGCCAAAAATTAAAAAGCCCCGTTTGGACGAGGCGATTTTTTATCAGTCTTTTGCAATGACGACTTTGCCGTCCGCAATGTCCTTGCAAGCGGTCAACAATTCTTTGTCCTTGCCCGTCGAATCGTGCACACCGAGGTTCTTTTCCGTTTCAATAATCTGACGAGCGCGTTTCGCTGCAATCGTGCAAAGCGCATAACGGCTGATGGGTTCTTCTTCCGTTCCCAATTTTCTAATCATTGCGTCTACCGAAGGTTCGTTAATCATATTTTATATCTCCTTTTGGTTATATTTTTTTATTTTAACGATTGTTTTCCGTCTATAATCGATTCTAAATCGCGTATCGCGGTTTCCAAATCGTCGTTGACGATTACGTAATCGTATTTGTCTTTTTGCGACAGCTCGTATTCCAATCGAGCGAGTCTGTTTTCGATTTCCTCTTTCGATTCCGTGCCTCTGCCTATCAAGCGGCGTTTGAGTTCTTCTATCGACGGCGGCGCAATCATTACGAGCACCGTCTGCGGAATTTCCTTTTTGGCGTTCAAACCGCCCACCACGTCAATTTCCAAAATCACCGATTTGGTTTTCAACGTTTCTTTCACAAACGATTTCGGCGTACCGTAAAAATTCCCGAAATGTTCGTCGTATTCCAAAAAATCGTTTTCTTCAATCCGTTTTTCAAATTCTTCTTTCGTCAAGAAAAAATATTCTCTGCCGTGCTTTTCTCCCTCGCGTGGCGCGCGCGTCGTGCAAGACACCGATTCCACGACGTCCTCACGCCGTTTGACCAAAGTTTTCACTATCGTACCTTTCCCAACACCCGACGGACCTGACACCACCAGCAATACGTGTTCCATTTCCATTTCTCCTTATTGCCTGCTTATTCGATATTTTGTACCTGTTCGCGGATTTTTTCTATCTCGTTTTTCAGCGCAAGCCCCGTCCTCGTAATCGCCACGTCGTTGCTCTTGGAACAGGTCGTGTTCGCCTCGCGGTTAAATTCTTGTACGAGGAAATCCAATTTTCTGCCCACGACCCCCTCTTCGCAAATACTGCGGAATTGTTCGATATGGCTCTTTAACCTCGTCAATTCCTCGTCGATATTCGTCCTGTCTGCAAACACCGCCACTTCGGATAATAATCTGCCCTCGTCCATAGGCACGTTTTCCAAATATTCCTGCACGCGGTTTTTCAATTTTTCGCGATATTCCTCCGCAAGTTGCGGCGCGCGAGTAGACACCTCTGCCACCAACGTTTGAATCGTATCCATTCGCGACAGCATATCTATCTTCAACTTTTCGCCCTCAATCAACCGCATTTCGTTCAACGTATCCAGAGCTTTTTCCAGCGCGGTTTGCAACGCGATTGTCAGTTCTTCGTCCAAAGTCTGCGAGTCGTCTTGTTTCAACACCTCAGGATAGCGCAAAACGGACGAAAGCGTTAAATCGTCCGAGAGTTCGGGAAAAGTTTCTTTCAACGTTTTCGCCGCCGCCACGTACGACGCAGCCAACGCCAAATCCACCGTCAAAGCCGTCGGGCGTTCACGTTTGTCTTTCAAGGATACGAACACGTCCGCATGACCGCGCGTCAATTTTTTCCGCACGGTGTTCCGAATGACGTCCTCGTACGCCGCAAAGATGCGCGGTGCTTTGATAGACACGTCCAAATAACGATTGTTCACCGTTTTGATTTCGCAAGTCAGCTCTAAACCGCCCTCGCAATATTCCCCTTTTCCATACCCCGTCATACTCAGCATTGGTGTATTCCTCGTCTGCGTTTTTCGTAACCCGATTTTTCGGGTCATATTATTATAGCAAACTTTTAAAAAAATTTCAAGTAGTATTGCCCACGTAATTCTCTTTTTTTATAAAAAAAGAGTAGAAACTTGCTTTTTTACAAAACAAAAGCCTCTCCTCTCAATCTTTTTTATTTTTTTATTCTTCAAGCATTTCTTTAAACGTGGTTTCGTCGATTATCTTTATCCCCAATTTTTTTGCTTTTTCCAATTTACTGCCAGCGTCCTCGCCCGCCAATACCAAGGTGGTTTTCGTCGTTACCGACGATTGGCAAACGCCGCCGCGTTCCTCTATCAATTTTTGCGCCTCGCTACGTTTGAATCCCGAAAGCGTACCCGTCAACACCACCGATTCGCCCGAAAAGACACCCTCTTTCTTTTCCTCGTTCCAAACAGGCGCAACGCCTGCCTCTTCCAATGCGGACAATTCGGCAAGATTGTTTTCGTCTTTGAAATAATCCAAAATTGCGTTCGCCGTAATTTCCCCGATATTTTCTAACCCTATCAAATCGTCGTAGGTTGCCGATTGTAAATTTTGTATATTTTTAAACCGCGTCGCCAAATCTTTCGCCGCGACCCTGCCTACCCCCTCCACACCGATTGCGTAAATGAACGCGTCCATGGTAGGGGTCTTGCTCTTTTCGATTGCAGTCAACAAATTTTGGATTTTTTTATTCTTAAATCCCTCTAAATCCGCCAAATCGTTTTCCGTCAAACGGTACAAATCGGAAAACCCAACGACGTTTTTCCTATCCACCAACTGCTGCGCAGTACTCTCCGAAAAACCGTCGATATTCATTGCGTTTTTCCCTGCGTAATGATCGAGCTTTGCCACGATTCTCGGCACACACAACCGATTGGGACAAAACAGATGCGCCCCGATTTCTTTCAACGCAGAACCGCAGGCAGGACAAACACTCGGTTTTTCCACTTCTTGACTATCCCCCGAATGTTCCGTTGCGCATAAAATTTCGGGAATGACTTCGTTCGAACGACGAACAAGCACGCGCGAACCGATTTTTACGTCCTTTCGCATAATGTCGCCGTAATTATTCAAGGTGGCGCGAGAAACCGTCGCTCCGCCCAATTCCACGGGGTCTAACAATGCCAAAGGGGTTAATTTCCCCGTTCTGCCCACTTGCCACACCACGTCTTTGAGTAAGGTGGTAACCTCTTCCGCCTCAAATTTGTACGCCATTGCCCAGCGGGGGAATTTATCGGTAAAGCCCATTTCTTCACGCAAAGACGCGTCGTCCACTTTAATCACCGCGCCGTCGGTCAAAACGTCCAACGTTTTACGCTGCGTTTCAATCTCTGCAATCGCGGCGATTACGTCGTCGCCGTTTTTGCAAATTTTAAAATACGGAAACACCTTAAATCCCTCTTTAATGAGAAAATCGTGCGCTTGGGTCTGTGAAAGCGGCTCGCCCTCCGACGTATAATTCACGTCGTAAAAATAAATATCAGGACGGCGTTTTTCCGTAATTTTCGGGTCAAGATTTCGTATCGCCCCCGCCGCCGCGTTGCGCGCGTTTTTCAAAGGCTCGGTTGCCGTTTTGTTGTATTCGTCTAACACCGACAACCGAATGACCGCCTCGCCACGCACTTCTAAAACGCCCTTGTAAGCAATTTTCAAAGGAAAAGACTTAATCGTCAACACCTGCGCGGTTACGTCCTCACCCACTACGCCGTTGCCACGGGTCGTTGCGCGAACAAATTGCCCTTCTTTATACGTCAAACACACCGTCAATCCGTCAAATTTGTATTCCACCGTATACAACGGGTCTTTCCCTACGAGTTTTTGAACGCGCGTCAAAAACGCCTGTAACTGCTCGGTAGACACCGACTTGTCAAGACTGAACAATCGCGCGATATGCGTGTGTTTTTCAAACCCTTTAATCGGTTCTCCCCCCACCCGACGGGTAGGACTGTCGGGATAGATTTCGCCGCTTTGTTCTTCCAAAGTCCGCAATTCGTCATACAAAGCGTCGTATTCCTTATCCGACACCGTAGGCGCGTCCAAAACGTAATATTCGTACGCCCATTTGTTGAGAATATCCACAAGTTCCCGTTGTCTGTTCATTGTCTGTTCCCCTAAATAATTATATTAAAAATGCGCCTTTTTCGGATAAGTCGCGGCGTTTTATGCGTTTCGCTCTTTTTTACAATTTTTACAATATGGTAAGCGGAGCGAGCGTCGCCGAAAGCTGTTTTATCCCCACGCCCTCAAATGCAATGTCCACAATCATATTGCTACCCGTTCCGTGCGCGCCTACAATCGTACCTACGCCAAATTTGGGATGTTTTACGGACACGCCGATTTTATAAGCGGACAAGTCCTTTCCTGCGCCCGTCGCTTGCGGTTTTGCAGGCGCGCGAGAAATTCCGCCGTAGGTAAAACCGCTGCTTTTTTGTTGTCCGCTCGATTTCGCCCCGTACGTAGTTCCGCCATACGAAGAATTGCCGTAATTCCCATACGACGAACCGCCGTTCCAAGCCGAACGGGTTACCCCCGAATTGCTCCTTGCTGAGTCGTTTCGACTACCGTAAGCCGAGCCGTATCCACCGCCGTAAGTATTGCCATAATTGCCGCCAAAATTACCACTCGACGCATACCTGCCCCCACCATACGACGAATTTCCATAACTTTCAGGGTCGTCGTACCCGTCGTAGCCAAAGGGCATTGAGCGAGTTTCGCGCGGCAACTCCAAGTGCGAGGAGAGTTCTTTTAAAAACCTCGAACGCGCCGTCGGTTCACGCTTGCCATAAAGATAACGGCTTTTGCTCCGCGTAAGGTACAACCGTTCTTTGGCGCGCGTAATCGCCACGTACATAAGACGGCGTTCTTCTTCCATATCGTCGTCATTTTCTACCGCGCGCGACACGGGTAAAATATTTTCTTCCAAACCGCAAACGAACACACACTTGAATTCCAATCCCTTCACCGAATGTACGGTGGCAAGCGTAACGTAGTTTCCGTCGTCCATATCGTCCGTGTCCGACGAAAGCGTTACTTGGTTGAGATAATCCGTCAAAGTCGCGCCGACGTTCAAACGGCAATATTCTTCTACGGAATTGATAAATTCTTCAATATTTGCGCGCTTGTTAATGCTTTCATCCGATTCGTCGGCGTACGCCTCGCGCATGCGGGTGTCCGAAACAATCTTTTTCACCAAATCGTTGACGGGCATATCCTGGCTGTCGATAATCCACGTTTTAATCATATCGCGGAAATCCACCAATTTCTGCCTCGTCGCGCCCGTAAACCCGATTTCGTCCAAATCAATCAGCGCGTCGTATACGGACAATTCCTGTTCGTACGCGTAATTTTGCAATGTTTCCACCGTCTTTGCGCCGATACCACGCTTTGGAAAGTTGATAATCCGCACCGCCGCCTCGCTGTCGAACGGGTTGTTGACAATCCGCAAATACGCCAACAAATCTTTGATTTCTTTCCGTTCAAAGAACTTAAAGCCCCCGAACACCTTGTACGGAATCCCGTCCCCTGTAAATTCTTGTTCAAACGAGCGCGTCAGCGCGTTCAAACGCATCAAAATCGCAAAATCGGAAAATTTATATCCCTGTTGCATCAAGCCCGCAATGGTGTGGGCGATATATCTTGCCTCGCCGCTTTCCTCGTCCGATTCATGCACTTTCGCAGGCGCGCCGTCGTCGTTTTCCGTCCACAGCGTTTTGTCTTTTCTCCGCCCGTTGTGTTTAATCACGGCGTTGGCAAGTTTTAAAATATTTTTGGTAGAACGGTAGTTACGTTCCAATTTAAACACGTGCGCGTTCAAAAAATCCTTTTCAAAATGCAAAATATTTTCTATTTTCGCGCCGCGCCAACCGTAAATGGATTGGTCGTCGTCCCCTACCGCAAACAAATTGCCGTGGATAGAGGCAAGATATTTCACAATTTCGTATTGCACCGCGTTGGTGTCCTGAAACTCGTCCACGAGGATATACCGAAAGCGTCCGCCAAGATATTCCCGCGCGGCGGCATTATTTTTCAATAATAACCGAGTTTCGTTTAATAAATCGTCAAAATCCAACGCGTTGTTTTCGCGCAAATGCTTTTGATACCGAGTGTACACTTTTACAATTTCGTCAATCTCGTATTCGCCTGCATATTCTTCTGCATAGCGATCGGGGTCAAACCCTAACATTTTCGCGTTGGCAATGTGATATTTCACGGTTTTCAGCAATTTTTCGTCGTCAAAATCACATTCTTGAAAAGATTTTTTAATGATATTGTTGCGTTCGGTTTCGCTGTATATAGAAAAATTTTGCCCAATTCCGATTTCCTCTGCGTACATACGCAAAATGCGTACGCACATACTGTGAATCGTACAAACCCACGAACGGGAAACGTCCACAATTTTCGAGAGCCGTTCTTTCATCTCGTTGGCGGCTTTATTCGTAAACGTAATCGCCAAAATCGCCTCCGACGGCACGCCCTTTTCCTCTATCAAATACGCTATTCGCGAAGTAAGTACGCGCGTTTTGCCGCTCCCTGCGCCAGCAAGGACAAGCACCGCGCCCTCGGTTTGCAACACGGGTTTAATCTGTTCTTCGTTTAATTGTTCCAATAATTCGTTCATTCTAACCATAACGAAAATATTATAGCATATTTCCATATTTTTGGCAAGTGGATTTGTTCGTTGAATTATTATTGCACACATTTAAAGCTCTATCGGCAACCATTCTACCGCGCCTACTTGCAACGGGTCTTTCCACTCATTCTCTCCATTCCATTCCGCTTTAAATTTTTCTTCTGCCTGATACAACTTTTCTAACATTTCCAACATTTTTCTTTCTCCCAAACTGTCGATATTTCTAATATAATAAATAATACGAATATCTCGTCCATTCAGCGTTTTTGCCGTCTGCAATAAAAGTTCCATTTTTCTTTCTAAATCTTCTTTTGTCGTATCCCTTTTTGGCTGTTTACGAAAATATTTTATCCTATTTTCCATATTCAAAAATGATTTTTTCAGTTGCGGTACAGCAAAAAATAGTTCGCTGATTCCCCTTTCTGGTTCTCCAACGTTTTGTTGTTCTTTGTCTTTCATTGTTATCTCCTTTTTATTTAGATATAAAATGTCTGATAAATATTATATAGATATTTTCTGTCTAAGTCAAGCATTTTAGACGTTTTTTGTCTATAATGAAATAAAAAATAATACTCTTGGTGGAAAGATATGATAGAATTGGATTTTGCCGAACGATTGCGTACACTTCGGCGGGAAAACGACCTTACGCAAGAAAAATTAGCTGATATTTTACAGGTTACACAACGGAAAATTTCTTATTGGGAATCGGGGAAGTTTGAACCCGACCTTATTTCCCTTTGGAAAATTGCCGATTTTTTTGACATATCTATTGACATTTTAATCGGAAGAAAAAATTTTTAATACATTGTTATACTTATGTCAAGAAAAAAATATATGCGTTTAAAAGAATTACGAAAACAAAAAAGAATAATCTTTGTTATCGGCTTTTTTACGAGATTCTCACGCTACGCTCAGAATGACAGCGCAAAAAAGCAAATCGCCTGAGGCTCGGAACAGTCAAGACTGTTCCCTACGTAAAATTGTCATACCGAGCGTAGGCGTAAGCCGAAGTCGAGCGTATCTATAAAAACACAAACGAGCCTACCGTGAACGCGTACATGGTAGGCTCGTTTTTATCTTTTCATCAAAATTTCTTCCCTATGCGTTTGTATTGAACACGTCAAATTCACATTCCTTTCTAAACCGTTCCAACGCGCGCAAATATTTTTCGCTTAACGTCAAGTTATACCGTTGTTTTTCTTCGTACGACAGCGTATTATAATATTCTTTATCCGTAAGCCGTCCAATCGCGTCGCTCACCTCTCCCTCGGTGGTCAGCATTTCTTTGACGCGCAGATAAAATTCGTCCTCTTTCTCTCCTGCAATCTTTGCCGAAACCTGCGTTTTGAAATATTGCCCTGCCTTACTTTCGTTAATCCCCTGCGCCCGCGCCTGTTCCAATTTCGCCGTGATGTCCTCTTTACATTCCAACCAAAAACCGCTCTTAATCCGAGATTTTGCCCGTCGCGCCTCCGCGCGCAAAGTACGTTCTTCTATCGTGCGTTTTTCCTTCGACATATTTTTCACCTCTTTCGACAATTTTTGCAAATGAAAAGAGCCCACTATCGTGAGCTCTTTTGTGTTAGTTTCTGCTTCTCTTTCTAGCCGCTTCGGACTTCTTCTTTCTTCTTACGGAAGGCTTTTCATAGAATTCCTTCTTTCTCAAGTCGCCGATAATACCATCGCGGGAGCATTTTCTCTTAAAACGACGCAACGCGCTTTCAACGTTTTCGTTTTCTCCAACTCTAACCGTAGACATTCCTTCTCAACCCTCCTTTGCCTATGCGTTTACTCTTTACCCCGTAATTATAGCAAGTTCGCCCTGCTCTGTCAAGTCTTTTTTGGCGGTTTTTACAACCTTTTTGCAGAATTTTCCTGATTTTTCCGCGTGAGTTTTATTTTATTTGTCGAACGTTGACAAATCCCGTCAGCCTTTATCGAAAACGCCGACCATTGATTATTTTTTCTTATTTCCCAACAATTTATGAATCAGCACGTACGCGCCAAACAGCAATACCACCCAGCCGATCAACACGGCGTACATAGCCCCCACGGACACGTCGTTGCCGAAAAATTGAAAACTGCAATCAATTGCCTTTCTCATACCCTCTATTGCCTCGGTAGGGATATTCAGCGTTTCCATTTCTTGAAATACGCCCTGCATTGCGTGATTTTTCAACAGCGAAGTACCGTACGTACCAGGCAAAAACGACAACACCTTTTGCAATCCGTCGCCAAATTGCGAAATGGGCATATACGCTCCGCAAATAAAACCGTATCCCGCGCTGACAATCGATCCGACCGCGGAAATTTGACCTTGTGAGGACAAGAAATAATTGATAATGGACGACAACGCCGTACCAAACAGCACCAAAAGCAAAATATCGCCAAGGATAAGCAACACGTCTAAAAAGCTGAAATACCAGCCTGTAAAGGCGATATACACAAGACAAACTCCGCCGGCGACGAAACATACTATCAACGTAGCAAGCACGGTAGAAATATAATATCCAACCGCCATTGTCGATTTTTTCACGGGCGACATCAACAAATCCCCACGCGAGCCCGTTACTTTGTCTTGCACCATTAGAAAATTGGAACAAAAGGACACGGTGATGCACGACACGGCAAGCAAGGACGCAAACAACTGTCCGCCCACGCACCCGTCCAACACTTCGGGCGGTATCACTACCCCCGTTGGAACGCTCATTGCGAACGAATCGCGATACACTTTGCCTAAAAACGTCGCATACAGCACCAATAAAATCAAGGGCGTTATCAGGGAAGTGAAAAACATACCCTTGTCTTTAAAAAATAATTTCGTATTGCGCTTGATAAGCGCGGATAATTCTTTCATACTGCTTTCTCCTTTTATTCCACAATCGTCTTGCCCGTTACCGTTAAAAACACGTCGTCCATACGCCCTTTGACGATTTCGTAATCGGTAAACAACTGCGGATATTTCAAAATCAACGCCGTTGCCTCAGACGTATCCGATACGGCAATCCGAACGCCGCCCGTTATATTTTCGTAAGGTTTTTGAAGAATTTTCACCTGTTCTTCCGTCGCGCCGTACAACGTGATATAATCCCCCGAATACGCGTTTTTCAACGCAATCGGCGTACCTTCCGCGGCTATCTTTCCGCCGTCCAAAATCACGACGTAATCCGCCTCTGCCGCCTCCTCCATATAATGCGTGGTCAAAAACACCGTCATATCCTCGCTCTTTCTTAAATCCGAAACGACGCCCCAAAGGAGTTTTCTCGTTTGTGGGTCAAGCCCCGTCGTCGGTTCGTCCAAAACCAAAATTTTCGGGCGGTGCAACAGCGCGCGCGCAATGTCCACACGTCTGCGTTGCCCTCCCGACAATTTGCCCACCGTTCGGTTTAATAAATCGGCAAAATCCAACGTTTTCGCGAGTTCTTTTACGCGGTTTTCAAACGCTTCGCCCACAATTCCGTACAACGCCGCGCGACATTCCAAATTGTCTTTTACCGTCAACGCTTTATCTAGCACCGAATTTTGGAACACGACGCCTAAATCCCGTTTGATTGCCGACTCGTTTTTATCCAAATCCGCGCCTCCGATTACAACGCTGCCGCTGTCTTTTTCCAACTGTCCGCACATAATCGAAATCGTCGTGCTTTTCCCTGCGCCGTTTACGCCCAAAAATGCAAACAAATCTCCTTTTTTCACTCGAAAACTGAGGTCTTGCACCGCTTTTACTTTTTTAAAACTCTTATACAATCCCTTAATTTCAATAATATTTTCCACGCCAATCCTCCCGCGTATATTTTACTGATATCAAAATGATATCATACAAAAAAGTATTTGTCAAGTATTTTATAAAATAATTTTTAAATTTTTACGATAAAAAATTACGGCTGGCGAAAACGCCAACCGCAACGTATTTTTGTATTTTATTGCATCAATTCAAAATCTTCGGCAGGGTGCTTGCAAATGGGACAAACGTAATCCGCAGGCAATTCGTCGCCCTCGTATACGTAACCGCAAATTTTGCAAACCCAACGCTTTTTCGCGCCAACCTCGTCCGTTTTCACGGCTTGGGGCTTGGGTTTGATATTTTTTTGATAATATTCGTAGGTTACGCTGGGTTCTTGCGACAATGTTTTCGCCTCGGTTACCTCGGCAACGAACAGGGTATGCGTGCCGTAATCGTACGCGTCCACCACCTTTGCCGACATCACGGCGTTTACGTTATCGGACAAATAATACAGCCCGTTTTCCGTCGTGGGATATTCTTTCCCCGCAAATTTATCTACGTCCCGTCCCGAACAAAAACCGAACTGTTTAAAAACCTCGAACGGCGCGCTTTCCGTCAATACGGACACGTTAAATACGCGGGTTTTCCGCAACAATTCTTCCGTGTAGTTCGCTTTATTCACGAACACGGTAATCCGCTTTGGCGAATCCGTCAACATAGATACGGTGTTCACGATACAACCGTTTTGTTTTTCCCCGTCTTTCGCCGTCAACACGTACAATCCGTAGGTCAGTTTAAACATTGCCTCTTTTTCAATCATTATCTTGCCTCATTTATTTGAATTATATTATTGTGATATTATTTCTTAATTTTTCCACAAGCCGTGCAGATTGCAATACGCATATACGGCAACCAATTCGTCGCCGTCAGCAAGCGAAAACGCGCAAACGGGCGCAACGTCCGCGGAAAGATATTTGATTTGATAACCTTGTTTGGTTTCAATCGCCACCCATTCAATCAAATGTTCCGCCGTCATAGGATGCGCTACGCTGCCTACGTCCACCTTTACTTGTTTGCATTTTTTCGTTACCACAGGTACGTGCTTTTCTTGCGCCGCGTCCGTACTGCCTGCAATCAGTTCTTTCCAGCCCTCTAATTTCAATTCTTCCTTGCTTATAACCGTCTTGTTACACTTTTCACATTGATATACTCTTAAAGCCATAATTTTATCTCCTTAATTATTTATTAGGATTAAATCCTATTTATAAACTTATTATAACATAAGAATTTGACATTGTCAACAGTTTGAGCAAAATTTTCCAAAAAAATTTATGATATAAGAAAAAAAGAAATTTCGGTGTTTTAAGAACGGTGTTTATAAATGAGTTCGTTGAGATAATCACACGCAATTTTCAATTCGGTTTCCTCTTTATAATCTCCGTTATACGCCTCGATAAACAAATCACCTTGAAATCCGACGTCTTGCAAGCGACGAATGAGTTCGTCAAAATCGAACGCGCCGTAACCGGGCAAACACATTTTTCCGTTCTCGTCCAAATCGGACACGTGCGCGTATGCAAGGCGTTCCCCCATTTCAGTAAGATATTCTTGATAGGGATATCCCGATATCCGCGCCTGCTTGATATCCAAAACCCCTCGAAGATTTGGGATTTGCTGAGATAGTTTTGAAAATACGCCCGGGCGGTTATACGTCGCCCATTCCACGTTTTCCAAACAAAGCGTAACGCCTCGGTTTTCGCAAACGTTCGTCAATTCGTCAAACCCTTTTATCATTGCTGGAAAATTGTCGTTTTCACCGCTGCGGCTGGCGCTTTTTACCCTCGCCGTGCCGTGAAAGGTATAATACGGCGCACCCAAAGCGTTTGCGCTGGTCAGCACCTTTTCCAGCCACGCATACGCGTCTGATTTTACCAACGAGTGCGCGGCGAATAATTGCGGTTCAAACTGCGTATTTAATATATGCACCGAATTGATAAAAACGTTCCCTTTTTTCTTTGCCAAAAAATCCGCAAACGGTTGTCCGTATTCGGAAAACGTCGTTAAAAATACTTCGGCGGTTTTTACGCCCAAGCGATTGAATAATTCCAACGCCTCTTCGTTGCTCTTTCTTAAAAACAGCGACGCCGTCGATACGCCTACCTGCATATTGCGCCCTCTCTCACCTTTTCTCTTATAAAGACAGCCAAAGCAAGAGGCTTCGGCTGTCCTTGTTTTTTTTAATTCATCAATTCGGATATTACGTCCAACACTTTGCTGTGGCAACCGCCGCAACCCGTCGAACAATGCGTAACCATCTGCACTTCTTCAAACGCCTTTTCTACGTCCGAAAATTTTTCTCCCTCGTGCAACGCTTTTTCAATATCCGAAACAGATACTTTCATACAATTACAAATAATTTTGTTTTCCATAACTTCCTCTCCTTTTGCGGTAAACCGCCCTTTTCTTTTGTGGATATTATATCACTTTTTCTTGATTGTGTCAATATTCTGTAACAAACTTTTTTCCCTTTTTAACGTTTTTTCTCCATTTCTCAAATGGGGGAAACCGCATATACGCTCTACCCGCATATGCCTATACCCTCATTTGTCAAAAAGATATGTTTTCCCCCTTTTTTCGTCAAACGACGGGGGCAGGTATGTGTTGACGGGCATATGTTTGCAAATGCAACGCCCTTTTTACGACAAAATTTGCGCGCTTTCATTTCACTCTTAACTTTTAAATATAATAAACTCTGTGTTCCTTTCGAGGTTTTTCTTGGGGCGTCATATCTGCGTAGCCTACGATACAGTTTCCAATTCCCTCATAGTCGCCTTCCACGCCCAATTTTTTCAATATCGCCTTGCCCGTTTCCGATTCAAACGTTTCTTTCGCCCTATGAATCCAACACGCGCCCAAACCCAAAGCATGCGCCGCCAATAACATATTTTCCATTACAAGCGACCCATCATAAACGTAGGTAGGCACGCTCTTATCTGCCAATACAACCAAAACGCAAGGCGCGCCGTAAAAGGGGTCTGTCCGTCCAAACGGGTCTTTCCCTGCATTTAATTGCGACAGTTCGTCGCGTACCTGCTTGTCTGTTACCACCAAAATAATCGGAGATTGTTTGTTCAATCCCGACGGCGCGGCAAGCCCTGCCTGCACGATTTGGTCAATCAGGTCTTTCCCAACTTGTTCTCCCTTAAATTTTTTCACGCTCTTGCGCGAAAGAATGGTTTTTAACGTTTCGTTCATTTCATTCATCGTTTTATTCCTCATATTTTAATTTTTCTTCAGTCCAATCTCGCAGCACTTGGCACATATCCGCCGCCACTTTTTGCGCGCCCGATAAATCGTGATCGAGATAATTTCCACATTCCTCTTTCTTATTTCCGGGAATCTCCCCTGAAAAATCCCGCACGAACGCCATACTCTCTTTTACCAACTCAATTGCATTTTTATACGACAGCGTGTCGCGCGTCAGAAGGTAGAACCCCGTTCTGCAACCCATAGGCCCAACGTATACGATTTTATCCCCCTCCGCGCTATTTCTCGCAAACGTCGCAAATAAATGCTCGATGGTATGCGCCGCGCTCGTCGGCAAATAATCTCCGCCGTTGGGAAGTTTCATACGGATATCGTACGTTACCACGTCCCCGTCGATACGGGAAATATACATTCCCTTTTTCAGCGTGTCGTGATTCACTGTAAAACTTGCTATCTTTTTCATAATTTCAACCTCGTTCTATTCTTCTTCCGTATGATTCGTCGTTGTTTTCCGCCCGCGTTTTACGGGAAACAAACTGCGAAAGCACGCAGGTACGGTAGCTTGAATGGATATCATTTCATGGCTAATCGGGTGAATGAATTCCAATTTTGAGGCGTGTAACCCCAATCTATCCAACGGATTTTTCGTAAAACCGTATTTTTCGTCGCCCACGATAGAATGTCCTATATCTTTCATATGCACGCGAATTTGATTTTTTCTTCCCGTGTCGATTTTCACTTTTAACAGCGAATATTGTTCGCTTTCGGAAATCACTTCGTAATGCGTAATCGCTTTTTGTCCCGACGGGTCTTTCGTCGAATAGGTCAAATTGTTGACGTTTTCTTTTAAATACGACGTAATCGTATCCGATTTTTTCTCCAACACGCCCTCCACGACGGCGTAATATTCCCGCAAACAAATCTGCTCGTTCCAATGCATTTTCAACATAGAATGTATCTTCACGTTTTTCGCAAACACCAACACGCCCGAGGTTTCTTTGTCGATACGGTGCAAAATAAACGGACGCGCGCTTTTATCCGCTACTTGCATATACCTCAAAACATATCCGTAGGCGCACTCCACGTCCTTATCGCTCTCTACCGACAACAACCCTACGGGCTTGTCCACGGCAATAAAATCTTCGTCCTCGTATACGATTTTCATTTCCGCGCCCATTCGAGGCGGACGCTTGCTTGCCGCCGCTTTCGGCTTTGCAATCGGCGCGTCTTTTACAGGATTTTTTGCAATCTTCACTTCGTCGTCTTTTGCCAGCGTAAAATTGTATTGCGTTACCACGCTCCCGTTGACAAGCACTTGTTTTCGCACCAACAACGATTTGACGTTGTTTCTCGACGTATTGCATTTCCGCAATAAAAATTCTAACAATTCGTCGCTTCGGTTCACTTTATACGTTGCCGTATATACGGGCGCGCCGTTTATGCGTTCTTCTCTTTCACCTCGTACCTGCCTGTCACGTTTTTGAGAATATGCACGTTCTCCTCGTACCTGCCCCGTCCGTTTTTTCGTTTCGTTCGTTTTCCTCATATGCTCTCCGTTTGATTAAATCTCTATCCCATAATTACAACTCGAAAGGATCGTCATCGTCTTTTTTGTTCTTTTTCGGTTTGAAAGGTTTCACCTTAATCTCGCCGTCCCGTTGATATTTTTTACGACGAATCAACGCGCGAAGTTTATAATACGTTTCTCTCCAAAAGAATATCGCAATATTCAGCAGCGCAACCAACAAGGCGATTCGTTGTACCCAACCGCTGAAAATAAACATCAAGCCCAAGCCAATCAAATCGATAATTGCCAAAAATTTCATTTTAATCGGCAAAAAATAAAACAGCAGAATTTGATAATCGGGATTGATGAGCGCAAACGCCAAAAACAGGGACATATGCAGATAATAATTGGTGGCGTATCCCGTTAAAAATCCCGAACCTATCGCCCCTAATATCCCGACGAGATAATACAAATCAAACCGAAGCGAACCCCATTCGTTTTCCAAAGAATTGCCTATCAACCAATAAAAATACAAGGTCAACGCCAAAAACAACAAACCGCTTTCCTCTGGCACGAAAATAAACGTAATCAGTCGCCACACCTGCCCTTGTAAAATCGCTTGTTTGTCAAACATCAGCCACCAAACAACGCTCGTTCCCGTCCGCATAAATACGACGTAATCTAACAGCCAAACCAGCCCTGTACCCACAACGATAATCGTCATAAGATTCCTCAGCGCATATCTGCCAAATTTTCTATCCAATTTATCAAGCAGCGAATTTCCGTACATTTTTTCTCCTTATTCACGGTTATTTTTCCCAAAATCGCCGTTTCTTATAAAAACCCGACGTTGATTTGTTTATTTATTTTTAAAATACTCGTCCTTGACGGCGTTGTACACCGTTAAATAATCGTTCGTCAACACCGTGTCTATCCCCATTTCAAAATATTTTCGCGCCTCGTTGGGATCGTCCGCGTAAAATACGTTGCATAAAATTCCGTGCGCATGCGCTTTATCCACGCTTTCTTGATTAAAATACGGTTTAAATAACTGCACTTTATACGCACCCAAATCAATCGCGCGATTGACGATAGACATCGGGTTTTGATCGCCGTTCCAACCGACGCAAATTTTTAAATCGGGCGCGTACGCCATCACTTTTTTGATAATCTCGTCGCTCGTCGTCATAAAATAGATATGCTTTTCGCAATCGTATTTGCGTATCAAAGCCACGATTTCTTCTATCATAGGATTTTCAAAATTTTTATCCCAAATTTTGACGTGAATGTTCATAATCACACGCCCTGCAAATTTTTGCAAAATTTCCTCAAACGTCGGGATTTTCAATCCTTTGAACTTTTCACCGCATTTTACGCCAAAATCTAATTTCAACAATTCTTCGTAAGTGTGTTCGTAGATTTTCCCAACCCCGTCGCTTACCCGTTCTAAAGTAGCGTCGTGGCAAGACACCAAAACACCGTCTTTTGTCGCCCACAAATCAAATTCGATTTCTTCTGCGCCCAGGGCAACCGCCGCCCCAAACGCAGGCATACTGTTTTCGGGCGCAACCGTATTAAACCCTCTGTGCGCGCAAAGTCGTGGATATTTCATCACTTCGTCAAACAGCGCAACCGACGTCCCGCCGTTGCGATACAGCCACGGTCTGCGCCCTTCTTCTATGTATTCGTAATGCGATTTCAATTTACCCTGATGTCCTGCGGGTTTGTAATATTTGTTTTTAGGGTCGATTTCGCACACCCCAAGCCCTGCTTTGCTTTCCATATTCAACAACGTTTTTCCGTCGGGGGCAACCACCATACTGCAACCGCACAGTTTGGATTCGTCGCCAAGCGACACCGACGCGCGAACCAAATACGCGTTCGTATTATAACAAAGGAATTTGTTAATGATAGACAACGCCTCGTGCGTATCCGTGCGTTGCAACGCGCAACCGATAAGGATATCCACGTTTTCACGCGCTATCTTTGCAAAGTTTTCATAAAAATAAAAATCGTAACAGGTCAAAAATCCAAACCGAATCCCCTCGATTTCCAATACGTACGGCGCAGATTGGTCATAACTGTATTGTACGTCCAATTCGTGGCCACCCTGTAAATCGGTTTTCACTTCGCTGGGCGCAGGGTGCGCCTTGAAATATCTGCCCACGATTTTTCCGTTTCTGTCAATCGCGTGCGTGGTGTTGCGAATCCCGTTTTCGGTTTGATACCCTGCGTTAACGAATACTAGCGCGCTACATCTTTTCGCCGTATCCTGCGCCTTTTGCATTAGGATTGCGTTATATTTTTCCACAGCCCCGTAAAATCCGTCTTTCCCTTTCACGTCCGCAGGCGCGTCGCTATATTCGGGCAAAACGATCAAATCCATACTCTCGTCGCAATCGTCCAGCCAACGTATGAGTTCGTAAAACCGTTTTTCTACGTCGTTTTCATCAAACGAATACCGAGGTTGAATCACACAAACTTTCATTTTTTCTCCTTTTTCACAGCGTTGCTTTTTTCAATTTCTATATTCCTCGTCAAACAAACGAGCGTTTCCACGTGCTTGGTCTGAGGGAACATATATCCTGCTTGGCAGAATGTATGTTCGTCTCCCGCCGACGGCGGACTCTCAGCACAAAACACGCTCGTTTCTGTTGTTGCACAACACATAAAAATTTTTGCGTACGCCTCGCCCGTGCAAGCACGGCGGTTCGTCGCTAAAATTTTTCTTACGCCTTGCGCACAAGGCAAACAAGCGTCTCCACACTACCATCCTGTTCCCACAAAATTTGGTGAGCGTCATTATCACCATTATAATATATGGGGAAATTAAAGATTATCTTGCGGAGTAATGTCTTCGCCTCCGAATCGTTTGCGTTAATATGTATTTCTTTT
>JAFTPE010000046.1 GCA_017463425.1 Clostridia bacterium | reverse complement strand
CCACTTTTAACCATTGTCAATAAAATTTTTTCATTTTTTTGAAAAAAACTTGAAAATTTTGGAATTGATGACCACTTTGCCCCTAAAAACCAACCACTTTTTACGCTTTTAACCCGAACATTTGTTTAAAACGTTGTTCGTTTTGTTTTGCGCTGTTGCCGAGGAACGTAATTTGAGGTTTTTTCGCCTCTTCGGGGTAGAGGTGGGCGGGCGTGGTCGGCAATTCCAAAAAAGAAGCAAGTCTTTTCGCAATCCCCTCGTTTCCGTCCACCGTTTTACAGCCGTAAAACGTTTGAATTTGTTCTTTTACATATATATAATGCGTACAGCCCAAAACAACGCTTTGAGGCGTACCGTTTGGCAAAAACGACGAAACGGAAAAACTTTCCAATTCCGAGGCGTTTTCTATCGCACCAGCCAAGGCTTCGCAAGCGAACGGACGGATATTTGCCTGCGGATATTTTTCCCCTGCCCTGTGTATAAGCGCGCAAAAGCGCTCGCTTTCAAACGTTGCCCGCGTAGAAAGAACATACACCTCACCCCCTTCTTTTGCCGCAAGGAATACGGCAGGCTCTGCCCCGACAATCGGAAAAGTGTATTTTTGTCGCAATTTTTCCGCGCATACCGCCGTTGCCGTATTACAGGCAAGCACCGCCGCTTTTACTCCTTCTTTTTCAAAACGCTCAAACGCCGCAAAAACAAGTTCCTCGATACGCTTTACGGATAAATTGCCGTACGGCGCGTTGCCGTTATCCCCAAAATAATAAAAGTTACCTGTCTTAATCCGTTTCACACACTCGGCAAGCACGGTCAAGCCGCCAATCCCGCTATCGAAAAAAGCGATTGGCGCGTCTGAAATGCGCATTTTTTACCTCCGTTTTGCAAAAAAAAATTTTTTTTATGGATTTTTCGCGTTTTTTCACCGAAAAACAGTTTACATTCCTATCATTTTATGTTAAAATAATCTACGCGATTGAATGAAGCAAAGAAAAAAATATCGGAATTACAAGGAGAACATTATGCCTAATATTAAATCCGCAAAGAAAAGAGTTTTGGTAATCGAGAAAAAGACGATGCAAAATAAAGCGATCAAATCCGCTTTGAAAACGCAAGTCAAGAAATTCCTCGAAGCCGTAAACGCAGGCAACAAAGAAGAAGCAACGAAGCTTTACCCCGCTACCGTGTCCGCTATCGACAGCGCAGTAACGAAAGGCGTTATCCACAAGAACAACGCAAACAACAGAAAAGCGAAGCTTGCTAAAAAATTGGCTGCTTTGAACTAAGCGTTACTTATCATATTATAAATATGAGGGTCTGCCGCAGGGTAGACCCCTTTTTTCGTGTTTGCTTTACCGCATTTTTATCCCGTATTAAAACGGGATTTTTTGTTTTTTTGCATATTCGTTATATTATTATAAAAATCCCCTTACAAACGCTTGACATTCCCTATACTTTTTTTTATAATATCTTCGTTGTGAGTTTATTTTAACTAAACTTTTCGTTTATTTTTAACAAACACCGCTACGGTGGCGCGGAGGCTAAAATGGATTTAGGCGGAAAAATAAAACAAATGCGCAACCAAAAAGGTTTGACGCAAGAAGAGCTTGCCGACAGATGCGAGCTGACAAAAGGCTACATATCCCAACTTGAAAACAATTTAAACAGTCCTTCTATCGCTACGCTGGCGGATATACTCGTTGCGCTCGGAAGCAACCTTGGAGAATTTTTCCGTGAAGAAAAGGAAGAAAAAATCGTCTTTACGAAAGACGAGTTTATTGAAAAGAATTCCGACGGCGTGCTTTGGAATTGGCTGATTCCCAACGCGCAAAAAAATATGATGGAACCCGTACTTGTGGAATTGGAAGAGAATGCTTCCACTTCCGTCGATATTCCCCACGAGGGCGAAGAATTCGGATACGTTTTGGAAGGTAGAATTGCCGTGACGATCGATAATAAACAATACCTATGCAAAAAAGGCGAAGCGTTTTGCTACACAGCGGGAAAAACGCACTCGATTGTAAACAAGGGCAAAAGCAAAGCCAAGTTCCTCTGGGTATCTACCCCGCCGAACTTTTAATCCTTATTATCTTTCGGAGAACACTACCTATGAAAAAAAATACAGCATTGGAAAACAGCGCAAAAATTATCGAGCTTGTGGATATCTGCAAGGATTTCGACGGCGTTTCCGTCGTGGAAAATATGAATTTATACGTCCGCAAGGGCGAATTTATCACGTTTCTCGGTCCGTCGGGGTGCGGAAAGACCACTACGCTTCGCATGATTGCCGGTTTCGAGCTTCCCACAAGCGGAAAAATCTTGTTAAACGGTGAGGATATCAGCCATTTACCGCCAAATCTTCGACCTGTCAACACCGTATTCCAAAAATACGCCCTTTTTCCGCATTTAAACGTATTTGAAAACGTTGCGTTCGGTTTGAAGCAAAAGCGTATTGAAACAACGTATATCGACAAGAAAGGCAACCAAAAAATCAAAAAAGAAAAGCTGCCCAAAGCGCTCATTGCCGAAAAGGTGAAAAAGGCATTGGAGATCGTCGATTTGAGCGGCTTTGAAAAAAGAAGCATTTCCACCCTTTCGGGCGGACAGCAACAACGTATCGCCATTGCCCGCGCAATCGTCAACGAACCGGAAATTTTACTTTTGGACGAACCGCTTGGCGCGCTTGATTTAAAAATGCGCAAAGAAATGCAGTTAGAACTAAAAGCTATGCATAAACGCCTCGGTATTACGTTCATCTACGTAACGCACGACCAAGAAGAGGCGCTTACAATGTCCGATACAATCGTCGTAATGGCAGACGGGGCTATACAACAAATCGGTACACCTGAAATGATCTACAATGAACCGAAAAACACGTTCGTTGCAGACTTTATCGGCGAAAGCAATATATTCACGGGCGTTATGCCCAAGGACGGCGAAGTACGTTTCTGCGGCAAAAAATTCGAGTGCTTGGACGGCGGTTTTGAAAAAGACGAACCCGTAGACGTAGTCGTACGCCCCGAAGACGTAAAAATCAAACCCGTCGAGGAGGGTATACTCAAAGGCAAAGTGACTTCGGTCATTTTCAAGGGTATACACTATCAAATTCTCGTACAATGCGGAAGATACGAAATTGAAATTCAAAGCACCTCTGCCCCTACCGTTGGCGATACGGTTGGACTTGTTATCAAACCCGACGGCATACACGTTATGAAAAAAGAATTTGTAGTGAATAAATTCTCGGGCGTAATTACCAAGCGCAACACCGTAGAATTCGGCGACGGTGAATTCGAGTGCGACGTAACGCAACTCTACCCCGGCTCTCACCTTGACGAAGAGGGCTATCTTATCACCGCAAAAGGAGAAAAGTTGGATCTGACGGACGTAGAAGTAAACGTCGAAGTCGACCTGCACGATATCACTATGAGCGACGATCCCGACGAGGGCGGCGCGCAAGGACACATCATTTCCCTTATCTATAAGAGTGAATATTACCGTTATATCGTACGTACGGAAAACGAAGAAGATTACGTACTTGCCTGCGAAGATCTTTGGAACGAAAACGACTTTGTCAGCCTTATCGTCCCCAAAGACAAAATCCGCCTCACTCTTAAAATGGCGGAAGGAGGCAAGCAATGACGGAAACGAAGCAGAGGTTACACTTTTCGAGAAAGCTTCTCGCTATTCCCTACGCGCTGTTTTTGCTCGCGTTTGTCATAGCGCCGCTTCTTATCGTCCTGTATTATGCTTTTACGGACGATTCGGGAAAGTTCACGCTCTATTATATGAAAATGTTTTTCAACGAGAGCGGCGAAGGTTTAAAGGGCTTTTTTACCTCCTATAATTTCAAAACGATTATGCGAAGCCTGTTCATCTCCTTTATGAGCACGCTCGTCTGCCTTATAATCGCCTATCCCGTTGCGTATATCATTGCACATTGCAAGCTGAAAAACAAATCCACTTTATTGCTTTTGTTTATCGTACCTATGTGGGTCAATTTCGTACTCCGTATCAACGCATTAAAAGAATTGTTCGTTTGGCTTGGCACGTACAACAAATCGGAAACGTGGAACGTTGTCAACACCATTATCGGTATGGTGTACGATTTCCTGCCTTTTATGATTTTGCCTATCTATACAACGATTATCAAAATCGATAAGAGCTATTTGGAAGCGGCAAAAGACCTTGGCGCAACGCCCGCAAAAGCGTTTTTGAAAGTCACACTACCCTTATCCAAAGCGGGAATTGTCAGCGGTATTTCTATGGTTTTCCTGCCCTCAATGACAAACTACGTCGTATCCAACTATCTCACGTTCCGTAATGTAAAGATAATCGGAAAACTGATTGACGACTATTTCACGGGCGACTTATGGCACGACGGTTCGTTTATCGCCTTAATACTGCTCCTTTTTATGTTCCTCGCCACATGGCTTACAGGCGGCTTTGAAGAGGACGAACAAACAAACACGAGAGGTACTTCGTTATGGTAAAACTTAAAAGTATTCTTAAATGGTTGTTTATCGGACTAATTCTTGCATTCATCTACTTCCCTATTGTTTTTCTGACGATAAACAGTTTCAACGAAAGCGATATTATTCAGAAATGGGACGGGTTCAGCCTCGATCATTACAAATATTTCTTCAACTTTGAAAACGAACCCATCCGCGTAGTCGGGCAGACATTGCTCCTCGCCGTCGTCGTGGCTTTTCTCTCCACAATTCTCGGCACAATCGGCGCAATCGGAATTTTCTATTCCAAGAAAAAAACAGGTAAAGTATTAACGGAAGTCAACCGCTTGCCCGTTATCAACGCAGACGTAGTAACGGCGATTTCCTTTGCCTTGCTCGTTTCTTTCTTGAATATCGACAAATCTACGTATATCCCCTTGCTTTTGGGACAAATGCTCTTATGCACACCTTTCGTGGTGTTATCGATTATTCCCAAACTCAAACAAATGGATAACAACCTCTACGAGGCGGCGCTCGACCTCGGCGCAACGCCGAGAAAGGCTATGTTTTCCGTATTGATTCCGCAGATTTTGCCGGGTATCTTGTCAGGCTTCTTGCTTTCTTTGACCTTATCGCTCGACGATTACGTAATCGCGGCGTACACGAAACCCGATTCCTTTAAAACAATCAGTACACATATCTACGGTTTAGATAAAAACAACGTGGTTGGTCCTAAAATCAAAGCGGCGTATTGGGCGTTTACGGCAATTATATTCTTTATTATCGTATTGATTGTCGTTATTTCCAACGTGATTGCATACAAAAAGACAAGGAGCAAAAAGAGATGAGAAAAAAAGTTTATAACGCGATTGCGCTTTGTCTTTTCCTCTCCGCGTTCCCCTTAACCGCATGCGACACACCTATCGGCAGCGGCAACGGCAACGAACACGTTCTCCGCGTAGCAAGCTGGGATGAGTATATCGACGAGGGCGGCGAGGACAGCTACAAAGAAGGAAGCAGTCCTCTCTACGAAGAATTTGAAACGTGGTACTTCGAGCAAACGGGTAAGACAATCACCGTTGAATACGTTGAATTACAAGACAACGAAACAATGTACAACAAAATCAAAATGGGCGATAAATACGATCTACTCTGTCCCTCCGAGTATATGATTATGAAATTGGAAAAGGAAGGGTATCTGCAAGCCCTGCCCACGTCCTTCTTTAACACGGAAACAGAAACGAATTACTACGCGAAAAACGTTTCGCCGTATATTAAGGAAGTATTTGACTCCCTGACGTTACAGGATAAAGAAAACTCCCCCATGTCTAAATATGCGGCAGGATATATGTGGGGGTCAACAGGTTTTGTGTACAACCCCGATAAAATCGGCGCAAGCGCCGAGGAAAGTCGCGAGATTATGAGCAGTTGGAATGCGTTTACTTCCCCCGCCTGTACACGTAAAATCACAGCAAAAGACAACGTGCGGGACTCCTATTTTGCAGGGCTTGGCATGTATTACGAAACGGAATTGTTGACGCTCGGCGAACGCTATAAAACGGGAGAAATCATGCTTGCGGAATATAAAACGCAGCTTAGCGACAAGATGAACGACGTGACGGCTACGACCATGAACGGCGTTAAAACAAAACTGATCGGTATGCGCAAGAACTTATACGGTTTGGAAACGGACGAGGGCAAAAACGCCGTCATTACAGGCGAGCTTGCCGCGTCCTATCAATGGAGCGGGGATGCCGTCTATATCCTCGACGAAGCGGAAGCGTATGACGAAAATACGTTGCTTGAATACAGCGTTCCCTCTTCGGCTTCCAACCTTTGGTTTGACGGTTGGGTAATGATGCAGGGCGCAAACGTAGATGCGGCAACTGCTTTCATCAATTTCCTGTCCATTCCCGAAAACGTCGTACGCAATATGTACTATATCGGCTATACAAGCTGTATCGGCGGCGACGAGGTATTTTCCTACGTAGATGAAACGTATGGTGACGAAGAAGGTGATGCAACGTACGACCTTTCCTATTTTTTCGGGGAAAATTACGTGCTTACCACCACCGAGGAACAAACGCGCCGTCAACTATTCGCTCAATACCCCGACAGCACAACAATCAATCGCTTAGTCGTTATGAAATACTTCGATAAGAAAACGAACGAGGACGCAAACAGAATGTGGAACAATATTAAATAAAACGTATTGAAAACGATTACGGACGGCAAATGCCGTCCGTTTTTCTTGTGCCTTTTATCGTAGCCATCATCCTACGTTGTGATTTTTATACCTGTTCGTGTTTTACGACTCGCCTGTCGTTGTATAAAAAAGAACAACGCCCGATTGCTCGAACGTTGGTTCTTTGTATATTCACTTCCTTTATTTGCATTACATACATGATAACAAATACAGCTATGTCAGACATAATTATTATGTCTAGTATAGTACTTTTAAGGAAGTATTATGTCAAGCATAGGTATTATATCTGACATAGTACATGTTTGAAGAAAAGTATACAATCTTGCACTTACACGTTGTTTTTCGCTTCATTTTCTTGCTTTTCAGGTATTTTTATTCCTAACCGGCTATATAGCACCGTTAATTCGTCCTCTTTATAAGTATACAAGGAATAAAACACGAATACCGCCACACATACGCTTATAACCGCCATAATAATACCCGTACCAAGGTCAAATACGATTCCCCCGCCAAGACCTTGCTCGGAAAGGAGAAGCCCGCAAAAGTTATATACGGCGTGTATAATCCCGCAACACAAGACGTTTTTGGTTTTTATCAAAGCAAACGCAAACAAACCGCCCGTCAACGTAGTATACCCTACTTGTAGTAACGTTCCACCGACGTTTCCGCCAAATACGTTAAATATGTGCGCCAAACCGAACAAAACCGAGGATATTACAAAGGTTTTAATTAATCCTGCTTTATCCTTAGAAAAGTAACCTGCAAGTATGGAGAATATCAATCCACGGAACACACACTCCTCAAACATACCTATAACAAGACAATACCCCGCAAACAACAGAACACTGGATAGGCTTCTATCGACAAACCGCATATTGCCTTGAAAATAGGAATAGAACGGGAAATTATCAACCGCAATCAACAGGCAAGGCAGCAAATACAGCCAATTTTGCAGCTTTTTAAAGAGCTTCAAG
Organism: Clostridia bacterium; assembly: GCA_017463425.1. Lineage (GTDB taxonomy): Bacteria > Bacillota > Clostridia > Christensenellales > Borkfalkiaceae > Scatosoma. Next base: position 848 of record JAFTPE010000046.1, on the reverse strand, counting down.
CCAAAGCGATACATAATCAGCACCACCGCTATCATTCCTGCTGTTTGTGAAAAAATCACAGATATCCATTCGTTTTTGCGATCGTTGCGCGAAAAACGAATTACAGAAAACTCAAACACAAGCATTATTAAGCAAAGAAATACAACCGTAATCGAAAGGATTGCATCTTTTTTGCGTTGTTTACCTGTATGTCCAACCATATTACAACCTCTGCTTATTATTATAACATATTTTGCAATTTCAAGCAAGGAAATTGACTACACAACTTTTAAATTGACAATACGTTACTACTTTATCATTGCGTATTACGGCTTTAATTAGGCAAAATTTCAACGTTTTATTCTGAAACGGATAAATACTCAATCGTATCAAAATGGCGTTTTTAGAGCAAAAAAACAGCCTATCTCGCGATAAGCTGTTTTCTGTTTAATTTTATCGTTAAGCGAAATTATTTAATAATTTTCGCGATAACACCGGAACCAACCGTTCTGCCGCCTTCACGGATAGCGAAACGAAGACCTTCTTCCAAAGCAACGGGCTTAATAAGAACAACTTTCATTTCGATATTGTCACCAGGCATAACCATTTCAACACCTTCGGGAAGCTCGATCATACCGGTAACGTCCGTCGTACGAACGAAGAATTGAGGTCTGTAATGGTTGAAGAATGCCGTGTGACGGCCACCTTCTTCTTTCGTCAAAATGTAAACCTGAGCGGTGAATTCCGTACCCGTAGCAACCGTACCGGGCTTCGCGATAACTTGACCTTTCTGGATATCCGTTCTGTTGATACCCCGAAGCAACGCACCTACGGTGTCGCCTGCTTGCGCTTCGTCAAGCAGTTTGTGG